>PBKP01000038.1 GCA_002721515.1 Nitrospina sp.
TTCACGTATCACCGATGAAGAAAAGGATTATTTACTTGAGGAAGACCTCGAAGAAGGTATGCGACTGGGCTGTCAAGTCAAAGTAAGAAAAGGAAACGTGACTCTAAAATGGAAAAAGGTTAAAGGGTAGTCACTAATAGTCTTTCTCTATAATCTCTGTTAATTTTAGTTATTGTAAAATAAAGTCTTGAGCCTAAGGGGCTATCAGTAGCCCCGAAGACTATAGCAAACTTTCTCGAACGTAAGACCCAGCTTTATTGGCACAAACTTTTATCATCACATACATGTCCGTTTTGATCTCTGCAATCAGTAAGCCAAGGCTTCCGGACGTCCGTCTCAGCAGCGGTTATGCCGCCAGGACAATTGGGACATGGCTTGGTACCGCGCAGCATGCACTTACGTTCACCAGAGTAGCTGCCACGATTGTTGTATATAATGATCCTGTCGGAGTCTGGTTCCGCAGTACCCGCTGAAGCATTCTGTTTTTCCCAAGCTAGTGCTTTATCCGCCCTTGCCTTTGTACCTCCGCCCACGGGAACCCATTTCTTACCCCGATTGTGCAGACATATCCAGTGACGTCCTTTCGTTCCGGGTGTGCCTTTGAGACACAGTTGAAGATGCTGATGTTGTTTACAATTCTGTCCCCCATGTCCAGTGTTGCACGATGCGGCTGCAGGTATCCCATTTAAGTGCGGGTTCGCCGGTGATGCCAGTTGTGGTGGCCCACCGTTAGTTCTGCCTTCATATCTAAATTGCGTGCCTTCGTGATCTTGCCGTAAACCCGGTGAGCCAGGGACTTGTGATTCATCGGGAAAATTGCATGGGTAACCGGCCGGGCAAATGTTGCGTAGGGAAAACTTTTTATCAACCAAACACATCTTGAACGAGTGCCGCGCATCCTTCTGATAAGGTTTCAAACCATTCTCGTCCATTGCTGGGCCACATTGTGCGCGCATCATACAAGTTTCTGTACCACCAAAATTCTCGTATTTAATACACTGGCAACCTGCCGTCTCTTTGTAATGGCTATATAGAGGAACCTCGTGCACCGATGAATTAACCACACTAAACGTACCCTCATTATTGTTATTACAACCTTTCATACCCCTCAAATAACAATAATAAACCCTAGTTGTATAACAACCACCAGCGCCGTCAGCCTGTTTTTTTGGGATAATACCAGCCTCGCATTCTGCTTCAAGCTTTTCGCGGCATTCCGTTTATATTAGGCTGTTTAATGCGTCGAATGTGTACTCTTGTCCTGATCTTACCAACTGTTCTGATTGGGGTATTGCTGCCGTTGGTGGTGCTACCGTTGGCGGTGCTGCGGGTATCTCATTTAAGTGCGGGTTCGCCGATTGTGCTGTTGTCGGTGGTGGAAAGATAAATGCTAATGAAAGAAATATCGCCAATATGAACTGCCTTTTTACTTTATTCAATTTGTTCAACATTGATCTTTATTTCCCTCGTAAAAATATCTAATTCTATTTCTAGTTTAATATATAAATATTATATTTTAATAGTTTTTTTAATATTATTGATAATGCTATTCTCAAAATAATGTCTATTCTCTCAAATCCATTTAGGATTAAAAAAAATTAAGGCTTAGGAGTAAATATGAAATTCCTAATCAATCACCCATATAATTTTATCCGGCTTGACTTAAAGAATAACTCTGCTAAACTTTAAATGTTACTTAACTCTTTTAAATAGTCCAGAGAGACTATAAAGGGAAAATTCATGGATTTTGAAAGTATACATCTACCTTCTATCTGGTCACCTCTGGCCTATAGGAGGTTTTTTTTTGACCCCATTTATCTCTTTCCCATTTCAAAATGAGCTCTATTTTATTAAACGAAAAAGAAATCGCTCGGGCTATAAGTAGAATTTCGCATGAAATCCTTGAGCGAAATAAGGGCGCCGAAAATATCGCATTGATAGGAATTCGTACTCGCGGAGTCACTGTTTCCAATCGCCTCAAACAAAAAATAAAAGATATAGAAAGTGCCGATGTTGCTGTTGGAGCATTGGATATTACCCTTTATAGGGACGATGTTGGAACGGGCCTTCAAAAACCACAACTTAAAAAAACCGAAATCACATTTGCCCTCGAAGGAAAACATGTGGTTCTTTGTGATGATGTATTATTTACAGGAAGGACCATTCGTGCGGCGATTGATGCCTTAATGGATTTTGGCCGACCGGCATCCGTACAATTGGCCGTTTTAATAGACAGAGGCCACAGGGAACTGCCCATAAGGCCCGATTATGTAGGAAAAAATATCCCAACGCCTAAATCCAAGCGCGTTCAGGTCCATTTAAAAGAAAATGATAAAGAAGATAAGGTCATTATACAGGAGCCTGAAAAATGACCGAGACCGCGACCCTAAGTCATCAAAATATAATTACGACCAAAGATCTTAGTGTAAATGATATAGAAACAATCCTGGATACGTCGGATTCTTTTAAGGAAATTTCTACACGTGCTATCAAGAAGGTACCAACTCTTAGGGGACGAACCATCATTAACCTATTCTTTGAGCCTAGTACACGAACCCGTACTTCATTTGAAATCGCGGGAAAACGATTGAGCGCTGATGTAATTAATATTTCCGGTGCTGGTAGCAGCATAGTTAAAGGCGAAAGCCTGATCGATACGGCCAAAAATCTCGAGGCAATGAGCCCTGATATTCTGGTTGTAAGACATAATTGTTCTGGAGCCCCCTCTCTTATCTCTGATTTTGTAAACTGTCCGGTGATTAATGCGGGTGATGGAATGCACGAGCACCCCACCCAATCACTTCTCGATTTACTAACCATACGTGAGCATAAAGGGACCTTTAAAGGTTTAAAGATCGCTATTGTTGGTGATATCACTCACAGCCGGGTTGCAAGATCCAATATTCAGGCAATGCAAACTATGGGAATGAAGGTAAAAGTCGTTGCCCCCCCTACCCTGATCCCTGTTGAAATAGAAAAAATGGGGGTCGATGTTTGCTATGACCTGGGACAAGGAATTAAAGATGCGGATGTCATAATGATTCTGCGAATTCAACTGGAAAGACAAAACCAAGGTCTGTTATCAAGTCTAAGGGAATACTCAAATTACTTTTGTCTTACAGCAAAGCATTTGGCTAATGTAAGCGATGACACTTTAATTATTCATCCTGGACCCGTGAATCGAGGAATTGAGATTTCGTTAGATGTATTACAGGGGTCACGTTCCTTAATTTTAAATCAGGTAACCAATGGAGTCGCGGTAAGGATGGCTCTTTTTTATCTACTTTTAGGTGAGAGCGATGCGAACTCTAATTAAAAACGGTCACCTCATAGATCCAGGTAATCAAAAAAACGGCAAGTTTGATTTGCTCATCAACAAAGGAAAAATTGAGGCGGTAGAACCCAAGGAAAAATTAAAAGATATAGAAGATGCGAAAATCATAGACGCTCAGGGAGCAGTTGTTGCACCAGGGTTTTGTGATATGCATGTTCATTTCAGGGAACCTGGTCATGAGTATAAAGAAACTATAGAAACAGGTAGTGAATCAGCTGCTGCTGGTGGATTTACTACTGTCGCGGTAATGCCAAATACCTCCCCGGTAAATGACAATCGTTCCGTCACTGATTTTATTTTAGCTCAGGCAAAAGAAACGTCTAACATCAACATTTTACCCATTGGGGCTATTACGAAAGGTTTAAAAGGTAAATCACTTTCCGATATGGGTGAACTTAAAGAAGCAGGTTGTATTGGTTATTCAGATGATGGCCTACCAGTCAGTGACAGTGAGATTATGCGCCGTGCACTGGAATACAGCAAAATGTTTGGTTTGCCATGCATACAACACAGTGAAGTCCTTGAGTTGACTCAAGGCGGCAGCATGAATGAGGGTGTAGTCTCAACAGAACTCGGTCTAAAAGGAATGCCCACCGAGGCAGAAGATATCATGGTTCATAGAGACATATCCCTTCTCCCAAAAACAGGTGGTAGACTTCATGTTGCCCATATCAGTAGTGGTGGTGCTGTTGAATTGGTCCGACAGGCTAAGGCAAAAGGCTTACCTGTTACATGCGAAGTTGCACCGCATCACTTTACTCTAACTCATGAAGCGTGCAGAGGTTATAACACCAATGCAAAAATGAGCCCACCACTTAGAACTGAATCCGATATAGAGTTAATACAAGAAGGAATGCGGGACGGAACCATCGATATCATAGCAACAGATCATGCCCCGCATGATCTTGTTGACAAACAGGTTGAGTTTAGCAAGGCTTGTTTCGGTATCGTTGGGCTTGAAACCGCCTTGCCATTGACTTTAAAAATGGTCGATAAAAATATTATTTCCCTTGAAAAAGCCATCGACATGCTTACGTTCCAACCTAGTCGTATTTTCGGTTTAGAGGTTGGAACATTAGGGGTTGGGAAAAAAGCGGATATAACATTATTTAAAGAAAAAGAGGAGTATTCGATTGATCCTAGTAAATTTAAATCTCGAAGCAAAAATTCGCCCTATAAAGGTTGGAAGGTAAGGGGAAAAGTTCTGCAAACGATTGTAAATGGCAAAACAATTTTCAAGTCCAAATAAATTTTAAATTAACTAAACATTATTAAATATATGAAAGCCGTTTTAGTCCTTGCCGATGGAAAAGTTTATGAAGGTGAACATTTTGGGTCAGAAAAGGAAGTAGAAGCCGAAATAGTGTTCAATACAAGCATGTCTGGCTACCAGGAGATTATCACCGACCCTTCCTACTGCGGGCAGATGGTGGTAATGACCTACCCCTTAATCGGGAACTACGGAATCAATCCAGAGGATTTCGAATCAGACCGCCCCTATTTATCGGGATTTATAATTAAAGAATTAAGCAGGGTGCAAAGTAACTGGCGGTCACGTGGAAATTTAGAAGAGTTTTTAAAAGAAAATAATGTTTTTGGTATTCAGGGAATAGATACCCGTGCATTAACTCGCAGAATTCGTGATAAGGGCGCACAACAAGCCGTCCTTTCTACAAATACCAGCGACCCTCAAAAATTAATTGAAAAAGCACGTAACTCTCCAAGTTTAATAGGTCGAGATTTGGTCAAGGAAGTGACCTGTAAAAAACCCTATGAGTGGAATGAAAGCGAATGGGTGATTCAAAAAGGCCAAACCCAATTAGAGACCACACAGGATCGTCCACACAAAGTATTGGTCTATGATTTTGGTGTTAAAAGAAATATTTTAAGGAAATTGACTCGTGCTGGTTGCAAAGTAAAGGTAATCCCCGCAAACACACCAGCGGATGAGGTTTTAGCTGAAAAACCGGATGGAGTATTTTTGTCTAACGGACCAGGAGATCCAGCTGCTGTACCGTATGCAATTAAAAATGTAAAGGCAGTGATGGATAAGGTTCCTATATTTGGAATCTGCTTGGGCCACCAGATTTTGAGCCTGGCACTAAATGGAAGTACTTATAAATTAAGATTTGGTCATCATGGAGGAAACCAACCTGTAATGGATTCACAGTCAGGAAAAGTAGAGATAACATCACAAAACCATGGTTTCGCTGTAAAACCAAATTCACTACAAAATAACGTAGAAGTTACATCAACAAACCTAAATGATGAAACCGTGGAGGGAATACAGCATAAACAATGGCCATTATTTTCAGTCCAATATCATCCGGAAGCATCCCCTGGCCCACATGACTCAGATCATTTATTTGATAAATTTGTTGGTCTTATGAAAGAAAATAATTAATGCCATCAGAAATATTAGAGGATCTATATGAATTTGCTGCTCAATCAATTCCTTCCAATAAAATTTTAGAAGCAAAAAAACAGTATCAGAAAGAAACCGGTGAAATCTTTGAAGATGATAAATCCTTCAATACAAGAATGGGTTTATTTCTGGAATGGTATTTGTTTGATAATTACCTCCCCGAAAAATCAAAGATCTTAATAGAAGTCCTTATTGAAGAAAATCAGCCCAAATGGTCAAAAGAAAAACTAGAAGCCTTTCAAAATATTTCAACAACTATCAACAGTTTATTTCTGGTTAAAGCAATCAAAGAAAAAGAAGTAAAAATTCTAAATCTTTTTTCAGATGAAATATACACTGTACAGGAAATAGACTCCCAACTGATCTTCAGAAAAAATGATATTTTTCAAGGCAGAATAATTTCTTATAAAGATCAGTTTTGCTTTACAGGTAATTACTGCTTCCATCCCTTGGAAGTCCATAAGTTTATCAAGCCACAAATAAAATTAATTAAAAAAATACAAAATCAGCATAAAAAGGACCTCAGGAAAATTGAAAAACTACTACACAAGGAAAATAAAATTTTAGAAAAGCAGGTAGCTAAAATTGAAAAAATAAATGAAAAGTTAAGTAACACCGGTTCTAATAAAACAAGGCTAAATCAAAAATTATCAGATTTGCAAAACAACAAAAATGACACAAGCAAAGTAATTCAGATTTTAGAAAAAGATATTGTTACCCTAAAGGTTGAAAAAATCAAAATTGATGGCAATGAACTAATAAACAAATTAATTAACAAATTTGCATATATGAATTTAAAGTGGGAACGTTCTCGTCAAATTAACGCTTCAGATATTTACAGCAACTAATGCCAAAGCGAACTGACATTAAAAAAATATTACTGATCGGGTCTGGCCCTATCATTATTGGTCAGGCCTGTGAGTTCGATTATTCAGGAACCCAAGCTTGTAAGTCTCTAAAGGAAGAAGGTTACGAAATTGTTCTCGTCAATAGTAATCCCGCAACAATAATGACAGATCCAGAGTTTGCGGATCATACTTATATAGAACCTGTGACTCCCGACGTAGTAGAAAAAATAATTAAAAAGCACAGGCCGGATGCCCTCCTCCCTACTATGGGCGGCCAAACTGCTTTAAATACTGCGCTCGCTGTTGAAAAAAGAGGTGTCCTTGATAAGTATAATGTCGAATTAATTGGAGCAAAGGTCCATTCAATCAAAAAAGCCGAAGACAGAAATCTTTTTAAAGAAGCAATGGTCAAAATTGGCCAAAAAGTTCCTCCAAGCGGTCATGCCCTTTCAATTGAAGAGGCCTGGAATATTGTAAAAGAAACAGGTTTCCCAGCAATTATTCGACCTTCATTTACCTTAGGTGGAACAGGAGGCAGTATCGCTTATTCAAAAGAAGAGTTCGTTCCACTAGTAGAACACGCCTTAAGCTCAAGCCCGGTCAATCAAGTTCTTATTGAGAAATCTTTATTGGGTTGGAAAGAATATGAATTGGAAGTAATGCGTGATCTTAACGACAATGTCGTTATTATTTGCTCAATTGAGAATTTTGATCCGATGGGCGTACATACAGGNGACAGCATTACAGTAGCACCGGCACAAACACTTACCGACAAAGAATATCAAANCATGCGTAATGCTGCTATCAATATCATCAGAGAAATTGGAGTGGATACGGGTGGATCGAATATACAATTTGCTATCGATCCTGATACGGGAGATATGATTGTAATTGAAATGAACCCCAGGGTTTCACGTAGTTCAGCGCTTGCTTCAAAGGCAACTGGTTTTCCGATAGCGAAGATTGCGGCAAAATTAGCTGTAGGATATTCATTGGATGAAATAAAAAATGATATTACTCGCGTGACACCCGCATCTTTTGAACCCACACTGGATTATTGCGTCGTTAAAATACCAAGGTTTACATTTGAAAAGTTTCAACAAACAGAACCAATACTTACAACGCAAATGAAATCTGTTGGGGAAGTAATGTCCATTGGACGAACATTTAAGGAGGCTTTACAAAAATCAATTCGATCAATGGAAANTGGAAGCTACGGGTTTGAAGAAGCATTNCAATTCAGACTTAATAACATTGGCTTGTCAAATGAAATGCAAAAAGAGAAACTTATTGCCGCCCTATCNATTCCTTTCTCCGATAGATTGTGGCAAGTNGCCGCTGCATTGCGTCGTGGCATTGAAATTGATCAACTGTATAGCCTAACGGGTATAGACCCTTGGTTTCTTGATAATTTAAAAAGAATTATTGAATTAGAAATTGAGATTAAAAATTTAAAGTCAATTGAGTCAATTGATAATCAGNTTCTTTATAAAGCAAAAGAAAATGGATTTTCAGATATTTTTTTAGCAGTGCTTTTAAATTGTTCTGAAAAAGATATTTACGAAAAGCGTACCGAATTAAATATTTTTCCTTCTTATAAAAGAGTAGATACTTGTGGAGCAGAGTTTGAAGCATTCACGCCTTATCTATATTCNACTTACGAGGAAGAATGTGAGGCTAACGNAACTGAAAAGAANAAAATAATGATCTTAGGCGGTGGACCGAATAGAATCGGACAAGGAATAGAATTTGACTATTGCTGTGTCCATGCCTCTTTTGCTCTTAAAGAGGATGGTTTTGAAACTATCATGGTTAACTGCAATCCAGAAACTGTAAGCACNGATTATGATACCTCAGATAGACTTTATTTTGAACCGGTTACACTTGAAGATATTCTTCATATCATTCGAATTGAGAAGCCTACAGGAATCATAGTTCAGTTGGGAGGCCAGACGCCACTCAAACTTTCCCTTTCCTTGCTTAATGCTGGTGCACCAATTATTGGAACCAGCCCAATAGATATTGACAGAGCGGAAAACAGGGAACTTTTCAAACAAGTATTGGAAAAGCTTGGATTAAAACAACCTAAAAATGGTATCGCTTTTTCATATAATGAAGCTAAAGANATAGCNAGTTCCATCGGTTANCCTGTAGTTGTTCGTCCTTCTTATGTANTAGGTGGNCGTGCCATGGAGATCGTATACAGTCAGAATAGACTCGAGCACTATATGCAGCATGCTGTTAAAGCTTCACCAGAACACCCAGTCTTAATTGATAAGTTTCTGGAAAATGCCATAGAGTTTGATGTGGATGCTATCTCAGATGGTAATGACGTAGTGATAGGTGGCGTGATGGAACATATCGAAGAGGCTGGTATTCACTCTGGTGATAGCGCGTGCTCTCTTCCTGTAATTTCACTATCTCCTGAAATAGTTGGTGAAATGAAAAACCAAACTCGAGCATTGGCCAAAGAGCTTCGAGTTATAGGTTTAATCAATATCCAGTTTGCCGTACAAAATAATCAAATTTATATTATCGAAGTAAATCCCAGGGCATCTCGCACAATTCCTTTTGTAAGTAAATCAATTGGAGTTCCCCTCGCAAAAATTGCTGCTCGTGTAATGGCTGGAAAAACTTTAAAAGAAATTGGCTTTACAAAAGAAGTATCACCAGATCATGTTTCTGTTAAGGAATCAGTTTTTCCATTTAACAAATTTTCTAATGTGGATATTTTGCTCGGACCAGAAATGAAATCTACAGGCGAAGTTATGGGAATTGATAAAAGCTTTGGCCGTGCCTTCGCTAAATCTCAATTAGCAACTGGTGTCAAACTCCCATTGGAAGGAACCGCCTTTATTAGCGTAAAGGATTCGGATAAATCAAAAGCAATTGAAATAGCCAAGGGTCTTAACGAACTCGGCTACAGAATTCTGGCTACCTCAGGGACTGCAGATTTTTTAAAGAAAGCTGGTGCGACAGTAGATAGGATTAATAAGGTGAAAGAAGGGTCACCACATTGTGTTGAGATGATTGAATCCCAAAAAATAGACTTGGTTATAAATACAACTTTTGGAGAACAGGCAATCCAAGATTCTTTTTCACTAAGAAGAAGTTCATTAAATCAAAATTTACCTTATTGCACCACTATAGCAGGTGCTTCTGCCTTGTTAGATGGCCTAAAAGCAATGAAAGAAGAAAGTCTCGGTATTACAGCTATCCAAGAATACAATATTTAATAAACTATCAGGTTTATTTTAAANTAATTATTTACTTCAATAAAACGAACCGTATCACCTGGAAAAAAATCTTTTCCTACTATTGTGAGTGCACTAGAATACCCAAGCAGAGCTTGCCTTACCTTCACAATACCCATTTTCACATAGATATCACCCAGATCGTTTTCTGTAAAAGGGTCATTTAAAGCCAGCCCAACAGAATAGACATGAAATTTATCTCCTACCTTAACACCATTTTGTTTTCCCAAATTAATGAGAACTTCTCCATTTTTTAAAGAGATTATGTCCCCTTCAAGGGGAAANTTTAAAAGTAATTTNTTTATATAAGAAACCATTTCATTGGTAAGTTGCGATANAGCCAAACTCATTGAACTAGGTTCATCTTGATTCCACTTNTCATAATGAGTATCNATGTCTACAGCGAAAGNCCTTNNNCCTGAATTAGAAAAGGATTTAAANTTTTTTTCCTTAATTATTCTCCCNGTCTTTTTTTGAACAATTTGNATCATTACTTCTAGTTCTGCATNCTCATNATTTTGTTTTTTTGACAANTCATTCTTATCAATTAAATTAGAATCAGTACCAGGATTAAATTTGATGATCTGCCCTTTTATTTCAAAAAGTGTTCCATTCGTAGGCTCACCACCCATTCTGACTGGCCAAGGCACAGGATCAACTTCCAGAGCAGGCATTTTGTTNGGTTCTACCTCTTGTTGATTATCCATAGAGTCTTGGATTGGCAATATCTTAAAATTTCTATGTTCATTAACGTAATTTATGTTTTGTTTACTATTTTGATAATTAGGAACCCCTTTATATAACCCATTATCTATGAATGGATAAAATCTTTTTGAGCCGGCATTATTTAATAAATTATTGTTATTCTGACCTCGATAAGAATATTGCAATCCATTTTCATTAATCCTGTCATCACTTAAAGGTCCTTGAGTGTTGTTGGGNCTTTTATTTANCTCTGGCAGCAAANTNACTACTTNTGCTTGACNTAATAAGTGTTTTAACCTTGCTGCTAAAATATTTGCAGGAAGATATGNTTTGTTCCAATTTGNTGGGTTTTTGAACTTNTTTAACGATATTTTATGTTTATGACCTGCAAATACATAGTTTCCATGTAAACAGAAAATAAGACCAAAGCACAAGAGTTTAATATAATATTTATTAGTCATTTTTTAAGTAGAATTAATATAAAATTATTTGCATTTATTATTAATTTATCGACATTAATCTAAAAATCTTCAGGTTTATATATTAAATTTGCAGAAATTTACGTGTTCTTTAACGGCTTGATTACTTGACCGATTAGCATTCAAACAGTACAATTNACCGCATGAAAAAAACAGGCCTATTAATATTTATAGTTTCCTTATATTTTCCAAGCATTCTTTTTGCGAATCAAGATAAAATGGTCCTGATTAAATCGGGTTGTTTTTTGATGGGAACGAATGGAAACTCTATTTATGAAGACGATGATGATAATTCTCGTGAAAAACCATCCCATAAAGTTTGTTTAGATAGTTTTTATNTGGATATTTATGAAGTAACCCAAAAAAAATGGGACGACGTAATGAAAATAAATCGTTCCGTATTTCGTCATCCTGAGCAACCGATAACACATATCGATTGGCATGAGGCTAAAGCGTATTGCAAAAAAATTGGAAAAAGACTACCCACGGAAGCTGAATGGGAGTATGCAGCTCGCGCAGGGAGCCAATCTAGGTTTCCATGGGGTAATGAAATAGATGATAATCGAATGTGGTACTCAGGAAATTCCCCTAGAGAAATACCTCATGTAGGCAAAAAAACACCTAATGCCTGGGGATTACACGATATGATGGGAAATGTTTGGGAATGGGTTGAGGATTGGTTTTCTCTTAATTACTACAGTAAAAGTCCTGATAAAAATCCTAAAGGGCCTACCAGACAAAGTTTTCATGTTATCCGTGGAGGTTCATGGATGATAGATGATGAATATTTACGTGTTACAGCAAGGCATAGAGGAATGTCAGACCCAACTGAATCCTATTGGGTTGGTGTACGCTGCGCAAAATCCCNNTAAAACATCAATACNCCCAGCATTTGGATAGAAAAACCATAAATAAAATATATAAAAAGCTTTCCATTAGTTTAGGAAATGCTAAATCGGAAATAGATTATAAAAATCACTTCGAACTTCTCATAGCTGTAATTTTAAGCGCTCAATCCACAGACAAAACTGTAAACTCTATAACAAAGAAATTATTTTCAAAGGCACCCACGCCAGAAGAAATGTTTTCTTTAGGTCAAAAAAAACTTCAAACTATTATCAAAGCAGTAGGTCTTTCACCGACAAAATCAAATAATATAATTGCAACGTGCAAAATATTAATGGATAAACATAACGGAGATATTCCGCAGAACAGAGAAGAACTNGAATCNCTTCCTGGTGTAGGTCGAAAAACAGCCAATGTAGTATTAAATGAAGGTTTTGNCCATCCAACCATAGCGGTAGANACCCATGTTTTTCGCGTATCCAATAGAACAGGTTTAGCAATTGGGAAAAATGTTCTGGATACAGAAAAAGAATTAATTCGAGTTACTCCTAAAAAATGGGCTAAAAATGCACATCATTACCTAATTCTTCATGGTCGCTATNTGTGCAAAGCAAGAGGTTTTGATTGCAATCATTGCATCATAAAAGAAGAGTGCGAATATCCTGACAAAGGTTTTTAAAGTTGCCTTCTATAAAAATTAAAAACTTTGACTCAGTTTTAATTCGATTAAAAAAAACACTTCCCGCAACAAATATAATTGAAACCANCCATACNCTAAACACACCTANTAAAAATTATCCACTTATAAAGNTCGTTATTGGNAAAGGAAATTTACGCCGTNTTTTAATTTCGGCTGGNATTCATGGCGATGAACCAGNTGGAGTAGAGACCATCTTAAAATTTTTTGAAAATAATTATCATCATAAATACGCCGATACTTGTGAATTTACTATTTTGCCTTGTATTAACCCATACGGATACGAATATGGAACTCGCGAAAATTATCAAAAAAAAGACCTAAACCGNCTNTTTAAATGTGAAAAACCACCAAAAGAAGTTAAGTTCGCACAATCTATATTTGATTCAAAGTTTGAATTGACTTTGGAATTGCATGAAGATGATGAAAGCCATGGNTACTANCTTTACCAAAAAGAAAGGAACCAAAAATATGAAGAATTAGGATTAAATATACTGCAATCAATAAAGGCAATAATCCCAATCAACAAAAATAATGAAATCGATGGTTCGAAAGCAAAGCGAGGTATAATTAATAACAACCAAGATCTAGTTAAGATGGATTGGTGGCCGATGGCATTGTACGGTTTTATTAAAGGAGCAGAAATAAGCTTGACCCTTGAGGCACCNAGTCAATATAACATTTCAACAAGGGTAGAAGCTCATTTAACGGCAATAACAACCGCATTAGACAATCTAATTACAATTAAATAGAGTGGCATGAATCAACCTGTTTTTGGATAGATTACAGGTATTACTATAGGCTCACCTACAACCAAAGAATTAATATCCTTATCAGCATTATAGCTGCTTAGAAGCCATAAAGGGATGGTATAAATCTCGTTACATATCTCCCACAAGGTTTCGCCTTTTTCAACAGACCGAATATCTAATTTTCGAATATCATAATTATTAAAAAAGTCTTCTTGTATCGCCTTNTGATANTCCTGCCGTTTTTCTTCAAATTTATCNGGGGCAGTTTTTCGAAAACTAATTAAGAGATTGTCATGAACTGCTATATTACCTTTTCCATTTATTTTATTAATTTTTTTTAATTCCCTAACGGACAATAGAGCCCAATCTGCATAATGACTCAAGGTTTCATCAAAATCTACAGTAATGGTCCCTATTCTCTGTTGATTATCTAGAGAAAAAGATACTGGTTTAAATGCAGGTCTATTAATATTTAACTGTTCTGATTTTTTTGATTTTTTGGCAAGCAACAAAGATTCCCCAGNATCAGAATTCTGAGGTTTATTTATGCTTTTATCTGACACTAAAGAATTTGCTTTACTCTGAGCTAGCCGATCTTTGTCTTTGGATATATTTAATGGTGTTTTCATAACGTTATCTGNAGATTGATTTATTTCGGCTATTAATATTTTTTGCCCCGGATAAAGTGCGTTTGGATCCTTCATACGATTCAAACTCGTAAGGTGAATCACGTCAGTATCAAAACGCTTTGCAATTTTAGATAAGTTGTCATTTTTTCGGACTCGATAATAATTATCTAAAAAAGGTTTTTTATCTTCATCAAGTTTTGCAAGTTGCACAGAGTGTTCTANTTGAGGAACTTTAATCCTTTGCCCAGGATAAAGTGCGTTTGGGTTTTTTATCTGATTAGTCTTTGCTAAATAANGTACATCCGTACGAAACCGCTTAGCAATTTTAGAAAGATTGTCATATCTTCTAACACGATAATAAACCAATGGGCGATCGTTAGGGTTATAATTTAAAAATCGATAGGATGGTTTTCTTTTGCCCCTAGGTAATTGCAATACTTGCCCTATATAGATTCTATTTCTTCTTCCAATATTATTATATGTCTTCAAAGATCTCACATTAGTTCTAAATCGAAGTGCGATTCCAGAAAGAGTATCACCACGCCTAACCGTGTACCATTTAGATCTNCGTTGATTGGNGTAAAGAANCTTTTTAGGTATTTTTTTATAGCGNGCATTAAGGTCTTCAATTTTCCATGATGGAGCTTGAAATAAATATCCTTTAGGAATCCGTTTTTCTCCATTTAGAACCGGACGTCGNAATGNAGGATTAGCATCNGCTATTTCATCNCGGCTCATTCCAAAATATTTTATAGCGGTGTTTATATTTATATAGGANGGAAGTTTAATTCCNACTCTANNAAGTGGTTTTTTTATATTAAGGTTAGGAAAGTATTTATTTTGATTATTTACTACATAAAGTGCCGCAAGGAATTCGGCATAAAAATTTCTAGATGCAAAACCAAAAGTGCGACTTTTGTATTTTTTTACTATTTTAACAATATCAGGGCCAAACCGTTTTTTTGCCCGTTTCATTCCTTGAAGACCATGATTATAAGCTGTAATGGCCAATGGCCATGATTTAATTACCTGAAAGTTCTTTTTTAATAATTTAGCTGCTCCATGTGTAGCTAAAATTGGATCCCTTCTTTCATCAATATCATATCCAACCCTCATGAATAACCTGCCCGTGCCACGAGTAAATTGCCAGATTCCGGCGGCTCCAGCACTAGAATAAGCACCAACCTGAAAAGAAGATTCAACATGCGGCAAAACTCTTAACTCTTCCGGTAGATTATTTTTTCTTAAAATTCTAACTATTTCATTCATATAAAGCCCAGAATTCTCGATACCCTTTTTAAATCTGTCTTTAAGTCCTAATTGAGCACGTATCCTGCGAGAAGCTTTATGAAAATTATTTTTCACCAGATTATAAATTCTACGATCATCGCCTTTCAGCAATGATTTATCTTTAGTTTTAGCTATCCGTCGCAATATTTTTTTATACTTTTCTTTCTTTCTTTCAAGTTTTCTTTCTTTCGTCCTACGGGACATTGGTTTATTACCCAGATAAACAACTTCATAAACGATTGCCAAATTACGCATATCATGTATGACAGCATGACGAGTTGTATATTCAGAATATATCTTTTTCCAGAAATCAACCTCAGCTTCAAGCCCGAGGGGTGTTACAAATTTATAAGCACCAACTGATTTTGGATTATTAGTAAAGCTGGCCTGGGCAACTGAAAAAAATAACAGAACCAGTAGAAAGGAAATAGTTAAAGAAAAACTACGAAGCGTTTTGATCAAGGGGAGGCTTTCTAGTTAGAAAATCTAATATTTTAAAGCTTAGAACCAAACTAATTATATGTTTACAGAATACATAACATATTGTTTTGCAAGGTTATCAAAGGGGATTCTTCAGGTCAAGATTAAATCGATCTGTTTCTATGCTATTTCATATTAATTATTTACCTTTTATATGATGTGATGACTTGGAAAAATCTTTATTAAGTTGATAAACCCACGCCAGGAGTTCTGCTACCACTTTATATAACGATTCTGGCACTTCATTACCTACATCCACCTCCGATAGTAGATTAACCAAATCACGGTCTTCCCTAACAGGAATATTTCTCTCCTTTGCTAATTTAATAATATTATCAGCTATACAGCCCTGACCTTTTGCTGTTACTCTCGGAGCTCTATTGATCCCCTTTTTATATTGAAGTGAAACAGCTGATTTTTTTTCAGGAATTATATCTTTGCTCATGTTTTAACACTGAATAGAGATGTATTATTGCTAACCAGAAGTTCTGCCAGACTATCTTTAATTTGACTTGTCTTATTAACATTACAACATTCAACAGTGGCTCTAAATCCTTTATTTTTCATACTATTTTTAAAATTAGTTGCGTTATTACGAACAAACTCAACAATATCATCTCGTTCTAAGTCCATTCGAACCTTCATGTTGCTTGAATCCATATCAACATTCATCTTAATATTCCCAAGGTCAGAAAGCTCTAAATAAAAGGCTAGATTATAGTTATCCTTATCGGATTTTTTGCCATCTTTATTTTCATTAGAATCTTTATGCACATAAAGATTGATTGTTTTATCATTTGAATCAATTGGATTAGGTATTTGTAATAATAAGGGTTGATTTTCCTGATTAGAAAGTCGTAATGAGAGTTGGTTCACTTCTATATTATCAACAGCGACTTTAATTTTTTGCTGGAAATCAAATATTATTCGACTTAAATTTCGTTCCGGATTAGTTTTAATGATATCTTCTAAAATTTGCTTTAATTCTAATAGTTGGCCTTTTAGATCACTGCCTAATTCAAATCTAATCTTTGGATTTTCTGGTTGCAGTAAAAGCTTTTTTATTTTTGCTTCATAATTTATACCCGATATATCAACCTGCCTTTTAATATGAGTCCCAGAATATGTAGAATTCAATTTTGGTGTTAATTGTTGAAGGGTTTTCCTAAACCGAACTAATAAATCCGCTTTTATTGGAATATTTTTTAATACAGGGGACTCTAAAATTTCGAGTTTTAATTCAGCAATTAATCTGCCAATTGCCTTTCTGGAAGGCAAATAAGGCTTTAGCGATTCAAATCCTATATTTTTTATATCTGCTGGTGGATCAAGAAGTTTATTTTCATAATTTTTATTACCATTATAAAATTTTGTTTGGAAACTTCTATCATTATTAGAATATTTCACTGGAAATGATTGAATGGACCGCAAAATAATATTATTGGGCTGAGTTGTAATATGCTCACTGATTTTTAGTTTATTAGACTTTTTTGAAGGATCTACAAAGACAGCCTTATAAATATCTTTAACTTTTTGAATTTGAACATGAACTTTAACATCAGATTTATATAAATCAGCGTAATCATTTTTTACGATAAATTTTTGGTCTTTAAATTGAACCGACAATGTATTTTTATCAACTGCATTTGGATCTTTAACTGGAATAATTTTATTGGGTAATAATTTTAAATCCCTAAAAATTGGCAAATCAAAATTTTCAGTTTTCGTATTTTTCGAAAGGTTTATAGAAAATTCATTTTGTTGATTTTTTTGCGAAGAAGGTGGCGCTGAATTAAAAGTTGTTGATAATTTTAGGTTTTCATTCTTCCCATAAAATTTATTGTCTAAAGGATCATTTGATTGAAATTTTGAAGAGTCTGGCCATAGTTCTTTAGCCTTATGAATAATCTTATCAGGGTCACTTTTATATAAAGGAAATTTATAATCATTAAATTTTATAATTTTATTTTTTGTATTCAGTGAAAGGTTTGTAGTGTATCCCTCATCTTGGTATTTCTGTTCAAATGATGAAATCACTTTTAAAATTAGAGATGGCTTGCTCTTTTCAACTTTTAAGTAAATGTTCTTCCCTGTTTTATAGGAATTCTGGAAGTCTGCACTAAAATGATTGCCTTGCCTTTTTTGACTATGTTCAGGCAATTCTACAATTATTTTTTTCCCCTCAACTAAAATCATAGCTTTTTTCTTAGGCAGTATATTTAGTATTTTGCCTTGCAAAACTTTACCCGTATGCATTTGTAATTTAAGACCAATATTAATGAGTGAAGTCTTCTCACCCGTTAATGTTTTTATTGTCTTTGCAAGAAAATCTTCAATTGGTATCTTAGGGATTTCCAAAATTAGTATCCAAAAAAACTTAAAATATTAAGGGTTTAGTAAAATAAAATGCTATTTACCTTATCTATGTACTTATCGGTTAAAAAAACACCGGTCTTTAAAATTATTCAGATTATTTATTAATATTGTAAAGGGAGGGATTTAGGCTTGGATATTTATTTTGCCGCCATGATTATACTCTACGGCTATGGGTAGGATTACATCTGATTCGAGATTTTCTTCTTCCTGATCATCTTTATTTTTGCGGACCCTAATTCGTTTTTTTGAACGGGTTTTAGGATCTGTCTCTTCAATAAAATAAGTTGTATTCGTTTCCTGGACCTGGTTACGTTTTATTTCATCTATTGCTTCACGCTCCTTATTTAATTGTTGCGCAGTAAGGTTTACTACGGACTGCGTAGTTTGCTGCAGTTTTTCCGTGTGAGTACCCATTTGTAATANTTGTTGCGTATTAATTTGGGNCGTCGTGGGCATACATCTATCCTCTANAATTTAAATAAGAATGATATATTCANCTANAANTAATTTTNAAANAAANNCTTTTATTTNATAATGAAGCTNGTAAAAAGNACATCAGTGACAGTTCCAGTACCCGTTAANAGCAATGTATTACAAGTCCTAGTTATTTCCTTTTTTATNCGTTGNTCNATTGTGGATCTATGAANCGTAAAATCACTTGGTCTTTTNTTGCGCAAAATATTATATATCTTTTTACGNACTAAAGGCAAAACCCTTTCTATTTCTTTATGCAAGGNNCTATTACTTAATAAAAGATTTGCTGAAAGAGAAATAAATTTTCCTGTTTCNTTACCGTTTTCAAGAATCGGAACGAAAAANGGNTCTAACTTNTAGANATTNACCTTTTCAAATTTAANCTCNTCCTTNTCTTCTTCANNCTCTTTTTCAGACTCTTTATTACGCTCTTTTTNANCNTCTTTTTTTTGANCAGNAGNGGTTTCTTCGGGCTTAGAACTCTTGGTTNAAAAAAATACTCCTAAACNAATAAGAGCAAGCAAAATNCCTNCAACAATCATTAGAAGTTTTTTATTAGATAAAATCTTCTGAAGTTTACTTTTTAGGCCNCTTTCTTGNGAATCNGCTGTCTTTTCTGNTTCTTCTAANCTTGTTTTTAAATTGTTTTTTTCATCTTCGGTGAGCTCCTGCTCTCCTTGATCTTCAGCCATGGTAAAACCTCACAAAATTAATGCAGTTCATTNANTTATTTTACGGNTTTTNATGACAGCAACTAANNACTAAGTGATGATTTTAGAATTATTCTCTGAAGCTAAAATGCNAAGNTTTNTGNATAANNTCTNAATTTGTTCTTTNAGATGACCTTTATTCTTNGANTTATCNAGGATAAAATCAGCATATTTTATTTTTTCTTCACTNNTCATTTGANTCTTNANTCTAGCAACTACCTCGTCATAATTCNATTNGCCTCGAGAAAGAATCCTTTTGATTCTAGTTTTTTCATCTGAAACAACTACAACGATCTTATCCATATTCTTATAGTTTCCGGATTCTATTAATAAGGCAGCATCAACTATTACTAATGCTTCCGGATTTACNTTGCAGATAGACTTATAGTCAAACCTTTCAATTTCAAAAACTTTTGGATGAAGAATATTTTCAAGAACTTCTTTTTTTTTTGAATCATAAAATATTAATTGACCAAGTTTTTTTCTATTAAGTTTTCCCGAAATATCAATGATATCGTTACCAAATATTTGGGATATTTCTTTCATAGCAGGTTGACCGGGTTCCACTAATTTTCTGCAAATTAAGTCCGCATCAATTACATAGGCCCCCAACTCTTGAAAAAAAGATGAGGCTAAAGATTTCCCCGATCCCATTCCTCCCGTAAGTCCCACTAATAATGACAAATCATTCTCCAATCAAGAAAATGTCACTTAAGATTATCTAATAAAGCTAAATAAAGCCGCATTATTTTTTTTGTTATAAGCCCAGGCTTACCATTACCCACAGGATGATTATCCAATATTGAAACAGGAATTATTTTTTTTACTGTTCCTGACAAAAATATTTCATCAGCGTTAACAAGTTCATCTCCTAACCATTTCCCCTCCTCTAACGTTATGCCATTTTCATGAGCCAATTGTATTATTTTTTCACGAGTGATTCCTGAAAGAATTCCACAATCTGTCTCTGGTGTATGGAGGCAACCATTTTTCACGAAAAAGATATTGCTGGTAGTGGCCTCTGTTAATTGACCCCAAGTATTAACCATTATGGCATCATCCGCACCAATTTTTTGGGCTTCCACTTTTGCCAAAATATTATTTAAATAATTACCCGTTTTTACAGCCGGATTTAAGGAATCTCGAGAGTTCCTTTTTACAGAAACCAAAGAAACAGCTATTCCTTTTTCATAACATTCACCAGGTATTATAGGGATACTTTTAACAAAAATAATTATATTAGGCTCCAAACAAGATGAAGGATCTAAATCCAATTCTCCAACACCGCGGGTAATAATAATACGGACATAAGAATCTGGATTGCCGGATGCTACTAACGTTGCATTAATATTTTCTTTAATCCATTGTATATCGTGAGGTATATCCAAAGAAATAGCTGAGGCTGATTCATACAGCCTTCTTAAATGCTCATCCAAGAAACAAGGCCTACCTTTATTTGTGCATATAACTTCATAAATACTATCGCCAAATAAAAAACCATGNTCTAAAATTGAAATAAAAGCTTCTTCCCGAATGACACCATTAAAATTAATTTTGGTCGTCATAATAAAATACTGAAATTTTTGTCAATTTTTTTCTACTGATTTAAGAATATCCTTCAATTTAGTTTTGTCCTCATTTGAATGCTCATCTAATGGTTTATTTTCTAATTTAAATTGTTTTTCCAAAGTGGGAATCTTTTCCTTTAAATCTTTTATTTTATCAGCCATGTTATTAGATTTTATAAATTGTCCTATTGTTTCCTTTGCATCATTAATATTCAAATTACCTAGTTTCTTCCTGAGTTTAAAAGAAGTTGAATTCTGATCTATATATATTAAAGCCTTTTCTAGATAAGGTGCCGATTGTGAATTATTTGTTAGCTTTTGATAAATATTCGGGAAAAAACTAATNGGAAGTATAATTGCAAGAACTATAACAATCCCCTTTATCATGCCCAAAAAACCCCCAATTAATCGGTCGAACATGGACAATTTAGCAGTTGACATCACCATACTTCGGAAAACGCGACCCATTAAAGATATAACAATAGCAATAAATATATAAATCGAAACAAACGCTATTAATTTAGCTATTGGTTTACTAGAAATAGTTTCAAAAATAATTTCCGATAATACCTCCTGATAGTTGGTAGCCATAAGATAGCCACCTAAAATAGAAAATAATGAAAATATTTCTTTAAAAAAACCCTTGAAAAGTGAAAATATAACACTTAAACCCAATATTGAAAAAACAACAATATCAAAGGTAGTCATATTTTAATTTAAATGTTGATTAGAAATAGTTTGATAATATTTATTTAAAATAAATCTAAATGATGAAGTAAATTTTTCAGTACTTTTTTTTAATAAATTAGGAAGAGCAAACCAATCAAAATACTTACCCTCACTGATTTCCTCTTTATTAATGACAATAGAAGCATTTGTTTTACATATATAAACCTGCACATGCTCATTATAAGTTTCCTTACATGCATGTATTTTTTTAAAGTATTGCAACGAATCTTTAATCCGCAATTCCTCCCATAATTCTCTTTTGGCACATTCATCATAAGTTTCACCAGAGTCAACATGACCTGCAGCCGACGTATCCCAATAACCTGGATTTTCATCTTTTGAATTTGATCTTTTTTGTAAAAAAATTTGATTATAGGAATTAAAAACAAAGACATGAATAGACCGATGAATTAAATTCATTGCATGAATTTCTCGACGCGTAGCTTTACCTATTATCTGATCATGTTTATCAACCACATCATAAATTTCGTTTTGATAGTTTATGGATTTTTTCCCTAAAGTTATTATATTTTTATAATCATACTGCTTCTGGTTTTAAATAATTAAGTTGGCGCGGAAAGTCTCCCTGCTCACAATAGTTATGCTGAGCAAGAATTTTAATATCCTCAATAGCTTGTTTCGAACCTTCAAATTGAACTTTTTTAAATCCTTTATCAGCAATCGTTCCACCTGCCTGTAAAAGACTCATGACTGATTTGGCATTATATTTTTCTCCATCAACAAGCAAATGAAGTTCGCCATCATATTGTCGGGCTATAAGTGAAATATAAGTTGAAGGTCGTGCATGAAAACCTAAAGGCTCGGGAATTTTTACCTCTGCGCGAATATTTTTAACAAGTCGCGCTAAAATAGAAGTCGCAATTTTATCTCCTTCACGTAAAAAGTGTTTGCTATAAAAAAAACCAAAGTTAAGAATATGTCCTAATAATTTATCTTTATTAACCATACGTGATATGTTCTGTTTACATTCACCATGGCGAATATCGTCTTCATGCCTCTCATAAAAATGACAAAGCCAAAGCGCTACCTCCAAAAGATGTAATGGCATAGACACGTACCCTCGAAAATTCCCCAAATCCTCACAATCTTTCTCTAAAGATGTGTTTTTCACATATGTNTCANATTCTGACTGAACACTATGAATATGCTCTTTATACATACGAATAATTTTTTCATCTAACTTACCAGGAATTAAGGTTCGTATATATTTAACATCATCTGATTTATCAATTTTCGCATCATCAATCAATTTAGCAATCTTTCTATATTTTTGACATAAATCAACAGCTCTTTCTCGCTCCTCTTTAACCTCATCATCCATTATATTTTTGGGAAGCCTTTTATT
This sequence comes from Nitrospina sp., assembly GCA_002721515.1. GTDB lineage: Bacteria > Nitrospinota > Nitrospinia > Nitrospinales > VA-1 > UBA8687. The sequence continues at coordinate 22,963 of PBKP01000038.1, forward strand.
GCTCTCAATTTCAAAAAACTCATCATCCGAATTATCATTAGGTTTGATTTCTAGCCCATTACTGTCGCCAGTCTTAATTACCTCATCTCTTAAGTTTAAAATTGAGCTATTTATAAATTCTAAGGTGCAATTAGCTGCCTCATGAAATTCTTCATTTATTACTTTCGGCTCTTTTAATTTATAATACGGATAACGATCTAAAGTATGTTTGATATAAAAACCAGCAATTGTAAGATTTCTAATACAAGCAATATATTCCGAGAAAAACGACCAAATTTTATTTTCCCGCGCCCCATGCTCATCCAACACACTTTCTAGATATTCAGATTCTTGAATAAGCCTTGAATACATTTTTCTAGAAACAANACTTCCNCCAATAAGTTTTTTTGAAAAATCATTACACGCGGCTAAAAATAGATTGCNTGGCTCCTGNACTATTTTTAAAAATTCATGTTCAGAAATAATTTGTATGAGTGATTTTGGTTCCATTTNATTTNAAATGGTTAGATTNCANTAGNTTTAATAATTATANACTTATCATANCCNNTTTAAGGCTATNTTAAAAAGTAGAAGANCGCGCCAACATTTTTTCAGGAAGGTATTTTTGCCAAGTTTGAATATGCGATTCAGGACCNGGAGGAATAACAAAAGGNACAAACTGGAAGTCTGGTTTAATNGGATTTCTTTTTAATTTCATATCTATTTCTAANGGAGTACGATTACCNTTTTTTAAATTACAACTCTTACAAGCAACAACAACATTNGTCCAGTTTGTTTTTCCTCCTCTTGATTTAGGCATAATATGATCTACNGTCAANGGTTGATTGGAATTNCCNCAATACTGACAAGTATAATTATCNCGTCTNAAAATATTNTTTTTACTAAAAGCTATTCCNTTTTTACGATTTTTTTTNANCATTTTTANTACTCTAATTACTGTAGGAATAGCAAAGCTNGNTGATGGGGTTCGAACACAAAANTCTGAATTATCGATTTCCTCAGCTCTACCTCCGAACACCATAATGAGAGCATGNCGGGCACTGCAAAATTGCAGAGGTTCGTAGGAATAATTNAANACAAGACTTTTAAAGGAATCTAACATAATTTGTAACCTTAANAGGCAAACAATACAAATTNATTGACCCNCCATTTGGTTAAAATCCCGAAAATTTTACTCTTTCTAACCTAAAGCTGTCAACCGATTAGAAAAATAGAGTAACTTAAAAAATATTATCTCTACCAAGCCTTTGTTGAGGGTCAAATGTATTTTTAATTATTTTTAAATCCTGAATATTATTTTGTCCTAACATTTGATAAAAATATTTCTTTTTTATCTTACCTATCCCATGTTCAGCAGATATTGTGCCATTCCAAGAAAAAATTTTATTGGCTATTTCATCGTATACCGAAGCCGCTATTTTTTTTTGAGATACTTCTGGCAATAAATTAATATGCAAATGGTTATCACCTATATGACCAAAGATAACGTAAGGAATACCTGAGTTAGCAAGTATATTTCTATAAAACTCCATCATTTCCTCAAAATAATCATCAGAGACAGCCATGTCGGTCCCTATTTTTTCTCTATTATTTTGGGTATTTTTTTCATTTACTAGGATTGGAATTTGATGCCTAAACTCATGAAATTTCATATTATCTTTTTCATCATTGGCAAACCAAGAATCACTTAAAAGAACATTTTTTGCAGTTAAAAATTCTACCCACTTGTCTAGTGTAGTATCATAGTCTTGCTTATCCATAACATCCTCCTCTACAAATAAAGCTGCCTTTGCATGGCCTGGAATATCAGGATATTTTTCCTTCAACATTACTAATGCATTTTTATCAAAGTATTCTAATGAGCACGGCAAAACTAAAGAATTGGATTTAATTTCCTTTACTAAATCCCAACAATATTTTTCCACTTCAAAAAATAAAATACCGCTTAAAAATTCATCGGGTTTTTTTATTAACTTTAGGCAAATTTTCACAAAGATCCCTAGCGTACCCTCAGAACCAATAAATAAATCAAGCCAATCCATATCCGAATTAACAAAATAACCAGATGCATTTTTGCAATTTGGACTTTTATATTTGATTTCTGGAAAGTTTATTTCGCTTCCATCATCAAAAATAAGTGGCGTTGAAATTTTATGTCCCCTTTTTATTATTACTCTTCTACCATCAGCCAAAATGCAATCAATCGCATTAACAAAATCACGAGTGACACCAAATTTAAAACTTCTTGATCCTGAAGCATTTGTTGCCAAAGTTCCGCCAATGGATGCATTCCATTCTGTAGGATTGGGGGGATAAAACCATTTAGTCGGTTTCAAGTAATCCTGTAACTGCAATAAAGTCGAACCAGGCCCTACCCAAATCTCATTATTTTTAATTGTTTCTAATTGATTGAAATACTCCAACGAGATAACAACTCCATCAGATGGAATTCTAGATGCAGTTAATCCAGTTCCAGCCCCTGCAATTGTCATATTTCTATTGTCACTTTTCAAAAACTCAACAAGTTCACTGACAGTCCCAGGGATAAAAACTTCCTCGGCATTTCCCATCGAGTAATTCGATGCATCCCTTAAATATGGGGAAATAGTTTCTTTATTTATTTTTCGTATCATTAAAAAACAATCAATTCCTATTTATTATTAGATTTTTTATCATGGTTATATTTTTCCTCATCCTTTATTTTTCTTCTTTCCTCAGCCATCTTTGGCTGTGAATGAATAAATCTGGCGTATTTAATCATTAGTACTATCATCCCTACTGCAAATATCCCCGCCAATATTAAAATAATATCTTCCACCACAATTATCCCCATTAATTAAAGTTTTATTATAACATTACAATTAATTTCATTGAAATTATGAACTCCAGGAAACCAATCAAATTATTATCACACCACTTGACAGCAAAGGTTATCACTAAGTATTCTTTTGAAATTATAAAAACATTTATACAAGGAAATTATATTGAACAGAAATAAATCTACAAATAAAAAACAAATAATAGATGGAGTCACATTAAATCTTACAAAACCTGATAAATCTGAACCCAATTGGATTGGGCAGGATGAAGTATTGAAACAAATTCATGCATGTTGGTTGGTACTATCTGAAAATGATCATCCCCTATCACCTAGGATTACAGGAATGCCAGGGACTGGCAAAACTACATTGGCAATGGTTGCAGCGAAACAAAGAAAACAACCACTATATATTTTTCAATGCACCAGTGATACCAGACCTGAAGACTTATTAATAACCCCAGTTCTTTCTGAAAAAGGATCCATTTCCTATCACGCATCACCTCTTGTGTGCGCAATGCTAACAGGTGGTGTATGCATTCTTGATGAAGGCAATAGAATGAACGAAAAAAGCTGGGCTTCTCTTGCACCTTTATTTGATCACCGTCGATACGTAGAATCTATTATTGCTGGCATTCAAATTCATGCTCATAAAGATTTTCGTGCTTGCGTTACTATGAATAATGACGAGTCTACATTTGAAATACCTGATTATATTCTTTCCAGAATCCAGCCTACATTACAAATGAATATGCCTAGNTATGAAGATGAATTAGAAATTCTTCGATANCATCTTCCATTTTCAGAAGAAGAATTATTAATAATGACGGTAGAGTTTTTACAAAAATCNCATCAATTAGATTTAAANTTCTCCCCAAGGGATGGAATACATATTTTACAATATGCGATAAAACGCNTGAGTCAAGATTCNGATCATCCAATTTCTAAAGATCAGGCATGGAAAGAATCTGTCTGCAAAGTGCTAGGNGATGAAGCTCTTGACTTNGANAGTTTAGCGGNAAAAAACCAACGNTCTCTACATGANCAACATATACCAATGGGNCTTGGAGACTTTTTTTTCAGCGATGACAATCCTTTGCATCCAGATAGTGATAAATAAATATTTATATGAANAATNTTTTAAGGCTCAGCAACAATATTCTTATTCTACCTGTAGTACACGGAAGTGGAAGTTTTTCTAGAGAAATTAGAAATCGTATTTTGTCTATTAAAAGTGATTGTATTGCAGTAGCTTTACCACCTGAATTCCAAAATTCCGTAGAAAAAGGTATAGACTTACTTCCACAAATCACACTAAGCGCGCAACCAGAGAAGGAAGGTGTTTTTAATTATGTTCCCATAGACCCAAGCCAGCCACTGATCACAAGTCTACGTGTTGCAAAACAAGAAGGTATTTCGTGTCGTTTTATAGACTGGAGCACAACAAATTATGAAACAAGAAATTTCAATTTACCGGATACCTTTTCTTTAGAAAATATCACTTATGAAAAATTTTTAAGCATATTACTAATAACACTAAAGAGACCTAAAATCGGATCACTACATGATCAACGAGTAAAATGGATGGCTTATCAGCTACATTGCCTAGAAATGGATTTTTCAAATATCTCATTTGTCTGTTCTATTTTAGATTGGCCATGGATTAAAGAATCTTACGATGAAAGAAATAAATATAAAGTTCCTTTAATTAATCCAGAAAACCCGATTTTGCACCGTGTTGATAAAAATACTCTTTTTTTCTCTCTTAGCGAGTTTCCATTTATTACCTATCTCTATGAAAAGAAACGTGAGCTAATGATGAAAGATAATAATGCGCCGATAGATGGAATTAAAGAAATTTTACTTCGAGCTCGCGAACTATTTTTAAAAAAAAATAAAATCCGTTACCATAATCTGACATCGCAAACATTACANATGCTTTTGCAGTACGTGAGAAANCTGACCCTTACAGAGTCAAGATTATTGCCAGACTTATATACTNTGGTAAATTCTGCCAAACAATTTGCAGGTGATCCTTTTGCCATTTCAGTCCTAGAAGNGGCAAGAGATTATCCATTCGANGANANAGATACAAATTTAAGCAAAATATCTTTAGGTATTAATNAAGGTCTNCTAGATACAGATGNTGCGAAGNCTATTAATATGAAAAATAGGCTTTCTGAAACTCTTTTTGAATGGNGAAANCTTGATTTAAAACCCGATGATCCCGANCCTAAANANAAANACAATTGGAAACATCAATGGAATCCTCATGGGCAATGCTCATGGCCACCGGAAGATGATAAAATAGAAAANTTAAATACCCATATCCGTGAACAAACAAAACACCTCTTAAGCCATGAATTGGCAAGAACAGAAAAGTTTACTTCTTCAGTAAAAGATGGGATTGATATCAGAGATACCCTTAGACATTGGTATACGGGTGATATTTATGTAAAAGAAATCCCGCCTTCCCGTGGTGAAGTAGAGATAATAGTTTTTCTTTTCGATCCAGAACCTAATCCAAAACAATATAAATGGAGACAAACCTGGTACGCTGAACATAATGAAGAATCTACTTTATGCTTTTTTGCTACCGAATACATGGAAAATCTTATTGGACCAGGAATTGGTCAAGCAACGTATGGTGGTTGTATGATGCTATTTCCACCTCGCCCTATACTTGATATCTGGAAAGATCCGCGTTTGAGATTTTCTCAAACATTAGAAGAGAAACTCTTAGAAGCTGCTTTTTTTCATTCACGTGAAAAAAATATTACATTAGTTTCACCCTGCCTTCCTCACTTAAAATGGAAAATATTGGCGCGCCGATATGAAAAAAATATAGTTCATATACCCCTTAAACGATTTTCCAATCAAACCATAGAAAAAGTTAGAAGGTTTCATGTGCTAAATGGCAAAGAAATTCGATCTTATGCAAAACGTTTTATTCAAGAATTATAAATAATGAATTTAAAAATTAGAAAAGCTATTAAATCCGATGTCTCCCTCCTAGCTAAAAATAACCAAGCACTAGCTAAGGAAACAGAAAACATAAATCTCAAATTAGATACAATTATTTCGGGTGTTTCAAATTCATTAGACCGAGAGGACTGTCATTATTTTATTGCAGAATTTAATGAAATTCTGGTGGGCCAAACCTTGATAACCTATGAATGGAGTGATTGGAGAAACGGTTTAATTTGGTGGATGCAAAGCGTATATGTCTTAACTAATTTCCGCAGGCAGGGTGTATTTAGAACTCTTTTTAATCATATAGAGAATCTGGCAAGAAATAATCCGAAAGTGAAGGCATTGCGTCTCTATGTAATTCAGAATAATTATTCAGGAATAAAGACATATGAAAATCTTGGCATGAACCATTCAGGTTATATTGTTTTCGAAAAAGAAAACTTGGATTAAAAATCAGTTTAGTCTATTGGAAGAAGATCGAGATTTACCTAATGAAAAAATATTATTCGAAGATCTAGATGAAAAGGCTTGCTGCACGGGATCAGGAAAACTTTGATCGCACTCATTCAAATATTTCATAACAGAAATCATCCAATCTGTTTCGTGAGGCGAACGAATAACAGCAATATTTACACTTTCATAGTCCCTGCAAATTTTGTCTAGTCCTTTTTTTCCAGCATAAGTATCTTTCTTTACAACTGTTAGCGGTCTTAAAGGATCTACCTGTATAATTTCTAGTCCTGAATATTTTTCAGGGACATCCTCTTCTACAAATTCTTCAATAGGAATACCATTAACATTCGTTAATCCAGATTCAGCTAAAGAGGCAATATATATAGGCGCACGTTTAATAGATGCATGCTCAGCAAAACCTTCCCTAATAACAAAATCAGTATTATCTGATTCCCCAAAAACAACAAAATCCCAACGACCTATAGTCAATTTAGGTTGTCTCTGGATTATTTCAGTTTTATCATAAGCTTCGGTAATCTTGTCATAGATAACCTGATCTTTAGCCCGCAATTTTATTTTTGGCATGTAATACTCCAAATTTATTACACTATAAATCCTAACATATCATTTCGAATAACAAATTCATTTTTTTTCAATTTATTTATTAAGCTTTGCTATAATATTATGAGTTGACCTCGTTTGAATATAAGCCAGTCCCGTTGCCCCACCAGATGAAAAATAAATTAAGTAAAGCTACAGGCATTGTTAGCGGAATGACCCTAATCTCACGGATATTTGGGTTTATCCGTGATATGTTTATCGCAATGACTTTTGGTTCATCTGTAGCGGCTGATGCTTTTTTTGTCGCTTTTAGAATTCCAAATATGCAGAGACGGGTATTGAGTGAGGGTGCAATCACATCCGCATTTATACCCGTTTTCACAGAAACACTTGCCCAGAAAGGACATCAAGCTGCGCAGCAGCTTACCGCAAATATCTTTAATATTTTACTAATAATTTTATCTATATTTTCACTAATATTATTTCTATTTTCACCAATTGTTGTCACTATATTCGCTCCCGGTTTTTTGGATGACTCAGAAAAATTTAACCTTACGGTTAATTTAACCCGTTGGATGGCACCCTATTTATTTTTTATTGGTCTCTCAGCTTTTTCCATGGGAATTTTGAATTCTCTCCAAGTATTTGCCTTACCCGCAGCGACACCTATACTTCAAAATATATCGATGATTGTTGCAATTCTAGTTATCGTACCGCAATTGGACAAACCAATTATCGGTTTAGCCATTGGGGTTCTCATAGGAGGAATTCTTCAATTTCTAATGCAAATACCACCAATAATAAAAAAAGGTTACGGTTGGAAAAACCATATCTTCATAAAACAACCTGAAGTAATTAAAATTGCCAAACTAATGGGTCCAGCTATTTTGGGATTAGCTGTATATGAATTGAATTTAATGGTCGATACATTATTGGCCTCAACTCTAACTGAAGGATCAATTTCCTATCTGTATTATGGCAACCGTTTAGTTCAACTCCCACTAGGTGTTTTTGCTGTAGCTTTATCTGTCGTGCTACTCCCTACTCTTTCAAGCCATGCCGCAAAAGACGAAAAAAAAGAATTAGTTCAAACTTTAAATTTTAGCATAAGGCTAATTTTATTTATAACTATCCCAGCTACCATTGGTCTAATCATATTAAGTGAACCGATTGTGAATACTTTATGGGAACGGGGAGAATTTCAATATACTTCCACGCAAGGAACAGCTATAGCAGTATATTTTTATTCTATTGGGCTTTGCGGCTACTCTGGTGTTAAAGTTATTGCTCCAGCATTTTATTCTCTTCAAGACACAAAGACACCTGCAAAAATTGGTATCTATTCAATGCTCCTTAATATAATTTTAAACCTTATACTAATGAAACCTTTGCAACACGGAGGTTTGGCTTTGGCAACTTCAATATCGGCCTTATTTAATGCAATTGCCCTTATCTATTGCCTTAGAAAAAAATTAGGTTTGTTGGGAGGAAGAAAGATTTTTAGGTCTACTATTAAAATGTCTTTTGCAGCATCCGTAATGGGTCTCATAATTTATTTTTGTAATTCATTTTGGTTTGATTTGGATGATCCCTTTGGATTAAGGCTGACCATACTGCTTGCTTGCATATCTTTTGGAATACTGGTATATGCCTTAATCTCTCACTTTTTAAAAAATGAGGAATGGCATTATTTATTAATGCTAAGAAAAAATGATAAAAGCCATAAAGTTTCGGCTGATTAAAACTAAGAATTAAATAAGGAAATTTCAAATGATTGTAACCTGCCTTGATCTTGAAGGAGTATTAGTGCCAGAAATATGGATCGCCTTTGCAGAAAAAACCGGAATTGAAAAACTACGTCTAACCACTCGTGATATCCCTGACTACGACGAATTAATGCAGGGTCGATTAAAACTTTTAAAAGAAAACAGCTTAAAAATATCTGACATTCAAGCGGTAATAAAAGAAATCTCTCCAATGGAAGGCGCCAAAGAGTTTATTTCCTGGTTAAAAACAAAATTCCAAGTAATCATTTTATCAGATACATTCAATCAGTTTGCAGGACCTTTAATGGAACAACTTGATTACCCCACAATTTTTTGTCATGACCTTATAATAAATGCTTCAGGTGAAATAACTGATTATAAACTCCGAATACCAGATGCAAAAACAAAAGCGGTTAAAGCTCTACAAAACCTTAATTTAAAGGTTATTGCTGCTGGCGATTCATATAATGATACAGGAATGCTTAAACAAGCTGAAGCCGGAATTCTTTTCAGAGCCCCCAACAATGTGATTGAAGAGTTTCCTCAGTTTCCTGTAACACATGAATACGAAGATTTTAAGAAAATTTTTACTGACATGGCAAAACAATTGTAACTTTTATTAACTTTAAAAATTTTCATTTGATTTCCGATTTTGCGCTTAGAAGTTTAGTTGCAATCCAACCAGTTTTATAGTTTTCACTTGACCCAAATTTATATTTAACTTTTGACCAACCTCTATGCATCTCATGAAGTATTTCCACTTTGGTTCCCATCGGAAGAGCTTCCAAAATTTTACTTGTTTTTAAATTTGGAAGATTTCTAACATTAGCTAAACCAGTGTTAATCGTAAAAAAGATTTTAAAATCATCATCTGAAGTTTTTATTTTCGTTTCTTTTTGATTCCTTGCAAACCATTTCTCAACATTTATTTCCAGTTTAAATATAGCAATATTTATAAACAAAAGAAGCAAAAGACTAATTCGAAGAATTGCCTGAAAAAAAGAAAGCTCACTGTCTCTTATTAAACAAGGACCTTCGGGGGGTCCACATTGATTACAAAAAAAGCCTGATACAGGCAAAATTGAATTGCAGCTATAACATCTTAATTTTTTTGGGCTAGTCTGATCTTCCAAATCTCTCAAAATTCCTTCCTTCATAAACACTTAATCTAACCTATAAATTTTTCTATATTTAGTTTTTAGATACTCTAAAAATACATTAGGATTTAGATTGTCCCCTGTGACTTCATTAATCAATTCAGAAACCGACAACAAACGTCCTTTTTGATGAATTTTTACATTCAACCATTCACGTATTTGTTTCAAATTGCCTAATTCAATTTCCTTTTCCAAGTTTGGAATGTCTTTAAGAATGCTCTTATAAAATTGGCTTGCATAAATAGCTCCCAGTGTATATGAGGGAAAATATCCAAAAGCAGCCCCACTCCAATGGGTATCCTGCAATACACCTAACGTATCTGTTGGAGGTTCTACTCCTAAGTATTCTTTCATTTTCGAATTCCATAAATCTGGCAAAGTCTTAATATCAATTGAATCATCAAAAAGACCTTTTTCAATTTCGTATCGTAAAATTACATGCATTGGATAAGTAACTTCATCAGCTTCAACCCTAATATAGGATGCCTCACTTTTATTAACAGCTTCATATAATTGCTTATCACTAACATCTTTAAATATATCCGGAAAAGTATTTCTTATTAACGGCAGGTAACGATTACAAAAAGCTGCACTCTGACCTATCATTCTTTCCCAAAATAATGATTGAGATTCATGTATTCCCATAGTGAGCGCTTCTGAAACAGGCAGATCTCTACCCTCTTTCATCCTACCCTGCTCATAAAGCCCGTGACCGGTTTCATGAATAACGGCATAAAGGGATTCAATAAAATTATCGTTTCTATATCGAGTCGTAATACGTACATCTGTTGGATGACTTCCTCCACAGAAGGGATGAACTGAAACGTCCATCCGCCCACGATCAAAAGCGAACCCCATTTCTTGACTGATTTCTCTTCCCAATTGCTCTTGTTTTTTTACAGAGTATTCNCCNAAAAGAAAAGTTGTTTCAGGTTTGTAATCTGATTCTTTTATTTCACGGATCAAAGGTATTAGTTCTGCCTTTAAAGTTTCAAAAACAGGCGTTAGATCATTCATAGTGGTACCGCGCTCATAAAGATCAATATTTGCATCATAAGGATGTAGTTTCGGAGAAACACATTCGGCCCAACGTTTTTTAAGCTCAATTAATTGAGTTAATACAGGCTCAAAATCTGAAAATTTATTTTCAGAACGTGCTTTAACCCAAACCTGGTGACCCCTTGAGGAAAGCTCTGCCAACTCCATAACTAAATATTTTGGAACTTTCGTCTCCATTTCATATTCTCGGCGAGCTTCCCGAATGTTACATTCCTGAAAACTATCAAAGTCTTCAAGATCAATTAAATTATCCAACAACTTTCCAATTTCAGGGTCAGTACTTTTTTCGTGCATAATTCCTGCTAGAACCCCCATTTGCTTAGCACGTGACTCAGCTGCTCCACGTGGCATTATGACCTCCTGATCCCAATGCAAAATACCCATGATGCCACCTAGACGGCTAGATTCCTCTAAATGTTCGACTAGTTTTTGATAATAAGTATTCATCTTTATTTATTATTTATAGATTTCGCATTATCTCTAACAATACGTAACTTATCAGATTCAATTATTAAAACTTTTTCACCTACGTTTAAGTTTTCATCATTAACCTGAATTAATGTGTAGGGTTCTCCTGCATCTGGTTGAACTATAAATTCTGAGGCATTACCTCCAGTAATGAAGTTTTCCGTGGTATTACCAACAATGCCTCCAATAACAGCTCCCCCCAGAGCTCCTAAAGTCTTTGTGGCGGTATTACTACCCAACGTGGAACCTACTATTCCGCCTGCTGTAGCTCCTGCCACAGCTCCTACACCAGATTCCGTCCCTTTAACTTTCACATCTCTAACAGATAAAATAACGCCCTTTTTAAAATAAGATGGGNCTCCCAATTCNCCTCTTTCATAGGTAGAACCAGAATGNAGTGAACANCCAATCAAAATTCCAAATGAAAATAAAAACGGAAAAATTTTATTTAACATNATTTACTCCAAATTCTTATTGANAACCTTATCAATTAANTTTTATTNTATTTAAAACTTGCATAATTGANANTCTTCTATAAAAATTGACTATTATTTAAATTTATATTCTTTTAATTCAATAACAACAATCTTTTGTTATAATTTATCTAATACTCATTTTATAATGAACCACCATTCTTAATATTATATTAGCAATTAAAATACAATTCATTAACCAATAATTATTCTCCTATTCCAATAAATAGAATTCATTAGACCTACTAATAATGCTTAATCAAAAANCACCTAAACTGTATATTTTCTTCTTAATTTGCATATTTTTTCTTTTTGCAAAAATTTCAATTANCAAAGCATCGAATATAGAATCGCAAGACAAGGTAAAAAAAATAGTAATGATGCTAAACATTTCTGCCAAGGAATTNGANGAAGGAGTTGCTGACGGAAAAGTAGTNGTNGCTCCTGAATACGAAGAAAGCAAGGTTTTTTTGGAACAAGCCACAGAACGATTCTTAAAATTATCTGAAGAAATCAAAAATCAAAAAGAAGCAAATAAATTAAATCATCTATTTCCTGAAATATTGGAAATGATTAATAACAAAGTAGATTCACAAAAAGTCTGGAATAAAATAAACACCTTAAATTCAACTTTATTAAAAACTTTTGAAGTTGAAATTAATAAAATTCCTGTTACCCCGGTTTCAATAGAAAATGGCAAATATCTTTATGAAAAAAACTGTGCTAGTTGCCATGGCATATCAGGAAATGGTGATGGGCCCATGGCACATAAATTAAATCCCGCGCCTGCTAAATTATCTGATTCAAAATTAACAGGCGATACAAATACGGTGGCTTACGACAACTTTGAGGTAATCAATGTCGGAATAGCGAATACAGCAATGAAATCATGGGCCGGAATCTTATCTGAAACCCAAATTTGGGATGTTACTTATTATATTCGTACATTTTCTAATAAAAATGTGCTGCTCCCACCAGTCAATCAGGAAATAAATTCAATAGAAAAAAAGGAGACTGATTCTAAAAAAGCGGGTCAAATAATCAGTGAAGTGCGCCAATTAATCTTAAAAAGTTTTGAGCAATTTAATGGTGGAAAAAATGACATCGCTGCTGAAACAGCATTCGATGCTTATTTAACTTACGAAAAAATTGAATCAAATTTAATAACACAAGACAAGCCACTGGGTGTAAAGCTAGAATCTGCTTTTAGTCGCTATCGTGGTGAAATAAAAAAAGAGGCAAGCATAGAAGAGGTCCGAAAAATTCAAAATGAAATTCTTTTAGATTTATCCAAAGCTTTAGAGTTGCTAAAAGATAAAGTTGGTTTTTCGGGATTATTTATACAGTCCCTTTCTATTATTGTTCGTGAAGGTTTTGAAGCTATCCTTATTATTGCTGCTTTAATTTCCTTTTTAAGAAAATCAAAAAATGACTCAAGCGTAAAAAACATCCATATAGGAGTTTTAGCAGGTATTTTTGGAAGCTTTTTAACAGCCTATGCCGTTCATGAACTGCTGCACCTCAGTATGGCTAGTCAAGAACTTCTAGAAGGTTGGATAATGCTTGTTTCTGTAGCAATTTTATTTTGGGTCAGCTACTGGTTAGTTTCTAACATAGATAACAAAAAATGGCAGAAATACATTAATACAAAGATGCATGAGGCCTTATCCAAAGGTAATGCTTTTACATTGAGTGCGGTGGCCTTTATCTCAGTATATAGAGAAGGTTTTGAAACGGTGTTATTTTACAAAGCGCTTTTTTTATACGCGGGAAAATCAACAGGGGGTATTATTCCAGGCTTTTTTGCAGGATGCTTAATTCTAGCTGGGGTATTTTATCTAGTCAATCAATTAGGGATGCGAATTCCCATTAAATGGTTTTTTGGATTTACAAGTGCTTTACTTTACTATATGGCCTTCACATTTATGGGCAGAGGAATTCATGAATTGCAAATGGGCGAACAATTTCCAATGTCTGCGGCTGAATTTCTACCAAGTATTTCATGGTTAGGAATGTATCCTACCTGGGAAACCTTTATTGGCCAAGCACTGCTATTTATCTTATTTGTTTTTGCTTTGTTTTATACGTTTATTATTAAATCGGGATCTGAGGGTAAATAAATAATAGAAGTATGATTCTAATCTATTAATGTAGAAATCGTTTATCTCTACCTTTTAAGCTAGAGGGGTAGGATTGTTCACGGTTCATCATATCCATCTTTTTATACTCTTCCCAGTTATCACGAAATAAATTAAAACCAACGTAATCTAGGGCCTGCATAATTTCTATCTCGGAAAACTTACCATCACCTGAAGTAACGTCTCTAATTGCTTCTTCAATTTGCTCGCAAAGACCGGCAAATCGTTCTTCATCTTCAAACATCATAAAATCTTTCATAAAATCAAAGCTCATTTCTTAACTCCAACAATAATTTAGCAATTAGTCAAATTATTTACATTCATTTTAGAATAAAAAGATTTTACTTCAAACATAAATTCTTTAATATTACTTTGAATCTCATCGAACAACCTATTTTCCATTCTTTGTATTGAAAAAATAGACCCCCCTATTGCCACAGCATTAGCTCCAGCGCTAAGATAAGTTTCAATATTGGCGGTATTAACTCCACCAACAGCCATTAATTTAACACTATTAAAAGGACCTTTGATTTGTTTAAAATAATCAGGACCCATTTGTGAAGCAGGAAAAATCTTAACCATGGTGGCGCCAGAAATCCACGCCTTTTGAATTTCGGTCGGGGTTAAAGCACCCGGAAAATAACTTAAGCTATTATCCACACAAAACTCTGCTATCTGCTCGTTAAAGTCAGGAGCAACAATAAATTTTGCTCCAGCATCGAATGCCTTTTTTGCATCTATCAAAGAAAGTATTGTCCCTGCACCTATAGTTACTTGAGGGTACTCTTTATTTATTATTTTAATGAATTTTATATAGTCAGGTGTATTTTGGGTTATTTCTAGATAGCGCAGTCCACCTGATAGAGAAGCCTCCAAAACACCATGTAGACAGCTAAGTTTAACACCCCTTATAATTCCCAGAACGGGCATAGATTCAAAGGAGTCTAGNTTGANAGACATCTATGACTTTCAGACGTTGGCTTCAGAAGTTAACTTCTCGTAAAAACTCAAATATTCGTCTTTGTCTTCCGAATTTCTTAACTTCATTCCAGCACGAGGGTGCAAATCCAAGATACCTGTAATCATATAGGGTATAGTATAGCCCCATTCTATTTCTTCACGTAACTTGACAAAGTTTTTACTTAAAACATCCAAAATAGGACGAATATTAAACTTTGGATTTTTCAGAAAACCCAATAATAATTCCAGGGGACAATTACCAGCTGCACGACCAATACCAAAAATTGTTCCATCAAGATAATTGATACCCTGAATTATAGCTTCAATCGTGTTTGCAAAAGCGAGTTGTTGATTATTATGGGCATGAATTCCTATTTCTCGACTCGGCATCGCTGCTTTATATTTTTTTGCTAAATAAGCAATTTGCTCTGAGTACAAAGCACCAAAGCTATCAACTAAATAAATAACATCTGCTGAGCTCTCTTTTTCTACCTGCGCAAGTGCCTCATCAAGTTCTCGTTCTCTTGCATGAGATACAGCCATGATGTTAATTGTAGTCTCATAGCCTTTTCCATTTAAAGTATTAACAAACTCAATGGCCTTATCTATATCTTTTACATAAGAGGCAACTCTCATCATATCTATATAACTTTCAGATTTTGGTATAACTGATTTTGGGTCAAACCTTCCAATATCAGCCATCACAGAAATTTTACAATTTTTTTCACTGTCCCCTATTACATTTTCTAAATCTTTTTCGGAGCAAAACTTCATAGGACCAAATTCACCACGCTTGAATTGATTTTCATCTGCTTTATATCCCAATTCTATATAGTCAACTCCAGATTGGTTAACGGCCTGAAAAACACTCCGAACCAAGTCATCACTAAACAAATGATTATTCATTAATCCACCATCACGAATTGTGCAATCTAAAACTTTGATTTCTTTTCGGTACATATTGTAAAATCTCCCAGCAGGCTATTAATGAACCTAAATAAAACTAAATTGGCGTATAATTTTCAATAAATTGGAGAATTTAATTATATTTCCATTAAGCTTTTAGGTCAATTATAAATCCACAACCTATTTTAAATAATTGTTTTCAAACATATTTTTATCCATTACTATTTCAAGTAATTTTTGCTTATACTTCTTAATCTAATATATTTTCTAATTATTTATAGTTAAATATGAGAAAAAAAATATCTTTTTGGATCGTCAAACAAGAACCTACAAAATATAGCTGGAAACAATTTCAAATAGATGGAAGTACTTATTGGGATGGAGTCCGNAATTATCAAGCTAGAAATAATTTGAAAACCATGAAACAAGATGATTTAGTTCTTTTTTACCATAGTGTGATTGGAAAGGAAATTGTTGGTATTTGTGTAGTTACTCGAGAGTTTTATCAAGACCCAACAACCGAAGATGATCGATGGGTAGTTGTTGACCTAAAACCCATAGATTCAATCAAAGTTCCAGTATCTCTTGATCAAATAAAAGCTCACAAAGAATTAGAAAATATTCCACTTATAAAACAATCAAGACTATCAGTAATGCCTATTACCAAAAATGAATTTCAATTAATATTAAAACTTGGAAAAACAAAACTACGCAAGTAAGCCCTTAAGATTANAGGACGCNNTTAACAGACATATCATGTTGCAATTGACTTAAATAACATACAAGTGTAAATTCCCTCTTTAAATAATAGGCACAATAAATGGGTTATTTTTATATTTTATTTATAATGGTTCTAACCCTTTCATGCTCTGCTAATTTAGAGGATGATAAGACTCCACAAAAAATTCCCCTAGACATTAAAAAAAAATCAGTATCTTCACTAAATACTGAATCAAACCCAATTATTCATGAAAAAATTAGTGGTAGCGGAAGTGATAACAGCATAACAAATATTTCAGGTTTTGCCTCATCCCGTATAAGTGGAAAATAATAAAATGTCTAAAATTATCTTTATCCTTTTATTTTTACTTANTTTCGTAGTATCCAATATCACCTTTGCAAAAACAGATGCTATCACCGAATGCCATTCGAAAATAAAACCGCTTAATAAAGAACGAGATAAAGTATCTCAATTAGATGGTATTTGGGGATTATTTGAAAAAAACAGAGAGCTTCAAGGGAATTCTATTATAGCTATTAACCTTGATAGAAAAATTAATTCGGTTATATTTCACCTTGAATACCTATGTAATACCCTTGATGGTATTCCGATGAATGAAGTAGCTCGCTATGTAAGAGATGGTATAAAACAAAAGGGAAAAATTGGTTTTCGCGAAGAATTAATTAAACTCGGAAAACCTGAATCTGAAATTGATATTTGGTTTAAGTTTACTGAGTTTTCCATAATAAATAAAAATCGCACTCTAAATTTAAACTCCATTATTAACACAATTAATAAGGTATCACCTATTATTCATTCCTATGCTTTAATTGCGGATAAAATTGACGGGCACCTAATCGATGACACCATCATTAAAAGTGTAAAAAGAATATCCAAGGTAATCGACAACTTTTTTATTTCAAACAAATATATGAACCAGGCTTTTACAGAAAATAGTAATATCCCGTATGTTGATATTAATGAAAGTTCTGGGGGTTCTTAAATTTATAACTATAATTTTATAATTAAACATTATTAGGGCTAAAAATGATTAACTTTCTGGTTATTGGTGGTAGCGGTGTAATGGGACAGGCAGCTATTAAAGCAATTCGCAAAAAATTTGGCAATGATGCCAATATTATCGCCAACTGGTATGGAAAAGAAGATCCTGGATTTGAAATAAAAGGTGCATCTAAAACAATATTCGGTGATATTTCCGACCCAAATTGTATAAATAAAATATCTTTTGAAAATAAGGAGCCATTTGACTACATGTTTTATGCAACTGCTCTAGGGGAAGTCGGTATTCCAATCTCTGAAGCGAAAAATGACTCAATATCAAATTCAAATCGACTGTCATTTGACCCTATTCCAATTCTTGAGGAACAACTTGATATTAAAACCATTGTGACATATTCAACGTTTTATGTAATTCGTCATCAATTGGCAACATATGGTGCTATGGGCTATTCTAAAGAGGCTATAGAAAAATGGACATTAGAACCAGGAAAGTCTAAACATGCTTGTATTCGCGCTGGACTTTTTGAGTCGCAATCTTCTAGAGGAATAAAGTTATTACTTAGAAAGTCAGCGAAAAATCCAGAAAACTTAAAGGATCCTTTATTAAAATCATATTTCATAGGAAAAAGCTCTAAAGAGGGGATTAAAGAGTTCGAAGAGGGAATTTTTAAAGAGGAAAAAGAAGCCTACGGTGATTGCAGAACTAATGCTGAAGACCTTTTTCAATCTCATTTAACTTTATTTGAAACCAATAACCCAGTATTTGTAAATGTTTGTGGAAGAAAAATATGGTTATCAAAAAAGCCTCAGCTACTAAAAGATTATTTTTAAAATTGATACAAATTATCTAATTGATAATAATTAAATAGCAAACCAAGCAAATNCCTGCCATGTTTTTTTAATAAATTGATTTAACCCCTTTTTTATCATATAATTATCTATCCATTTTTTTCTATATTTGAGGTTACTTGTTATAAATTAGATTATTTAATAGTGGTCTATTTAAATCGACCCAAAAATAAAAACTAATGAACAACAAAACTCCATCAAAAAAATCTAAAAAAGACGTAAAACTCTCTCAGGATGAAAACTTAAACACCCTACTGCATAGCGTGGTTGATGAAGTAAGAGTTTATGCTGAACAATTGGGAGGGCTAATAAAAAAATTGTCTGATATAGGCAGAGCCCTTTCAGGTGTTCATGATTTAAACACATTACTTGAAATGATTCTTGATCAGGCACGAAACTTTACAAATGCAGATGCTGGCACTTTATATATTTTAGAAGGTGATACCCTACGCTTTCAAATTGTACAAAATGACAGCTTGAAAATTCGTATGGGTGGCACAACAGGCGAAAAAATCCCATTCCCCCCGGTTGAGCTTAAAGAATCTAATGTCTCTGCATATGTAGCGTTACATGGGGAATCGGTCAATATTCCAGATGTGTATGACACAGATCTATTCGACTTCACAGGCCCAAAAAAATTCGATCAATCCACAGGATATCGATCTAAATCTATGCTAGTAATCCCTATGAAGAACCACGAAAATGATGTAATCGGTGTTCTACAGCTTCTAAATGCCATTAACATAAAAAACAAAGAGGTCATACCATTTTCAAATGACTACGTTAATCTTTCAGAATCCTTAGCATCACAAGCAGCAGTTGCTATCACAAATGCCAAGCTTATCTCAACCATGTCAGAATTATTTGAAGCTTTTGTAAAGGTAATGGCAACAGCAATTGATGAAAAATCTCCTGTAACAGGAGGACATATAAGACGTGTAGCAAATTTGACTCTAACAATGGCGGAATTCATAAACGGTCACAATGAAGGAAAATTTAAAGATATAAATTTTTCACCAGAACAAATGTACGAATTAAGAATTGCTGCGTACATGCATGATATTGGTAAAGTAACAACTCCTGTCGAAATAGTAGAGAAAGCAAAAAAATTACAGACTATTTTTGATCGCATTCACTATGTAAGATTAAGAATGGATTACATTATTCAAAAAATTAACCTGGAAGGGCAACGAAGGATAATTGAATTATTAGAGGAGGGTGCTGATAAGCATAAGATAGAAAAAGCTGAGTCAGATTTAAAAAATGAAACCCAAGAACTTCAGGATATTCGTTCCTTCATAAATAAATGCAATGAACCAGGAGAGTTTTTAGAGGATGAAACACTAGATAGGCTTAAAGAAATATCTCAGAGAACTTATTTGGATAGCGAGGGGAAAACACAACCTTTTTTAACAGAGGATGAACTTCTTAATCTATCCATACGGCGAGGAAGTATCACAGAAGCAGAAAGAAAAAAAATGCAAGATCACGCTGCCGTAACCTTAAGGATGCTAAAGCAAATACCATTTACTAAAAAATTAAAAAATATTCCTAATTTTGCTGGTGCACACCATGAATTCATCAATGGAAATGGATATCCTTTAGGCTTAAAGGGAGATGAAATTCCATTTGAAGGNAGATTAATGGCTGTCACCGATATAGCTGAAGCATTAACTGCTTCTGATAGACCCTATAAAAAAGCTATGCCTTTAGAAACAGTTTACCGGATTTTAAGATCCATGGTTGAAAAGGGAGAATTGGACAATGATCTTGTAGAACTATTTATCGATAAAGAAATATACAAAGTTTATCAAGATAAATACGAAAACGGCAAAAAGGTCACTAATATTTCTTGAAGTTATTCCCTGTTAAATGCTTTTACCACCCAATTTATAGCCTTACAAGTTGCCTTATAATAAGTTATTTTTTTTTAGGCTTATAAGGCCCTGTTCGTAAATAATTATCATTCATTTTTACATGAGGATCGATTTGAGGTGCATCCTGTTCTTTACCTTCTGGATGACCGTCATCAAACTTTTTAGATAACAGAGTTTTGGTTTTTTTTGATAATATTGTAGATCTTTTTTTCCTAGTTCTAGTTTTACGATCCTGAAAGGCATTTTTATATTTTTTTTTGTCCTCATGGGACATATTTAAAATCATAATTCCTCTGTAATGGCAAAATCAATCTAAATTAACACTCTATTACTTATAGATTACGATAATTTTTACAAAAGTTAAAACTTTTTATGCGTCTTGAAAAAATAAAAAACCTATTAAAAGATAAAAATTCTGAAGAATCTAATTTGGCATACCTTATAAACGATTTCGATCATTTTGAAATTGCTCGTAGATTGAATGAGTTTATAACAGATGAAAAGGTCAGAATTTTCCATTTGCTAGATAGTGATACCAAGCGTCATGCTTTGCTTTATGAGACAGATATGGATAGCCGAATGGAAATTCAGGAAACCCTGGATAAAAAATATCTAGCACAACTCCTTGATGATATGCCAGAAGATGAGGCCACAGATCTAATTCAAGAACACCCAAATAAAACTCAGGAAGAGATCCTGAGCAAAATGGAACAAAAGGATGCGGAAATAATAAAGGATTTAATTCAATACGGTGAAGAAACAGCTGGGGGTTTAATGACCCCAAAATTCAATAAGGTTTACTGGAATCAGCCCGCAGCAGAAATATTTACAAAAATCAGACAAGAAACGAATTACGATACACAACCATATTTTTATGTTGTAGATCATCATGAAAAATTATTAGGTTTTTTTAAGCTCCGTGATTTATTTAATGTGCCCACTACTGCTTTAGCAAACGAATTTATACGCCCTTCCACCCCTAAAATAGAAATTAACGATCCTTGTGAAAAAGTTGCCAATTTAATGAGCCAAGAGCAGCTCAGTATCTTACCAGTTGTAGACAAATACAATGTAATACAAGGTGTTATTACGTTTGATGACGTTATTCGTGTAATGGAAGACATTGCAAGCGAAGATATCTATACAATGGTTGGGACAGCCAAGGTTGATCCATTTGCAAAAAAAACACATGGCAAAATACTTGCGCGAGCTCCTTGGCTTTTTACCACATTTATCGGGGGCATTATCAGTGCTTGCATACTGAGTTATTTTGACGTTACCTTATCAGAATATGTAGCCATTATATTATTTATTCCATTTGTCATTGGGCTTGCGGGAAATGTTGGTATTCAAGGGGCGACAATTATTGTTAGAGGACTGGCAACAGGAGATATTCAGCAGGATAATATTTCACACATAGTTAAAAATGAAATACTAGTCGGGGTTTTGAATGGATTAATTTTTGGATTCCTTTGCGGTTTAATTATTAGCCTTTCNGCAGAGCTTTTTTTAAATACNGGNCCTGTAATAGGTNTAGTTGTAGGAACTGGGNTTATTTTGGCTGTTTCACTAGCCTCGTTAATCGGTTCAATAACACCCATAATCTTTATTAATTTAGATATTGATCCAGCTATTAGCACAGGACCAATCGTAACAGTAGCTAACGATATTCTGGGATTAACTATTTATCTTATAACTGCAAAGTTTATACTTTCTATTTTCTAATTAGTCGTCTTCAGGTTCAATCAATTCAACTTCTATAATGGCAGTATCTACTTCCACATACTCGCCTTCCATCACATAAAACTCTTTAATTATCCCTTCCACTTCAGAAAGTAGAGTAAAATAACCTTCAGATATAATCTCAGCAACAGGAGTTCCCGGAATTACTTTATCACCTTTCCTGACAAGAAACTTATCAACTTTTCCCGAAGTCATGGTGTTATACATTGCCGCCATAATAATATAATCATCCATAAATACTACCTCGAAAAAATACTAAAATAATTAAACACTACCATCTCCTTAATTTTTAAATGCATTTTGAATTAAAAATATATAAAATAAAATCAATTATTTATGGATTATACTAATGAAAATAAATACTGGTGACACACTCTACGAACCTATATCTCGTAATACAGGGGAGGTAATCTCTGTCATTGAACATCCTTCAGGGAAAATTATTAAAGTGCGCTGGCGTTTAGATGGACAATTACCTCATGACACAGAGTTATTTTATAAAAAAGTAAAGCGCTGTATTCGTGATGGCTTATACGAACATACTCCATCCAATTAATGTTTGTATACAGTATGAGAAGGTATTCCAGCCAAAATATTTTCTTTACCCCAATTTACTACATTTTTAAATTTATCTGAGTCCATAAAATCATTAAATGCCTTTTCATCACTCCATTCAGATACAATCAAATAAGACTGAGCATCACTAACATCTTTATATAAAAATGATTTTGAATGTCCTTCCATTTCATTCATAACTCCTAAAACAGCAGTAAANGCATCNTCAAAAATNTTTTCTTTNCCNGGGATCATNTTATAATTCATTCCAATAGTAACCATCAACATACCCTTTCTAATTCAAAACNAAAAAAGTNCNTANGCAACTAATTCTATTTNTTTTTGATTATCATTTTGTATTAAAAAAATATTTTNAATTCCAAATACTTTTTTGATTGCAAAAATATTATCTTTTTTATGNCCNAAAAACAACGAAACTTGCCGCGAAGGAACTTTAAATNTAANGTTTTTAGGANANTTGNCTAAANCNTTTAATAATTTAAACATTTTATCTCGAGCAATTAAACGATCGACCAAATACCTAAANGAGGGATGATAAGGACCATCAACTAAATTATCCAACATTGANCGATCAGCATGNAAACCTATTCGAATAACTGGAATATCTGCTTTTTGAAATTCNANTAAAGAATCTTTAACGANATNAATCATTCTGNTCAAANTCCAAGGAACATAACTACCNGANTTATATAATTCAAATAATGGGGTNCCNTTAATNACTAANGTAGGNTAAATTCTAGCNAAATCTGGTTTNAGCTCAANAACATCTTTCACAGATTTTNTAAAATTTAGTTCNTNATCCAAAGGGAGTCCTGGCATCAATTGCATGCCAANTTTCATATCATNTTTTCGAATAATATTTACTGCTGATNANACTNTCNTNAATTCACATGGACGNCCCACAGCTNTTAAAACTGCNTTATTAGTNGATTGAATACCNAATTCAATAGTCCTAACANTATTTTTTTTTAAAAANGANATATTATNTTNATNTANCANTAAACTATGCGTGGAAACTCGAACTGAGTGAATTTTTTCAGANTTNATCCAAGGTTGAACAGNNTTTAACAACTGCTTTTGTCTTTCTATTCCTAAACCNGTAAAACTGCCGCCATAAAAAGCAACCTCTCTTTTNTTTGGCATATTATCANCTTTAAANACACTCAAATACGATTTAATAGTNTTTTGAACCATTATTTCATCGNTTTGAACGNGAACACCNGTAATTTTAGNCTGATTGCAAAAAGCACAGCGNTAAGGGCANCCTTCATGCGGAATAAAAATAGGAATAACNAAATGTTCTCTTTTTTTCACAAGTTTNATTATTTATTATTTTNATNGACTAGANNNAATTCANAAAATGATATAAAANAANTTGAGNATNATTTATATACTNCAAAGCTTTAGGTTTTNTAANAATCATTTTTCGTCNNAACAACTACAAGNNCCGTCTNGCGACCAAGTAATTTTAATATAGTCTGGAAATACCGTATCTTTATCNAAATTAGANAACTCAATTTGATCNCATGTTAGATTAAGAGCGTTTTTTAAATTTGCCCCATTCAAAAATGCGTCTACTAATTCTGTTCCATCAAAATTAGCACCCGACATGTCTGCTTCACTTAAAACTGCTTGGGTTAAATCCGCGCCGGTTAAATTTGCCTCTCTAAGGTCGGCCCGAATTAAATAGGCCGCTGTCAAATCCGCATTTTCTAATTGTGCGCATCCTAATTTAGCCTTCATGAGCTTAGCATTACAAAGGTCCACACCTTGCAAATTATCTTTTGAATCTTCAATTTCCTTTTTTCTAAGAATCCAATCTTCGAGCATACAAATAAAAATCTAACAATAGTAATTGATTTATTAACTATTACTATGGATTTTGTTACTGCTGTTGTAACGAGAAGAAAATTTTTGCATAGCAACTTTTGCAGCTGCTTGTTCTGCTTCCTTTTTTGTTCTGCCCAAGCCTTTACCGCAGATCTCGTTTTTAACTGTTACAATAACTTCAAATTCCTTAGCATGATCAGGACCAATTTCTCTAATGACTTTATAATTTGGTATACAAACCATTTTATCTTGAGTATATTCCTGCAAATCACTTTTAAAATCTCGAAACGACCAAGATTCACAAATTGTTTCTATTTCTCCTTTTAAAAGCGGAAGACAAATATTTGATGAAGCCTCTAAGCCTCCATCAAGAAAAACGGCACCAGCTAAGGCCTCAAAAGCATCAGCTAGAATAGAAGTTTTCTTACGCCCTCCCGAATTGTTTTCTCCCTTTCCCAATAAAAGGTAATCACCCAAAGACATTTTCTCGGCTAATTTTGCAAGACTTGATTCATTGACCACAGCAGCACGAATTTTAGATAGCTTACCCTCAGAAAACTCATTAAATTTTTCAAACAAATGCTTACTCACCAAAATATCTAGAACCGAATCACCCAAAAACTCCATGCGTTCATTATGCTTTAGCTTTGCATTTTTCTCGTTAGCATAAGACTTATGTGTGAGAGCTTTATTAAGCAGATTTAAATCTATAAACTTATAACTAATAATATCTTGAAGTGAGTTTAATTCTTTTATTCTTTCTTCCGAGATTTTCATACTAAGGTTTAGCCAGAAAACTTTTTAAATACAAGGACTCCATTCGTGCCACCAAAACCAAATGAATTGGACAGACATATGTTTATATTCTCTTCACGGGCTTGATTAGGCACATAGTCTAGATCACATTCTGGATCTGGTGTGGTGTAATTAATAGTCGGAGGCAAGATTCCATTTTTAATGGCCATTATTGAGTAAATTGCTTCAACGCCTCCTGCAGCGCCTAAAAGATGTCCTGTCATTGATTTAGTGGAACTAACTGCCAAATTTTTAGAATGATCTTTAAATACAGTTTTTATAGCCTGAGTTTCTGTTGAGTCCGCTGCTGTTGAAGTTCCATGGGCATTAACATAATGCACATCTTCTTTATCTATTTTGGCATCATTCAACGCTAAATTCATACAACGTGCCGCACCTTCTCCTTCGGGTGCTGTAGCAGTTATATGATGAGCATCGCCGTTAAGTGCATATCCAACTATTTCGGCTTGGATCGGTGCCCGGCGTTTTTTTGCGTGTTCAAGCTCCTCAAGTATTAAAACACCACTGCCTTCACCAATTACAAAACCATCTCTATCTTTATCAAAAGGTCGACTGGCAGACTTTGGATCTTCATTTCGATGAGATAAAGCTTTTGCTGCATTAAAACCACCAATACATAACGGTGTAATAACTGATTCAGTACCACCAGCAATCATAACATCGGCATCACCATATTGTATCAGTCGCGCAGCCTCACCAATTGAGTGCGTGCCGGTTGCACACGCTGTTACAACACAGGAATTAGGTCCTTTAGCTCCCGTTAATATAGAAATCTGCCCAGAAGCAAGATTCGCAATCAACATTGGAATAAAAAAAGGTGTGATTTTTTTCACACCTTTTTCTTTGTAAATATCGTGGTATTTTTCTATTGCGGGAAGGCCACCGAGACCGACACCAACAATAACCCCTACATTTGCTGCATTGGAATCAGTAATTTCTAATCCCGATTCATCCATGGCCATATTGGTACAAGCTATTGCGTAATGGATAAACCGATCCATCTTCTTAATATCTTTATGATCTATATAGACCTTAGGATCAAACCCTTTTACTTCACCTGCGATTTTCACCGGAAAATCTTCTGCGGGGGTAAAGCTTTTTATATAATCTACTCCCGAACGACCTTCAAACAGAGCTTCTCTATTCGCCTTTACCCCTATACCAAGAGGAGAAACGATCCCCATCCCAGTAATTACTACTCTCTTTTTCATTGCTTTACCTCAAGGATTGAGGAGGGTAGTTCAATTTGTCTGACCTTTAATATAATCCACCGCATTCTGAACCGTGGCGATCTTCTCAGCGTCTTCATCAGGAATTTCAATGTCAAACTCTTCTTCCAAAGCCATAACTAATTCGACTGTGTCCAAAGAGTCAGCACCTAAATCATCAATAAAAGATGCTTCAGAACTAACCTGTTTTTCATCCACTCCTAATTGATCAACAATAATTTCCTTTACTTTTTCTTCAACAGACATAATTATTCAAACTCCTAGTTGGAATTACATCAACATACCACCGTTTACATTAATTACCTGCCCCGTAATATAACTGGCATTCTCTGATACTAAAAATGAAACACAACGCGCAACATCTTCAGGCTGGCCTAATCGAGCAAGAGGAATTTGCTCAATAAGTTTTAATCTAATCGAATCTTCTAAAACTCGGGTCATTTCAGTATCGATAAAACCAGGCGCAACTGCATTGGCACGGATACCGCGCGGAGCAACCTCTCTTGCCAGAGTTTTGGTAAAGCCGATCAAACCTGCTTTAGACGCTGAATAGTTGGCTTGCCCAAAATTTCCCATCACTCCTACAATAGATGCAATATTTACAATAGAACCGCTTTTTTGTTTCAACATTTGTTTTATTGCTTGCTGGCTACAAAGAAAACTACCCTTCAAATTAATATTCAAAACGAGATCCCAGTCGACCTCTTTCATGCGTAATAACAAGGCATCCCTAGTGATACCAGCATTATTAACAACTATATCGATTGGCTTATATTCATTTAAAATTGAATCAAAAACCCTTCGGACGTCAGTGGCATTAGACACATCAATTTTAACTGCAGATGCTTTTCCTCCACTATTTTTTATTTCAGCAACTGTTTCTTCCGCCCCTTCCTGATTTATATCTCCTAAAACCACATGGGCACCTTGCCCTGCCAATTCTTTACTAATGATACTGCCTATACCCTGGGCCCCACCTGTTATAAGAGCAATCTTTCCCTTTAAACTCATATTTTATATTTTGTATTAAAACTATTTTAAGGCATTTAGAGTTTGCGATAAGGTTTCTCTATCGCCTACTTGATAGCAGTTGATGTTCTTATTATATCTTTTCATTAAGCCACTTAACACTTTGCCAGAACCTAATTCAACTAACGAATCAATTTTATGATCTATAATGCATTGCATTGTCTCAGACCATCTAACTGGTGAGCATACCTGCTTTATTAAAGACTCTCTTGCATCACTTCCTTTTATAATGGGTTTTGCTTCGATATTATTGATAACAGGAAAGGACAAATCTAAAAAGTCAGTTAAATCTAATTCTTTTTGAAGCTTGGTTTCAGCTGGTTTCATAAGGGCACTATGAAAAGGCGCGCTTACCGGAAGTAAAACAGCTTTTTTAGCCCCGGCCTTTAACGCTTCATTAGAAGCTTTTTCAACAGCTTCCTTATGTCCNGCTATTACAGTNTGAACTGGACTATTTAAGTTAGCAGGCTGNACTAAATTATGTTCACTAGNAAACCTATTACANACTTCCTGNACTTCTTCAANAGAGAGCCCNATAATTGCAGCCATNCTCCCTACCCCAACAGGAACNGCCTCCTGCATAAATTTACCACGCAAATTTACNAANCGGACCGCATCTTTAAACTTAAGTGCTCCTGAAGCCACTAAAGCNGANAACTCACCAAGGCTATGCCCTGCAGCAAGTACGGAATTAATACCATTTTCTTCTAGTATTTTCAAGGCTATTATACTATGTATNAANAATGCCGGCTGGGTATTCTCAGTCAANCGCAGCGTCTCTTCTGGNCCATTAAAACAAATATTTTTAATNTCATATTGCAATACATCATTAGCCTCNTCAAATAATTTNCTGGCCTNTGAATAATGATCAAAAAAATCCTTACCCATGCCCACAAATTGTGAGCCCTGACCAGGNAATACAAAAGCTATTTTTACCATTTTATNACTCCAGCTCCCCAGGTTAATCCAGCACCGACTACACCCAAAATTGATATATCACCCGANTTAANTTTTCCTTCTAGCCTTGCATCTTCTATACCTATTGGAATTGATGCAGCTGATGTATTTCCGTATTTTTGAATAGTTATATGTATTTTATCTTNAGGAAAATTTAATTTTTCTGCAACAGCACTAATAATTCTTTGGTTAGCTTGATGTGGAATAAAATGATCAATATCTTGAATATTAAGATTGTTGTATTCCAATGCCTCTAGAATAACATTAGTCATTCTTTTCACAGCGACTTTAAAAGTCGCATTACCAGACATTTTTATAAAATATTTTTTATTATCTATATCCTGTTTATTAACCCCTGTTTTACCAATCCCACCAGGAACGGAAATAAGCTCAGATAGTGATCCATCAGAATAAATATGTGTCGATAATATTCCAGCAGATTCAGATTGTTTAATTCTTTTCAGCAATACCGCCCCTGCTCCATCTCCGAACAGAATACACGTTGATCTATCCGACCAGTCGACAATTCTAGAGTTTACCTCACTTCCGATTACCAAAATATGTTTATAGCGTCCAGCTTTAATATATTGCTCGGCAATTGATAATCCAAAAACAAAACCCGAACATACTGCAGTAATATCGTAAGCAGCAGAGTTAAATGCTTTTATTTCCTTTTGAACAAAACAGGCGGATGAAGGGAATAAGACATCCGGGGTAGAAGTACATACGATTATCATATCTACCTGATCTGGATTAACCTTAGCCATTTCAAGAGCCTGTTTTGCTGCCTTAGCACCCATTAACGATGCAGACTCATTTTCAGCAGCTATTCTGCGTTCTTTAATTCCTGTACGCGTAGTTATCCACTCATCAGTTGTATCAATAGAATGCTCGAGATCTTTGTTGGTGAGAATCTTTTCTGGCAAGTACGATCCAGTTCCTGCGACAACAGCTTTATAGGTTGATATCATCGATGCAATTTTATTTAGGTTTCATTAGATTCTGATTTTTTATCTGAATGAGAGCTATCCCCTTGATCGGCTATCTGCTCATTTCCAAATGCTATATTTTTTATCTGCTTCCAAATAGTATCCTTGGAGTTTTCTACACCAGAAAGATTCAATTCAATATCTTCCTTAATATGGTCAATGATTTTTTTTTCACTTAACTCCCGAGCACGGCTTATCGCATTCTTGATTGCCTTAGAAGAAGAACTTCCATGCGCAATGATAACCACACCGTTCAAACCCAACAGCAATGCCCCGCCTGTTTCGGAGTGGTCAACTTTTTTTTTAAAATCAACTAATTGTGGTTTTAATAACAAATAGCCCAATTTACTAATCCAATTGCTCTGAAACATTAATTTTAGATTGGCTCCAATCATTTCAGCAAGACTTTCACTAATTTTAAGAGCCACATTTCCCATAAAACCATCACAAACAATCACATCCGCATGGCCTCGATAAACCTCTTTCCCTTCAACATTTCCAATAAAATTTATATGGCTTTTTTTCAACATTTGAAAAGTTTCTTTTACAATTTCATTCCCCTTCCCATCCTCTTCACCAATACTTAAAAGACCAACACTTGGATTTTCTTTTTCCAAAATGTATTCTGCAAACACATGTCCCATGATCCCAAACTCAAATAACTGATTGGACTTACAATCAACATTAGCCCCAGCATCCAAAAGTATTGAAGTTCCTTTTAAGGTCGGTAATTGAATAGCAATAGCAGGCCTATCTACACCTTTGGCCGGCCTAAGAATTACCGTGGAATAAGCTAAAACAGCACCCGTATTTCCTGCGCTTACAAATGCAGCAGCCTTATCTTCCTTTATCAAGTCTAAACCAATCTTCATGGAAGATTTACGTTTTGAGCGAAGAACCTTTCCTGGGCTATCATGCATTTCAACTACCTCATCTGCATGAACTATTTCGATTGGTAGTTTGCGATCGGAATCGTGCTTGTCAAGCTCAGCTTTTAAATTGTCAGACAAGCCTGTGAGGATAATCTCCGTATTGTTTTCCTGTGCCGCCAGCACAGCACCTTCCACTATTGCTTCCGGGGCATGGTCGCCTCCCATGGCATCAACCACGATTTTCATCCCTGGTCCCTTCCTTTCAACTGTATTAAAGGAGAATCTTTAGTGAGGATTTTAAAATATTAAGAGCTACAATACATTAAACCGCTTCTACTTCCATTATTTCTTTGCCCTTATAATAACCGCAATGAGCACAAATATGGTGAGGCCGCGCCATTTCATGGCATTGGGGGCACTCCGTATAGGAGGGGGTTTTAAGCCTCAAGTGAGACCTTCTCATGCCCTGTTTGGACTTCGATGTCTTTTTCTTTGGAACTGCCATCTTTTCTCCCTATTTCAACTTTTTTTTAATGTTTTTAACACAGCAAAACGAGAATCTCTCTTTTCCTCGCTTAGACACTCGCATTGATTCCTGTTGAGATCATTACCACATTCTGAGCAAATACCTTTACAACCTTCATCGCACAAACGGATCAAAGGCACCTCCAATAGTATATTATCCCGAATCGGAGCACTCAAATCAACTCGGTCATCTTTATAAATCTCCTGCTCTATATCCGTCTCTTTAATTTCAACTTCGGCTCCAGAAGATTTTTCTTTTACTCGAGGAATAAAGTGAACTTGAACTTTATTCTTTACCAGCAAAAGAAAAGGTTTTAAACATCTTGTGCATTCCACATGAAGTGAAGCCTGCAAATGGCCAGCAAAATAAATATCTTTTTCTATCCTCGTTAGCTTTCCATTAACCTTAACATTACTACTTAAAGAACAATCTGGTTGATTAATTTTAAATTGCTCTTTTGCGGCCAGCA
>PBKP01000039.1 GCA_002721515.1 Nitrospina sp.
CGATTAGGATCTCCTTCGCGCAGTCCCATTTGGAATTTTAAATCGTAAAACGTTCTTCCAAGATAAGAGTCAGAAAAGTTACCTCCCAGTCCTAAAGAAACATTGGTCAAATTATCCTTGCTGGTATTGGATCCTTGAGATTCATTCTCAGCGCTTTTAAAATCGATTCCTGTTCTGGCCGAAAAACTAGCCGTCAGGCTTTTATAAAATAAATGGGAAACTTCCAATCCAACTGTGGTTGAAGATCCTCCGGCTGCCAGATTTTTAAGGGAGTCGCCGAGTTCATTTTCTGTGAAAGTATAGGCTACTTTCATACGGGTCCCATAGGAATTAACAGGAAAAGTATAAAAGGGACTATAAGCATCCTGTAAACTAGTGCGTGTCCATCGGGCTGAAAACTGATCTCCCAATGTGAAAATATTAGCGTAGGTCATATTAAATCCGGAACGAAAAGCTCCAGTAAAACGTGAGCCAAAATTATCAAAGTCAAAAGACACGTTATAAGGTCTTAATTCTGTAACATCCATTACTAAATCTGATGTTCCTGGTAGTTCTCCAGGTTTTAAGACTGCCTTAACTTTTACTCCCATAAGTTCGTTCAATTCAAGAAGTACGCGCTCTAATGTTTGCTCTCTTAAAATCGATTCTTCCTGGACCATTTTCATTCTTTTTTTAAACTTTTCTTCGCTTAGCTTTTTATTTCCCTGAACGATAACTTTGTTAATTCTGCCCTCAGTTATAACCATTTCCACGATACCGTCCTTAACTTCCTGTTTGGGGATAAAGGCCGTTGCTAAAAGGTATCCTTGGTTAGCGTAAAAAGCAGAAACCTTATCAGCAAAAATAGTCAGGGTACTCAATGTGACATCCTTGCCTTCTCCCAAATCAAATATGGGAAGTAATATTTCATCACTAAAAACCGTGTTGCCAGTTAGCTTTATCTTCTTAACAAAGATTAAAGGACCAGATTTAGAATCCTTTTCAATTTTGCGTGCCTTGCGGTTTTCAATTGATCTTTTTGGTTCAGGGACTGGCTTAAAGGGGCGAGATTGCTCAAGTGATTTTTCGATTACTCCAGACTGTCCTTCAAGGGGAACTTTGGTTTGACCTAAAGCAACCCTAGGCGCTGAAGCGAAAATGAGCGCAAAAAGAGAGCAGTAGGCTAAAAAAACACATTGTTTATGTATGTTATGTCGTATCAACTAATTCATGCCTTTTATAGATAAAACACCTCAACTTCTTTATCGGCAGAATCTTAGTAAAATGTGATATTAAACCCGCCAATAAAAGAGTTAAAAGCTGTTTACATAATTCAGGACGAACATTTAAAATCTCCTTGAATACAAATTTTCCTTTAGGTATTTCCACGTACCAATTTTTTTTACTAACCATTAGAGTAACCAGCTAAACCAAACCCAAGAAGCCGAGCTCCAAGGTCTAAAAGCATGACATTCCTTCAATAGATTTATTAGACCTAGTCATGACTGAATTCACTAGAAAAGTACATCCACGTTTTTGAATCACTGTGCTTGCTTTCATCACACCTTCCATATTGATGACATTCTGTATGATGCTGCTTGCATTTCTAGCTGTTAAAATAACTTTCCTCCCTTTTTTTGACTGCAGGGAAGTAGACTGTGAAATCTGATCGTTTATTTTGTTGCCGTCTTTATCCAGAACCTTACCCTTGACCGATTTGCTAACGGCAAAAAGGATGAGATCATTGCCTACAAAATCAACAGTGGTCGACTCTCCTGATACCATANNNACTGTGCCTAGTTTTGCTACCACTATCCCGTTATTATTTGAGGGGGAAATCANTGCAGCAAAATCAGACGCATGCATCCTGCCTTTGTTTAATAACTGTGATTTTGATTTGCTTGGATCCTGAGGGGTAGTTTTTAGGGGAATCGATTGACGTAGCGATTTTTCAATTATAGCCGATTGNCCTTCAAGGGGGATTTCTGTTTGGGCCAGTGCTACCCGGCAGAGAGAATGTGAAATAAACCCTGTAAAAAGCAGGGTTCCAATGAGTAAAACAAAATTTCTCCCCAAACAGGTTTTGTGCCGAAAATGTTTCATAAGTACAACTCCATTTATACTAATGACAATTCCAATTACACTTCAGCTATTAATTTTTCTATTCTAACTTTATGTAATCAATTTAATTGTAACCAGGAAGATCAGATCACTTCACGGAAGAAGTAAAGCATTTTAGCAAAATATTTATAATAGTTCTAATGTTGCTTTATAATGATTTTTTTAATAAATTGAATAACTTGCTAATTTTTTTATTAATATTAGTAATGAGATTAAAAGTTAGATTTTGCAAATGAAAAAAAANATTTTTGGAATTNTATTTGCAGTTTGTATTTTAGTTGGTTGCGCGAATAATTATTACCAAAAAGGACGAGACGCATTTGATCGCAGCGATTATGAAACTGCGGCTAAAGTCTTTAGGTCGCTTGCCGAGCAAAATGATCCGCGCGGTCAATATGCTTTGGCAATTATGTATGATATGGGGGAGGGAGTTCCTCAGAATTCTGAACAGGCATTAAAATATTATAGGCTTGCAGCTGAACAGGGGCACGCGGATGCTCAGAATAACCTGGGTGTAATGTATGATCAGGGAGAGGGCGTCTCGGTAAANTATAANGANGCTATGAAATGGTATCTNNTGGCAGCGGAACAGGGCAATCAAGATGCGCCGAATAATATTGGGGTCATGCACATGATTGGCCTTGGTGTGCCTCGAGATTTTTTCAAAGCACATAAATGGTTTTCAATAGCTGGTGCAAAAGATTTCGAGGCAAGAAGTAATAAAAAGTTTATTGAAAGAAGATTGACACCTGAACAGATAGCAGAGTCAGAAAGACTTGCCAGAGAGTGGCATGAAAAAATGGATAAGAACAAATGAGGTTATTAATCCTAATTGTATTGTTTTTTGTCCCTTCTTTATCTTTAGCAAGTGATTTTCAAAAGGGATTGGAAGCTATTCATGAAACAAATTATGAGGTGGCATTGCAAAAACTAATGCCCTTGGCTGAGGGAGGTCATTCTGCAGCACAATACAATCTGGGTGTTATGAATGAGTGGGGAAACGGAGTGCCGAAGAATTATNCCGATGCCNTTAAATGGTACAAGCTTTCTGCGGAGAACTCTCANAAGGATGCACAAAATAACCTAGGGGCAATGTATAGTAAGGGGGAAGGAACGGATCAAAGTTTTGTTGAAGCATTAAAATGGTTTGTGATTGCTGCTGAAAACGGAAGTGAGGCCGGANGAAAGAATATTGATATTGTAGAAAAAAGAATGACATCAGAACAAATTACGAAAGCAAGAAAAATTGCTCGNGAATGGNCAAAAACNCATCCAAGAAAGTAACCAAAAATCAACTTTTCTAGTTGGCGGATGTTTTTAATTNATTGAGTATNTCCTGAGCNTCATCCATTTGTTTTGGCATTTCAGGATCGTTTTTTACTGTATTGGCTAATTTTAAAAATTGCTCTAATGCAAGTTTGGCTTTTGAGTAAAACCCATTCCCAAAGTAAACTTTTCCAAGATAAAAATAGTTTTCAGCAAAATTGGGAGCTAAATTTACAGCAGTTTCTAAATTGCTTATTGCTTTTTCAGAATCGCCACCGAGGAAAAAGGGTAAAACAGAATAGTAGACTCCTAAAAAACGATGTGGGCCTGCATTTTCCACATTAGGGTTGATTGCAATCGCNTTTTCCATGGCAANTTTAAGAGTTTTTCTATGGTTTAATGAACTTAGTATTCCCTTTTGAATACTTATATTCCCCAAGCAAAGTCCCATAAAGTAGATATTTTCTGCTGAATTTTCATCTATAGAAATCCCCTGTTTTGCAGTTTTTAAACACTGTTTAAACAAAATAGTCTTTTGCTTATCACCAGATACTCTTTTAGCAAGTCGAAATTGATTCCGAGCTAACCTCCAAATCAAATCAGTTTGATCGGGATTNGAACTTAAAANATTTAAAATCAAAGTCTCTGATTTTAAAAACTTCTCTATAGAGTTTGCTTGATAATAGGCTTCATCAATTATTTTTAGTTTTGAAGGGGTTGTTCCCATCAAAAAAATNAATAAAAATAAAACGNNAATAAAAAAAATATTTTTTTTTAAATTTAATAACCGATTTATTATGATTTTAAGAAAGNTCNGCAAAGTTGGAAAGTTTGTTGTGGAAAATTATGTTTTAGAATTACATATGGTATATNAATTTCAATAAAAATGCGNAGGNNAGAAGAAGAGTNAATGNNTTTTTTAGTAAAACGTTAGTTTTGAATGTATAAAATCTTAGAATGATACATAAAAAAATTATTGAATGATTTTGAATTAAAATTAAAGTATGCGATTGTTTTGCAAGAAATTAAAGATTTTATTTGTTTTTTTAATATCACTGTTAGGTGGATGTCAGCCAAACGCTTCTATCAACCCAAATGCTAAAGCGATAGTTACAATTGCCATTGATGCGACTTTTATTCCCATGGCTTTTATGAACAGGCAAAACCAACTGGATGGGTTTGAAGTCGATTTGATTAAAGAGGTAGTATTAGAGGCAGGTTTGGATTATGAATTGGTAAACATTGAATGGGGAGGTTTGTTTGGAGGTTTGATCACCAAAAAATTCGATTTGGTTATAAGTTCAGTAGGAATAATTGAAGAAAGAAAAAAAAGAATGGCTTTTAGTATTCCGTATTTGCAAAGTGGAGTTGCTGTGTTGGTTCGAAATGATTTGAAGAATATCAAATCATTAGAGGACCTGGAAAAGCGAAACTCTAGAGTAGGCGCTCAAATTAATACCACCTCTTATTATTTTCTTGAAAAATATCCTGGAATTGAAATTAAAACATATGACAAATTTGGTCATGCTGTCATTGACTTGGCTAATAAGGGTATTGATGCTGTAGTTGGGGATTCAGTCCAAGCGAATTATTATTTTAAAAATAATAAAGATCTAAATACTAATGTGCGTTTCGTGGGATCTAGGATGACATCAGAGTTTTATGGGATCGTTATGCGAAAAGAAGATAAGAAACTGAAAGATAAAGTGGATACCAGTCTAACCCAACTTTTAAAAAAAGGGGTCATTAAGAAATTGCATGAAAAATGGGAATTGGGAAATTTTGCGGAGATTCCAAGCTCGAGTTGATAGACCTAAATTATCAAGCTACCTGCTATACAAGCTGTGAGAAGAGTTGCGAGAAAAGAAGTCCATAAGGCTTGTAGTCCCACGATAGAAATTTCATTTGCTCTTGAGGGAACCAACACGGACAGTCCTCCCACAAAAATCCCCATACTAGCAATATGGACAAAACCACATAAAGCGTAGGTCATTATAGTCATAGACCGCAATGTAAATGCGTTATTAGTTGCCTGTTGAGCTGCGAGAGAAAAATAAGCCGAAACCTCTGTTTCAATGAACCTGGATCCAAGAATTTGCGATGCGGCTTCCCACTCCTCAGGTCTTAGACCAAGCAATATTGTAAAAGGATATGTGAGCCACCCTAGCAATTTCACTGCTGAAAGGGGTTGTCCATTAAAATCAGGTAGTATGCCTAGTACCAGATCGAATAATGCTTCCAATCCTAAAACAATGATGAGAACCGTTGCGATGCCAATGGATATTTTTACTCCTTGATAACCTCCATCTACCAAAGAACCGATTAAACCTGTACTATGAGAAATGTTATTTTTGTCTTCATAAAGTTTTCCAAAAGTTTCAGGTTGTTTCAGCTCGGGATAAAATAATTTACTAATCAATATTGAGCATGGGATCGAGATCAACGATGCAGAAACAAGATGGCCTGCTATATTTGGAAAAACATTTTGTAATGAAATCACATAGATACCCATTACCGTACTTGAAACAGTGGCCATCATACAGGTCATTAGCGTTAGCAATTCGGAATGGGTCATTTTAGATAAATAAGGTCGGACTGTTAGCCCTGACTCAATTCCAACAAACAAATTAGCTGAAGCAGCAAGAGATTCTGCGCCAGATAGAAAAAGAATACGGCTAAAGACTTTTGAGAATAATTGAACTATCTTTTGCATAATGCCAAGTTGGTATAACCCTGCTAACAAGGCTGAAAAGAAAATCACAGAGGGAAAAACCTGAAATGCCAATACAAAACCAATAGAAGGAGTGCCATCGGGTAATGTCTGACCTGGGCCTAAAGCAAGAGGACCAAATATAAAGATGGAACCTTTATGAGAAGCATCAATTAAGGCAATTAAATTATTGTTGATCCATGTCAGCGCAACTCTAGACTCAGCAAACCAAAAGGTTAGTATCCCTAAGGTCCAAGAAAGAAAAATACTACCCAAAATAGTTTCTATTTTAATCCTTTTGCGTGTGCCGGTAATCCAGGCAATGCTAACTAGAATAAGAAAACCGAAAAACGATACCAAACGATAGTTAAAAGTTTCCATAAATTGTTTTTTGAATTAGGGAGCGAAGTCCATCGTGGATTAGAATTAAATAGAGAATTATTTTCCAATTATCTTATTAGGTTCTAATAAATCAGGAATGCTGTTTTGAAAAAGAAAATTCTACTAGTTCTAATTTGGTCCATTGTCGCATACTTTTTATACAAATTCTTAAAACCGGTGGACTTTAACCGTGTTTTAGAAGAAATTCAAAATGCAAATAGTAAATGGCTAGTCGTTGGTTTTTTCTTTAATTTTTCGATCTTAATAATTTGGACTGCGTTATGGTCCATTCTTTTTCCAAGAAATATTTCTGTTTCTTTTTGGAGGCTTTTTCAAATAAATACCTTTATGTCAACTTCATGTAATACCTTGCCGTTTCCTGGAGGGCATGCATTCGGCCTTGTTTTACTTGCGAGATTGGCGAAAGTAAAACATTCAGTCGCCTTGTCGGTATTGGCTCTTGATCAAATGATGGAAGGTATTGTTAAAGTTGTCATTCTTGCTTTAGCTACAAGTTTCTCCCCGTTGCCAGAGCAAATGCAAAAAGGTTTTCAATTTTTTATCTTACTAATCCTAATATTTTCTATAAGTATGTTTTATGCAGCTCATAAAATTCCAGAAAAAATCCTGAAAGAAAAAGCCTCTTCAACGTTATTTTTTAAATTTAAGATGTTTATTTCACAATGGGCAGGACACTTGGAAGTGTTGAAAGACTATCGTGTGTTTTGTTTAGGTTTGTCTTTAGCGTTAGTCATGATGGCACTTCAAGTATTTGGAATTTGGGCCGTGCAAAAGAGTTTAGGGCAAGTAATTCCTTTTTTAACGACTATTTTGGTGATGGCGGCATTGAATCTTGCTACTATTTTTCCTTTAACCCCAGGGAACTTTGGAGTTTATGAAGCTACTGCTTTGTTAATATATCAATATGCAGGGTTTTCTTTGGAAGTTTCATTAAGCTTAGCATTTTTACAACATATTTGTTTTTTAGTGCCTATGGCAGGAACGGGTTGGATGGTTTTTTTATTTAAAACCTTATCCGCTGTTGATAATAGAAACGATTTTAAATAATGGAAGGTTTATTCTTACTTGTATAATTTATTTAACCAATTGATTTATTTGGCTAAAAAATAATTTCAAGGGGTAAGTTTGATGAGGTTAACATAATTTTCTTGATCAGTTTTAGACTAGGTGTGAAAGTTGTTTTATGTTAATATCCATGAGTCAAAATAGGGGGCGTGTGTCGTATTAATTGGATTAATTTTTGGCAAAATAATGATTTAGCCACAGAGTAACAAGTTATTCCAATTGTTTCTGGTACGTTTATTGTGCTGGTATCGATCCAGACCCTGGAATTCGGGAAAGAAGTTTTCCCATTTATTTAATGTTGGAGGTTATTGGGTATGGCTGAGGGAAAAGTAAAATGGTTTAATGATAGTAAAGGTTATGGGTTCATAGAGTCTAGTGATGGAGAGGATTGTTTTGTGCACTTTTCAGAGATTCAAGGGGAGGGTTTCAAAACATTAAAAGAAGGGCAAGAAGTGGAGTTTGAAAAAAGTATGGGGCAAAAAGGACCGCAAGCATCTAAAGTAGTTCCAAAATAAATATCTTGCGAATTTGTATTNTAACCGACAGGGCATNTAAGCCCTGTCGGTTTTTTTTTTGCAAATTTGAATCTGCCTTCGTCATCTTTCATTTGGCTTTGTCGCAATGATATATAAATTAAACCCATAGCCCGCCATATCAAATAGAGGTCCAAGATAAGTTAGTGGATTAAAAGAATTTTTTAAATCTCTCTTTGCGGATTTCAGAAATTTTTCTATTGGGTTATTTGGTTTTTCTGATTTATCGTACGGTTTAAAGCCTTTTAGTTCAAGTAGTCCTTTTCTAGCTTTATTGGTTTTTAATGAGATTATTTCAAAACCAGCTTTTTTCAGCATACTTTTTAAGCTATCTCCTGAAAAAAAATAAAGATGTTGTAAGATTTTATACCCTGTCCATTTTTCTTTTAAAAAGATAGCGTTCTTAACATTTGGAGTCCACATTACCAGGAGTCCACCTGGTTTCATAACGCGATAAATTTCTTTTAAACTGTTAAAGGGGTTTCTTAAGTGTTCAATTAGATCCCATAGGGTGATGACATCGAAGAAGTTTGCGTTGTAGGTTATAGATTGATCCAATGATTCTAAGCGGATATTTTTTAGCGCAAAGTTTTCTTGGGCATATTTTATATATTCAGGCAGGATTTCCATCCCATGACAGTTCCAGCCTCGTTCTTTCGCAGTATTAAGAAAAAAACCGGCACCGCACCCAACATCAAGTAAATTACCTTTGCAAGGGTATAAATTTTCAATAAGACTTAACCTTGAATTGTAAAGTTTTGAGAAAGAATTAATGCGTTTTTGTCTTTCCAAAATATAATTCGAATGAAGTCCTGACNCTGTTTTATTACCTATCATTTCTTTTTGATAGTTCTTTTGCATTATATCTATCGTGGGTAAAGGGTTGACAGTTTCTAAATGACATTCTTGGCAGTGGACAACGAGTGTTTTGTCTTTCCTAAGGCAGATGGGTTTAAATTTTAATGATCCGCAATAAATGCAGGGAGATCGCTTGGCGCGTGTAGATTCAAAAGCAGTGAGTAGCATTCTAGGCATCCTT
Source organism: Nitrospina sp. (assembly GCA_002721515.1). Lineage (GTDB taxonomy): Bacteria > Nitrospinota > Nitrospinia > Nitrospinales > VA-1 > UBA8687. The sequence continues at coordinate 9,116 of PBKP01000039.1, forward strand.
AAAAGGGTGCAAGTAAAGATTTGTTAGTCTAAGAGGATTTACTTAAATTATAAAAAAATCAATGGTAGTTAGGTTGCAAAATTACATGTATGGTAGGTTATCTAATAACTATTTGCAATATTCAGTGAAAAGTCGCATTGTGTTGATATTGCAAGAATGCAAATTTATGTTAGATTGATTTAAGATAAATGTGGTCTTGGGTGTGCGCGGCCCGTCCTAATTCCCCCTCTAAGTTTAATACTCCATTTTTTATCAAGCATGAAATCAATTCTTAGTTGGTGCTATAAAAAATTTACAAAAAAGTTTCCTGGAACGATTCTTTTATTTGCATTGATATTGAGCGCATTTTCTATATATCTTGCGGGAGATTTAAAGTTTAATCCCAAGATGGATAATCTTCTTCCTCAAGACCTTCCGTTGATACAAGAGTTTAATGAAGTAGTACGTAAAACAGGTGGTTCTGGGCCCTTGGTGGTTGTTCTAGAAAATCTAGATCCAATTAAAGCACCTGAGGTTATTAACAAGCTGACAAAAAATTTTAAAACAATACCTGGAACACAATTCGTAGATTCTCGTATCCCCAAAAATTTTTTAAATTATAAACAGCTCCTTCTAATTCCAAAAACTGACTTGTTAGAGTTGGAGTTTTTAATGGAAGAAGCTATTGACTATGCACGCGGTGAGTTTGGGGGTTTTTCTGATAAAGAAAAGCCTTTTAATCCTATTAAGCTCAGAAGTTTGGCTAAGAACTATCANATTTTTGAAAAAATAAACTCTTTTCATAAGGGTAAGCAAAAAAATAATTACTATATTTTTATAAAGGCAAAAGGAACGGTCACAGATACAGATTTTACAGAAAAATTTATATCTTCAGTGCAGGAGGTTATAACAAAAAGCGGATTTGAAAAGAAATATAGTGAGTTAAAAATAAAACTCACCGGATCAATGGTGGTCCGATTGGAAGAAAACAGTTTTATAAAAAGGGATTTAAAAAATGCAGCCTTTATAGCAATTGTTTTAGCGGTATCGATAATTTTAATTTATACACGCTCATGGTTTTCAATCCCTCTTATAATTTTTCCTCTCATTGTTTCCCTTACATATACCTTTGCCTTAACTCGAATATTAATAGGGCATTTAAATATTATTTCTGGATTTTTGGTGGCCATTTTAATGGGTTTAGGGATAGATTATGGGATTCATTTGTATATACGGTTTAAGCAGGAGTTGTTGAAGGAGAAACCTATTGCCGATGCAATAGAGGTGGTCGTTACACAGGTAGGGCGCTCAGGCTTAATTGCAATGTTAACAACCATAAGTGTTTTTTCGATATTAAGCTTTTCAGATTTTCAAGGCTTTTCAGAGTTTGGGAAAATAGCAACTTTGGGTATTNTTTGNGCATTTTTAACTTATTATTTTTTGTTTCCAGCGCAAGCACTTTTTTACGACAAAATACGTTGGNTAAGAAAGCCAAAACCAAGATTNTTTNGTTTNAAAATTTCTAATTTTTATATGCCAACNCCTTTGNTTTTNTCNGCNTTTTTTATTTTTCTTTTAGTATTGGGNNCTTTACTTATACCTGGNATTGAGTTTGAATATGATTTTCAAAAATTAAGAGGAGAGTCTCCTGCAAGTGANTANGAAACAGAAACTACAAATGACTTTGGGCTTGCATTTTCACCCACAGTCTTATTAACACCTAAAAAGGATAACCTTTTTTATATCCAACATGCTCTTGAAGAAATTAAAAAAGAAAGTGGAGGAAAAACCATAATTGGTATTCAGTATTCTTTAAATTTATTTAGTAGAAAAGAGTACGAATCTAAAAAGAAAATTATCGAGAGGATAAAAACCAGTTTTTATGAAAATAAGAATATCATTCGATTTTCTTTGGGAGAAAAGCGATTCAAAAATTTCGAATTACTATTAAATGTAAAGCCTTTTGAAGAATCTAAAATTCCTGAAAACCTTAAAAAAAAGCTGATGGCTGGAGAAGATTATCTATTACTTCTTTTTTCTCCTGCTGATAAAAATTTTTTTAAGGTAGATAACCTTTATCAACTGGAAAAAGAAATCAATGCATTGAAGGAACGCATAAAAGATAAAAACATTGATGTTGCGGTATTAAACGAAAACTTAATCGCGGCAAGGGTATTAGATTGGGTTAAAGAAAAGGGGCCGAGTGCAATGTTTGTTGCTATCGGTTTGGTTTATTTAATTCTTTTTATAGATCTTAAAAGTTTTCAACTTGCTACTATAACGTGTTTGCCCTTATTTACAGGCCTTGCTATAACAGGCGCATTAATGTCGATTTTTGGTATTCGTTTGAATTTTTTAAATATTGTTATGTTGCCATCGATTGTGGGAATAATGATAGATCACTGTATTTATTTAAGCCATCATATTCTTGACTATTCTGGGGGTGCTTCCTTAAAATCATTAAAAGAAACAGGAAGCGCAATTATTTTATCAGCATTGACCAGTCTTGCTGGTTATACAAGTTTAAATATTGCCCATCATGCGGGAATAAACTCTATAGCAACTGTGGTAGAGTTAGGCATAATTACTTGTACAGTCTGCGCTTTGTTTATGTTGCCTGCATTATATGAAATAAAAAAATATTCATTGATTCGGTTAAGAAAATAGTTTGCGTGTAAAAATGTTGGGATAAATTAAGATTTTAAAATATTAAGAAAATAATTAATGTCTAAAGCTATATATATTATTGTGGTATTTAACTTTTTAGGGTGTTCGGAAGGCCCATCTTTTGAGAAATATTTGCATGAAGGGAACAAAGGAAAAAAAGAATTTTTTCTTGATTCCAAAAAATGCGAAAGAAACAAAGATAAATATAGTAATAAAATTCAAGGGCGTGAGTTTGGGTTCGAAGGCAAGGATACCGGTTATTTAGGATGTATGAAACTAGAGGGGTGGAGCAAAAAGTAGGTTTNGGNNAGNATTCAAATTAGATTGATAACTATCTATCTATCATAACTTAGTTTTTCTCNTTCCAAGANCGTTGTATTGCNGCTGCTGGTTGNTGAACAAGGTGGCAAGCCTTGCAGGAANGTTTATTTATATATTCAATGTTTTTTTTGAACTTNTTTTTNGAAGGTTCTCCTGTCGCNAAATCTTTTTTGATATCATGAAGAACCTTAATAATATCTTCCCCAACAAAATAATCTTTTACAGATACAGAGCTTTTTGTCCATTCTGTCACATGGCATTTTGANCAAATAGATCGTAAACTTTTGATCCTTTTGTTAAGGACATCTAGAGCCCGCCATGATTGCTGAATGTCATCTTGATCAAAGTTTATGCTGACTCTTTTTAGGGATTCTAATAGTTTTTCCATATAAACTTCGTAGACAAACTCTTTTTCCTCTATTGGGTCTAAAACTTTTATTGTTTTGGTTGAAGGCCAATGATACCTGATCCATACGCTGTAGTTATTTTTGTAATGACAATTGGAACATGAATCTTTAATAGATTTTGATGCTTTCTCTATAATTTTTATTTCTTTCTTCAAAATACTTTCTTTGAGTATGTTGGCNGATTTCAAATCAAATGCTTCTTCCCACTCTGGNATCATTTTCGATGCTTTTGTATATGAATCTAAAAAGAGTTGAGCATATTTTTCTGCCAAGGACCATTTTTTNTCTTCNATATTGATTAAAATCGAATAGTAATCTGAACTCAATTTTTGCATTTGAATAATCCATTCGGATGTTTTTCCTGTTTCAGCATAATATTCATCCATTGATTTTGGTGGTGGTAATAAAAGATCAATTGGAAATGAAGGTGAGGCGAAACTAAGGGATAGTCCTAAAATAATTCCAGCTGCTAACGTTAGTTTAATTTTTCTAATAACTGGAAATTTCATTATATCTGGATATCTGGGTTAAGCTGCATGCGATAATTCTTTGATCGAATAGGGTCCACTTATTCAATCCTGCTTAGGATTTAATTCGATAATAATAATCATCTAGCTTGAAAGGACTTCCAGAACGCACTACTCTTAGAAAACATTTCAATTTTTCTTCCATAAGAGCTTCAAGAACTTCCCTTCTCAGTTCAAGGTAATTTATGTCTTCCCATTTATAGTAGTTTAATGATCTTTCTAATGGGAACGCCGAGATGTCTTCCATCTCAACATTATTCTTATCTTTCATTAAACCTCATTTGTAATTGTTGATTTCCTTTATTATATTAGAGAACCATACTTATCATGATTTTCCTAATATTTTTTGTGATCTTTTAAATCCTTATTGTTTTTTAAAAGGTTCGTTCTTCTGTCAAAAGGAGAGATTATGCTCTTAGTTATCGATGTTGGAAACTCAAACAATGTTATAGGTTTGTTTTCTGAAAAAAAACTTTTGACTCATTGGCGTATCCGCACTGAATGGAACCGAACCGCTGATGAATACTGGGTTCTTATAAAAGAATTTATTTTGTTGAATAATGTTGAGACCGAAACTATAGACGATATTATCATTGCATGTGTTGTTCCTCCTTTAGTTCCTATATTGCAGGGAATGGCAAAAAAATATTTCTCTTGTGAACCCTTGATTGTTGGGCCAGGAGTAAAAACTGGTATTTCGATTCTTTATAGAAATCCAGCGGAAGTGGGTGCTGATCGAATTGTAAATTCTGTAGCAGCTTTTGAAAAGTATGGTGGGCCTTTAATCATTGTAGATTTTGGAACAGCTACTACTTTTGATGTCGTTTCAAGCAAAGGGGAATATTTAGGCGGTTCCATTTTTCCTGGTGTCCAAATTTCACTTGAAGCACTTTTTAAAAACACTGCAAAACTTCCTAGGGTTGATATGACTTTTCCTGAAAAGGTTATAGGGAAATCTACTGTAGAAAGCTTGCGCTCGGGTGCAGTCTATGGTTTTTCGGGGATGGTTGAGGCAGTTGTAAAACAAATAAAAAATGAACTAAATCAAAACGCTCATGTTGTCGCCACTGGGGGTGTTCTAGATTGGATTACTAACAAAACTTCGGTCATAGACACCTTGGACCCTTTTTTGACTTTAGATGGTTTAAGAATCATTTATGAAAAAAATAAGTGATCTAAGATAATTTTAAAAAACCGACTATCCCTAAAATATTGTTTTCAGTATGAGGAGGATACTGAAAACTATAAAATTTGGAATAATCGGTTTTTATGAATTGCCTATACTTTTACAGGTCTAGAACCTTTGCGAATAAAAAGTCGAACCATTTTAGGATCGTCTTCAATATCGGAAATTTTCAATCCCTGATTTTGAGCCCACTTTGAAAAATCTTCTTTAAAGTTTTTCTTTTTATCGACTATTAATTCTAAAATGCCATTTTTCTTTATTCTTCTGAATTCATCCGTAGCCAATTGAAGAGACTTAAAAAACGAAAGGCCTCTAATATCTAGTGTTCTAAACATTTCCATAGTAAAATCCACCCCCCNCCATACTTAGCCTTTTCTAAATGCCTCGTTGAATTATTGGGGCCATTTTAAGTATTAAAAATTAACTAAAAATTAAATAAAAATTAAAAAACAATTAATTACCAATTAATATTTTTTAATTTATTAGTAAAGATTATTCTCGGCAATTTTTTTAAATATTTGAAAATTATTGATTTAGAGCCAGACTGGGTTTTATTATTGTTAAAATATGGTTGTTTTCAATTCATATTTGAATCATTAAGAGGATAAGATATAGTTGACTCCTGAAATTGGTGTGCAATTCTTAGATAATTAGACTATTGGAGAGCTAAATGGGCATTATTCGAGGTGGCGATGCGGAATATGAGGAGTTTGAGCCTAGCTATGAAGAGAAAGCTGAAAAGCTTGAAACAACTTTAAATATAATGTTGGAGAAAAACCCCAAGTCTATCAATTTGTCAGGAAAGTATATAGCAACTGATGAAGTTAAAATCATTAGCAACTTTTCACCTTTGAAGTCAATTCGGTCGCTTGACTTGAGTGATAATCAGATCAACGATGAAGCATTACAACATCTTTTCGAATCTGAAANTCTTTCTAAATTAGAAGAGCTTTATTTGCANGTAAACTTTTTAACAGGCAAAGGATTGATCGAAATTGCTAGGTCTGAGAAAGTTAAACTTAAAAGCTTAAGGGTTTTGGTTCTTTCTGATAATCGTCTAAGCGACTCATCTATTGCTGAATTGTTGTTGTCCAGCCACTTTGCAAAACTTTTCGCCTTAAATATTGGTTGGAATGAGGCAGGGAGTGAAACGGCAAAAGCTCTAGGAAAGACCACAACCTTACCAAGTTTAAAAAAACTAGAAATGGAGCGAAGTTATATCGATGANAATGGTATCCGCGAATTTGTAATGGGANAGTTGGCTGATCAATTAGAAGAGCTAGACCTCTCAGCTAATAAGCTTAACGATGAAATGATGAAAACTTTAGTTCAAGCTCCAAAATGGAAGTCTCTGAAAGTCTTTCGGGTATCGCAAAATAGATTTGGTAATGAGGGTGCAAAAGCTTTAGGGTCATCTGTTTTCATGAGTGGTCTGACCCATCTTTATGTTGGTAGGAATTATTTTGATGCGGAAGGAGCACAAGCTATTTATGAGAGTAAAAATTTAAAGAATTTGAAAACTTTGGTTATAAAAGAAGAAATAGACGACGGCTCTGGTCTTGTCAATTTCTCGCGGCCGGAACTTTTAAGGCCTGACGACCCTAACGCTATTTAAGTCTAATGTATAAACTTCAGAATATTTTTAATTTTTCCAATTTAGTCAATTTTGTGGAGCTTTTTAGAGCAGATTTAGCTTCTTCAGATTTTACTCGATTTCCACCCAGGTGTAGATAATTCAAATTGCTTAGATTGTCAGAATTGGCGATGGCTAGGGCTCCATCATCTCCGATACGATTATCTACCAGGTTTAAATGTTCGACCTGCGTCAGAAAGGGCGATGTTGCAAGTGCCCTGGCTCCATTTGCTGTGATTCCATTGCATTCTAAGTTCAAGGTTTTCACATCAGAAAACATTTCTGCATGGGCAAGGATTTGAATGCCATCGTCTCCCAAATCATTGGACCCTAAATGTAAATAATTTACTTTTGGAAGTATTGAAGAAGAGGTAAGAATTTGGATTCCTTCAGGTCCGAGTCGGTTATGCGTAATAATAAGGCTGGATATAGTTTTAACAAAAGGAAAATTGGCGATCATTTCAGCAAGTTCACGTCCGTGATTCTCTTCTATTTTTCCTGTTTTAGAAAATAGGTAGGCATCTTGAATTTTAAGAATTTTTTTATCTTTAATATTTTCAAAAAGAATCTTTTCTTTTGGAGAAAGGTTTTGCCCCTCACCTCCATAATTGTCGCCGTCGTTGCATAACTCTTCCCAGTTTTTTAATTTTTCCTGCATAGAGCTTAGCGTCTTAGCCTTTTTTCTTTTGCACACCCTCCCTGGTTGCCCATATCACATGCTTTTTTGTAATATTTAATGGCTTTTTTCTGACGCCCTTCTTTGTAGTTTAGAGTTCCCAAATTAAAGCAAGATTGATCTTCGCCTGCTTCACATGCTTTGTCGAACATTTTTCGAGCTTGCTTGAAATTTTTACTATATGGAGTTCCTTTCATTGCTAATAAGATGCCCCCATTTGTACAACCTGTCATATATCCACCATCACACGCTTTAATGTAATAAACAAGGGCTTCTTTAGTGTTTCTCTCTACTGTTCGTTGGCGTTCCCCTACTTTAAAACATGCGGTGGCGTTTCCTTGGCTACAAAGGTCTTCCATTTTTTCATCCAAACTTTTTTTTTGTGCAGAGGCCCCTGAAACGCACAGTGTAAAAAATGCCATAATAACTAATGCTTTTATTGGATATTTCACAAAAACCTCTTTTCCTTTACAGGTTGATTGAAGTGACGTAATAAGGAACTAACTTACGGCTTGTATAATTATATCACATGAGTATTTTAAAGGTTGCAAAAGCTGGATAGAGTTGAAAAACTGATTCAAATTGCTTTAGATAGTTGAAAAAAACAAAGAAAAAACACGGTGTTGAGTTTTAAATTATTTTTAAACCCATTTAAAACAGGTAAAAATTTGTGAATATTGTATTGTTGGGTTATAGAGGTACGGGAAAATCCGTTATTTCAAAAAAATTATCTCATAAACTAAGNAGAAGATTATATAAAACTGACGATTTNATTTCTCGGTCTGTCGGCAAATCCATTCCTGAAATTGTTATGNATGATGGTTGGAANNNTTTTAGGGAAAAAGAATCNAATATTGTCGCCGAAGTTTCAGATCAGGCGAAAAAAAGTATTATCGATTGTGGGGGNGGGGTTGTGCTTAATGATGNGAATATNAAGAANCTTAAAAAAGACGGTGTNTGCATTGTTCTTACTGCTAGTTTAGAAACTATCATTAAAAGAATTAAGAATGACCAAAACCGTCCTCCCCTAAAAGAAGGTATAAGTTTTGAGGAGGAACAAAAAACAATTCTTGAAGAAAGGGANAAAAAATATCTTGCTGCTGCNGATTTTATATGTGATACCTCGAATTGCCAACCAGCCCAAACGGTTCAAGAGATTGTCGAATTTTTAAAAACGAAAGGATGGATTTAGTTTNATGATGAGTCCTTTGTTTGAAAGTCTAGTGGTTAATAATCTTACGNTTTTAGCTGAAGANCCAGATGATTCCACAGCGATGGTTTGGANTGAATCTGAAANTCAGGAAGAATTAGAAANCAATGAAAAGGCTNTNTACCGCCTTGATCTTANTGATAAAGAAATTTTNATTGAGGAATTGGAAGATTTGATGGCTTATAGCAAAACTTTTAAAGTCAAAGATCTTCGGCTCGATAAAAATGAGTTCTATGATGAGGGAGTTGGTTTGCTTGCCCATGCCACTGCATTAAGGAATTTATTAACCCTTTCTCTGGCCCATAATAAACTGACTGACCAAGCTGTTGCAGAGTTAGCTTCTTCGGAGACCCTTGTTAATCTACAAAAATTGTTTTTACAAGGAAATAAAATTAGTGCCGAGGGAATTAAAACATTGGTTAAGTCTGAAGCTTTTAGAGATTTACAGCTTTTATATTTAAATTTCAACCCAATAGGACCAGAGGGAGGGAAAGCTTTAGCGGGACCAGGAAAGATTAGGCAATTAAAAGAACTCTATTTACAAAAAACAGATTTAGGAGAAAAAGGCTTGCAGTTTCTTTGCGAATCGGAAAATTTTAAAAACCTTAAACTTCTTTCTCTTTCAGGCAATGGGTTAGATGATCATGCTGCAGAATTGATTTATTATTCAACAGCTTTCCCGGAACTGATAACGCTTGATCTTTATCACAATAAGATTAGTGATCAGGCTGTTGATCAATTGCGGGTTTCACCAAATCTTCCAAAATTAAAAGCTTTGCAGGTTGATTGGCGAAATTAATTTTTAATCTCATGCCGAAACTTCCCAGCAAAAAGATGATCCTTGTGCATTTTGATGCTCGAGACCCTATCATGGCAGCAGTTATCAGAGAAAAAGGGGCGTTTCAATTGAGTCGTAATAGGAATTATTTTTTAGTTTTATGTAAAGCTATTATTGGTCAGCAAATATCAATTAAAGCCGCAGATTCTATTGCCAAGCGTGTTCAATGTTTATTCGAAAATCAAATTCCTACTCCAGAAAAAATGGAGGCTATATCTATAGAACTACTTAGGCAATCCGGTTTATCTGGACAAAAAGTAAAGTATTTAAAAGATCTTGCTGCAAAATTTTTGGATGGTTCGATTCGACCTCACCGATTTCCTTATCAAAACAATGAAGAGGTAGTTGAGGCTCTTACCACTGTTTATGGCATTGGTAGATGGACGGCAGAGATGTTCCTGATTTTTTCGTTAGGTCGATTAAATGTTTTGCCTATAGCGGACTTAGGTTTGCAGGCAGGTATTAAGAAAATTTATAAAATGCGCAGTTTGCCTTCCCCTAAAAGGATGCTTGCACTTGGGAAAAAATGGCATCCAATGGAAACAGTTGGAACTTGGTATGCTTGGCGAATACAGGATGCTGAAATTATTAGTTATTAACTAGTTATACAAGAAAATAATTTAAATTAATAATGAGAGAGCTCTAATGAATTTTATAGATGAAAAAATCGAGGAATATGCATTCAATCACACCAGTTATGAAGGGGCTTTGCTAAAACGCTTAGAAGAAGAAACATATGAAAAATTGGAAATTCCGCAAATGACTACAGGAAGGATTGAGGCAAGGTTTCTCAAGCTTCTTGCGCGTCTTGTAGGTGCGACAAGAATATTAGAAATAGGAACTTTTGCGGGATACAGTGCCCTTTCCATGGCAGAAGCCTTACCGGAGGATGGTGAACTGATTACCTGTGAAATTGATACGGAAGCTATTGATTTTGCCAAAAGATATTTTGAATTAAGTTCCCATGGTAAAAAAATTACTGTTTTAGAGGGGGCTGCATTAAATTCTCTAAAGTCTATTTCAGGTCCATTTGACATGATTTTTATTGATGCAGATAAAGAAAACTACAGCAATTATTATGAACTCATTTTACCTATGATGCGCTCTGGTGGTCTAATGGCGGTAGATAATGTCCTATGGAGCGGCCGGGTTCTTGATCCGCAAGATAAATCAGACCAGGCAATTCATAAATTTAATGAACGGGTTNTTCAGGATGAAAGGGTAGAGTCAGTTTTACTTACAATTAGAGATGGATTAAGTTGTATAGTTAAAAATTAACTTGTTTAATTTTTAAANGCTTTAGNANGATGATCTATGTTAGGCTCANTAGTGGNGTTTAAAAAATTAGCGTAGNATTGACAATTATTTAGAAAGATATTTTTTATGGCAGAAACGTTGGGTAGTCTTGTTGATAANCTTTCGATAAAAAATTTNAGGATTTGGCATTTAGATGAGGCNCTGAAAAAGGNTAATGGATCAGGAAATGAGGAATTAAAAGCNAAACGGNATTTAGCTGAAAAGCAAAGGNAAAGATTNGTTGNCGAAATTAACGANTTTCTTATCGCTGCATTAAATGGGGATGTCTGTGTCCGNGATGAAAAAATTAAAATGTATNCTAACACTAATGTTTCTTCNTCAGCTAATATAAATCNGCTCGGACAAGCAATAAGTGAGNTGGCTTTTAGAAATATAAAACTTTGGCATTGTGAAGANGATGTNAGAAGAACGGACTTAGTGGATTCTGAAATTGTGAAAATAAAAAGACGAATTGATACTACNAATCAGGAGCGTAATGACCTAATTGANAAGGTTGANGAAATTCTTCAAAAACAGTCTAATAAGTTACGCGANAAGCGGACTTAAAAGCTTTCTTGCGGGACTATTTTTTTNTNCAATAGGCATTNTTGATTGNTTCTAATTTATNCTGTTCACCCTTTGTTNGTAAGTAACTTGAGGTGATTCTCNGNTTCTTTTTGGTAAAGNTACTTCTATCCAGTTTTCTAAAGTTTCAGATGCAGTTTTTTTTCGGTNTATATGATATTTTTGACCTGATCCTGGAATTAGCTTCCATTTCCCCAAAATACCTCGAGGGTATTTAGAGTAAACCAATCCTTGAATTGAAAAAAACTTCCAATTTAAATTATCGGAACTGGCAAATATAATACCTTCAGTAGGACCACTAGGTGTTTCCAGTGCGTAAAAAATGATTTTGTTTTTTGGNGCGTGGNGGAGCGAATTTTTGATCAAANTTGCCATGCCANTAATTTCGCTATGGTTAAACACNGGTTTNTTTTTACCGGAAAGAGAAAACTCTTTATATNTTAATGATTGCATTTGTTGNATAATTTGTTCTTCAGACAATTTTACTGGATGCAAACGCATTTCTGATATTGGATGNCCTGCATAAAATTTGGGCTTGTACATTAAGGTGAATTTTNTTTTTATTGACCTTTTTTTCTCCAGAGTAAAGATTTTTTAATAAATCTAGATCAAACCAGTTTCTTGTTTTAGAGCAACCAGGAGTAATTCCTAAGAGTAAGCCTAATATAAGTAGTAAAACTGAAATTGATTTGTGAGATCCCATAAATTTAATAAAACTGATCAAGATTTTTGTGCTATGAGAGATGCAAACCCATTAGGATCTTCGTCCACTTCTTGATATCTCAATATTCTGAAATCTTTGAAAACTTTTAATAATTCATTTTGCTGCAAAACCCATTGTTTTTTAAAGTTGCTGTATTTTAGATAATCAACTGTAAATGTTTCGTAGACTAAAATGCCATTTGATTTTAGTGTTTTCTTTATCTCAGGAAACAACTTTCGTTCTAGAAAGTTAAAACAAATTACTAAATCGTACTCATTTTCAGGTAATGAAGTATTATCTAAATCAATAGAAATTATTGTAACATCTAGGTTTTTCTCTTTTGCGAGTGTTTTGGCTTTGCCTAGGCCTATTTCAGAAATGTCCATACAAATGACTTCATAACCTAACGAAGCCGCAAAAACCGAATTTCTGCCTTCCCCCGCAGCAATATCTAAGGCTTTACCATTACCATTTAGAAGAGTGGCATTTTTTTTGAGCCATTTACAGGGTTCTTTTCCTGTAATGAATTCGGCACAGTTATACTTGGAATCCCACTTTTCCTTGTCTTGTAAGGACATATTGATTTCCAAGGTAAGGGTTTAAGTTTACATTTATTATAGGGGTGAAAGAAATTAATAACAAGTAGATGGCAGATTTGCTTTTTTAAGCCAGCAATATCTTGACAAGAGAAGCTTTTTTTTTTAATATCAAGGTTTTATTTCCAACTTTAGAAGCGGGTTTCAGTGTTTTCTATAATAAGTTTTTTAGGAGTGGGTACATGATTGCGGTAGTTCAAACTGGTGGCAAACAATACAAGGTATCTGAAGGCGATGAGATTCAGGTTGAAAAGCTCGATGCTAAAGTAGGGGAAAGCATAAATTTGGAACAGGTTCTTGCTTGTGGGGATGGAGAATCGACTAAAGTAGGAGCTCCATTTTTAGAAGGTTGTTCTGTTGTGTGTGAGGTGACGGAGCAGTTTAGGGGAAAAAAAATCATCGTATTCAAAAAACATAGAAGAAAAAATTATCGTAGGAAAAATGGGCATCGGCAATCACTAACCCGCTTAAAGGTTACAGGAATTAACTCATGACTATCGAGGTTAAATAAAAATGGCGCATAAAAAGGGACAGGGTAGTACTTCGAATGGTCGTGATAGTAGAGGTCAAAGGCTAGGCGTAAAAAGATTTGGCGGTCAGGAAGTAAAAGCTGGAGAAATTATAGTCCGCCAACGAGGTACTCACTTTCATCCTGGCATCAATGTAGGACTAGGCAGCGACTATACAATCTACTCCAAAATTGCGGGTATAGTCAAATTTGAACATAGAGATCGAAAAACACAAAAAATTAGTGTCCATCCGCAAAATTAAAGCTATTTCTCCATTCTAGGTTTCACCGCACTCAGTTTAAAAAACTGCTCAAGGCTATTTAGTCTCATTCAAAATCTAAGCTCATGTTTATAGATCAGGTTAGCATCTCTGTAAAAGCAGGGGATGGAGGGAATGGTTGTTGTAGTTTCCGACGGGAAAAGTATATTCCACTTGGTGGTCCTGATGGTGGTGATGGTGGTAAAGGCGGTGATGTTATCCTAGCGGTAGATACCAATCTCACAACACTTATTGATCTCCGTTACAAGAAATTCTATCAAGCTGAAAATGGCAAGCCGGGAAAAGGAAATCAAATGACCGGTAAAAGTGGTAAGGCGCTTGTAATACGTATTCCACCAGGTACATTAGTCAAAA
>PBKP01000040.1 GCA_002721515.1 Nitrospina sp.
TTATAAGCACCGTAAAGTTTTCCGTCTCCATGGGAGTCTTGAGAAAAATGGCAGTCCACACAATGCATTCCTTTTTCAACATGTACATCCTTTAAGTGCACAGCTTTTTCCCAGAAATCAGGTTGGTCTAAAGAAACAATTTCCCCATCTTTGTCCAAGAGGTTGCCTTTTCTATCCTTTTTAAACACACCACGGAACATCCAACCGTGTCCATGATAATCAGCCATTTGTGTATGCTTAAGCTTAGAATTCATTTCACTCGATTCTTCAAGAAATTTTTCATTCCTCCACAAACCCCTGTTAACCGCACCTTCAGGGTTGGTCTGGTAACCTTCGGCTAATTCATCGGGAGTCAAAATAGGTGTCTTTTTAGGATACATAAATTTTGCATCTGTTTCATAGTCCCACATTGTGTAACCCAGGTAGGTATTAACAAAAGAATTGGGTTGATGCATATGGCATATCAAACACTGACTATTTGGAATCGCGTTGGTGAACCTGTGACTAATAGGATGACCTCTTTCATCCTTAGGAATAGTAGGATCTTTAGAAAAACTGAGTCCCCGGTGACCAAACTTCGAATAAGGTCCAGAACCATCTTCATCTCTACTGTTGGCATAAACAACATGGCAACTACTGCATCCACTAGAACGAAAATCACCGGGATGGTCATTCGTACCTAAAAACCAAAGCAAAGGATCATTCAGTCGGGTTTTATGAATATTCAATGTTGGGGTATCAATCCGAAGTTGAGTTCCTAGACCTCGATCTCCTGTTTTCATATCAGGCTTACCTGGTTCTGCAAAAATACTCAAAGTATTCAGTAAACCAGGGACACCCACCTCAGAAGGGTTAGCGCGAGGAACCCTCCCCCCTCTCTCAAAAGATCGAAATATATTTCCAGGCTTGGTAATTTCCCAGCGAGGCAGTGGAATTATAGTTGGGATGGCTCCTTTGGCTTTTTCTTGTTCGGTCAGTTCCCGATAGTAGGTTTTTCCTTCTTCGTCAGTAACTGCAGCACCCAAGGCCTGAGCTGGTTTTCCGTCGTTTGTGTAATACTCGCCTAAAATATAATTTTTAAAAGGAAGAATTCCATTATTATAAGTTGCGCCTCCAAATAACATAGCGCCAGTAGACATAATGCTCCTCGGTACGTTTGCTACATATTGCTGATGACAAAATGACCCGCCACAAGTCGTCTCTGCTACCCGTAAATCGCCAGGATTCACAAAACGTATAAACTCCCTGCTTTCCTTATTCAGCAAAGTATAAGAACGAACGGGATTCGCAGATGTAGGCCATTTCCCTGGATATTTAGGTTGAATATGAGACTTTTTCTTAGTTGTAAGATATTTTTCCGATTTAGGATCTAGACCCTTTTCTATGGCAAACCCTGCATTACCACCATGGCAATCTGTGCACCCTAATTTTATTTTTTCATCGACGTGCATTTTCTCAACACCTAGGTGACAACTATTACAACCGAAACTTTTCTTTTCCACCTCTTCTTTAGATTGTTTTCCTATATCCGTGTCACCAATGGGTGCCCAAGGATCTTTGGGTGCTTTGGCTATGGACGTTTTATCCTCCAACTTTTTATTGTCGGTTTCTTTTATGTTTTTATCTGTTTTATCGTTCTCACTTACCTGATCCTTTTTCTCGATAGTTTTAGATTCAACAGATGGCATTGTCTTTTTCGAAATAGTTTTTTGGTTCGTTGCTTGACCCTTTTTAACTGTATTACCCTCAAGCGTTGGCACAATGCCAACAAACCAAACCATTACTATAAAAACCATGATACGCAATAGACTTGTTACTTGGATCGACATCATTTTTTTCGATGAGTCCCGCACGTTAAATTTTAGTAAGTAAAAATAAGCCTTGATGTTACAGAATAGAGATTCCCCTCTGTTAGGATATCTTTAAACCCTTCACCAGGAAAAAGAACATTGGTCCCTACGTCCACAATAACGTTATTATTTAGCCAGGGTCTCCACTCAGTTCCCAAACTTAAATCAAAACCTATATCTTTAGCAATATTAGCTTGGTTTAAAACTAGTTCCAGAGCATCAGTTTTGGAAAAACTGAGTTTGCTTAAATTCAGAGTACTTCGAATCTTTGGAGTGAGGTTTAAATCCATTCCAATATTAAAAATATTGATACCAGGATTAACAAAATTTGCCTGCCCTTGAACTTTGCTGCTGCGAAGACTTGGAAAAACACTGTCCTGATTTACCATTTGCACTCCCGTTCCCGCAAGAGGTATAGCCTGCGCAATCCAATAAGTATTTCGTCCACCAACAAAATTAGGATTAGGCAAAATAGCATCAAACCCTTCTGCATTACCATCTTCAGGGTCATCATCTCCAGATCCATGTAGCCAACCAAATCGATAACGAACCCAATCATCGTCTATAGAAAATTCTAAACCAACGGCAAATGCCGAAATATCAACTTCTTTACCAGCAATATTATTTAAACTGTCATCTCCAAAAGCATAGTAAAAAAAGTGACTGATGTTCAATTTACCCCAATGACCTTCGCCAGCAAACCCTATATATTTTGCATCAACCTCATGCTCGGCAGCATCACCAATTGCATCTGGGCGTGCAAGAAAAAGGTTTTTATCATATTCAATCGAAGGACCGTCATTATTATAATGAAAACTTAGTTGAGCTGTGTAGCCCTTAATCCCAAAGTCTTGAGCATAAATATTGGCAATAAAAACCTCTTGATGTCGATCATTAAAAGTATTTAATAAGCTGTTCGTATCCTTCTCCAACATCTCAAAGTATAAAATATTAAACTGATAAATATTATTATTTAAAGTTCCAAGAAGACGACCACCTAGGTTTGTATCTTCAAAAATAATCCCTCTAAAATCTGAATTAAACTTTTGTATGCCTCCCTTAAAAGACACAAAGTCATAAAATCGATTTAAATCAAGAAGGTGATACTCAACAGAAGCCTCCTCTAAAGCATAGTCATCGGTTGTTCGAACCGTTCCTTTGCGAACATCTCGAGAAAGAATTCCATTTTCAGCAGCGTTTATATGAAAAAGATTTATGGCAGGTGTCAGACGAATTTCCCAATCACGTGGACGAAAAGAGGTGTTTGCTTTGAACAACTCGAAGGTAAATCTAAAATCTTGAATATACGCATTCTTACGATTGCCACCAAAAAACTCTTCGGCTATTGGATCGGCAGCACTTACACCGGCAGGTGTGGGAACAGTCCCAAAAAACTCAAACCGACTGATACTATCAAACCTTGCAGTAAAAAAGATATCATCGCCTAAGACAGGGCGATCCCCTTTTAGTATATTTTGATTATAGGGGTCAATAAGGTTTTCCTTATAAAGAATTCTCCAGCGGTCTTCAAAAGGCTTAACACCTTCAATAGTTTTTATCTTAGTTTCATCCTGGTATTCTTTTTTTTCGGAATGTTTTACCGGTTCAAGCTTCTCTCTTCTCCGGCGCCTGCGTTTTCTTTTGGTTATTTTTGAAGACTTAGCATTTGGAGAAGATATTTTTTCCTCCATTTTTTTTTGTTCGGAAATTTTGTTCTGCTTAGGTGCGCGTCTCCGACGACGTTTTCGTCTTTCAGCAACAATTTCTTCAGCACTCTCGTATATTTCGCTTTCTTGCGAATAAAGGTAATTTGATGATGTCCTGCTTGTCGGTTTGGAGTACACCAACCCAGATGGAAAAAACAAAAAGCTTAAAAATATTAAGGCAACCCAAATCACTGTTTGACATCTGAGGCTGGACTTTTTCATTATTCAGGATGCTCTCGTAATTTAGTTACCCAAATTTTTTGGATTTCTTGGGTATTTTAGATAGGGCATACGAACATCAGAAATTTTATATTGATCTGAGCGTATGTTAGCAGGAGGTTCAAAACCAACTGCCCCAGCTGCTGCAACCAAATCATCTTGCTCAACACCATCACCACTGACCCCCAAACCACCAATCAAGGCCCCATTTTTATATAATGGAACACTACCCGGAAAAAACACAATTCCACTTTGATTGGCAGTATTGTTTGTATCTCGTCCCTGTGTACAAGGATTGGCTGCATCATTTGTAAAAATATTCCTATACGGACCTGGATCTGCAAAATCAAGACCAGACGGAAAAAAACGCTGGCTCCCAAAGCTTATCGTACGATTCGTTACAGCCGTTCCAACCGGCATGGCTACTTGATCTGCGGCATTAACATTGCTTCCACTAAAGTAGGTCACGTTTCGAGCTTTTGTCACAGCAACATCGAGACTAAAAACTGTCGAATCTGATTGGCGGTAAACAGCAAGGATATTTCCATTAATATCGCCAATAGCAAAAACCATTCTTGCTGTTTCTGTATAAGGTAGGCGAATAGCTCCTCGGGTTAGTTTTGCTTCTGCGCGGGCTTGGTTAATAATTTTATTCAAGTCAGCTACAGTGAAAGCACCACCCGCTGTGGGTCCTACTAAAAACCCTGACGGTACAGAAGTACTGCCAGCTGCAGTTCCATTTGCCGCAGCAACAGTTCTAAAGGCACCATTTGCAAAGCCATTAGCATCATTTGAAAAACCTGAGGGACGGGTGGTCTGTTTAACACCAGGTAAGCGAATACCATCAATAAATATTCCTCCACCACTAAACTGGGGAGGTTCGAAACCAACAGCTCCTGAAACGGCTGCAAATTCTGCCGCTTCATAACCAGTTCCCAGCTTTCTTAAACCTCCTTGAGGGTCATCAGTTAATGCAGGACCAATTCCGAAAACACCAATACCTCCTACTAAAGTATTTCCTTTATACAAGGGGAAAGAACCAGGAATGGTCATAATTCCTTGACCACATCCAGTGGTGGTACCGTTTTCACATGTACCACCCGCAGCTCTAAGAGCCTGTGGGAAGCTTTGACCACCCAAGTAAGTCATATTTAAATCGCAACCACGATTATTATGTTCAATGCCAAAAAGGGCACCATTGGGAGTAAATTTAATACCAGGAGGAAAATGTTCTCCACTAATAAAACGAACCGTACGGGAAGTTATAGCCGCCTGGTTATGGGAAAAAAATGCAGCTGTACGCGCTAAGGCCACGGCAGTATTTTCACTATTAGCAGTTAACCCTCCTGCCTTAGAGAAAGTGCCAAGAATAGTTCCTTGCCGATCAACAACTGCCACATGCATATTGTCTGAGTTATTTAAAGAGTTAGCTGCATTAGTAACTATACTAGTGACTTCCCCGGAAGTAAGTGCAGCAGCAGTTTTAGAGTTTCCTGGCGGGAAAAAGGTCCTCGCAAAAACTACGTTCTTCCCAGACTGAGCCTTAGAAGTCATAGAACCAAAAGCTGCAACCTCTTGAAAAGAAATTATTGGCGGTGAAACTTTCACGGGAGCCGGGCTCACTGGTTTAAATGTAGGTGCCAGTTGAGGCGAAACTTTAACAGGAACTGACTGAACTTTGTTGGGTGATGAAGCTACTGCGGCTAAAGTTTTAACAGGAGACGATTTCGCTATTTTGGGTGAAGTAACCGCTGCGGGCAATTCTTTTATGGGCGCCGGTGAGGCCTTACTATTTGAAGCTAAAGTTTTGGAGGCAATAGAGACTACGGTAGAGGGTGTTTTTCCTATTACCTTATCTAAGGTAGNCGAAAACCAAGATTTTAAGGAAGAAAACCAGCCAGTGGGTTTCGTTATTGAATCTGCGTACTTTGCGCCATACTTGCTATCTAAAATAATGGCATTTGGAAATAATTGCTGAACCGCCTTTGCCAAGGGCAAGCCGTCAAATTTTAAATTGATAACATCTTCTTTTGATAGATCATCAAATTGCACATCTATCTCTACAACTTTATTTAGTTCTTCGATTACCTCTGGTAAGTTTGCTCCCTGAATATCAACAGAAAGCAGGGATTCCTCAAGTTGGATTGAAATCTTCCCAACCTTCTCTGCATTAACCAAATGTGGGAGAAAACATGTCAGCGTNAAAATCAAAAAAAAACAGAATTTTTTCAACGACATCAGCGCCTCTATTATTTGACCATACCTGCTACCTTAGCCAAGTTTTGGCCAAATACTTTAGCATCATAAGCTGGTGGTTCTTGCCCCTTTTCTTCAGCGAACAAACCAAAATATAATTCATCAATTGCGGCAAGAAGTGACTCGTCCGGATCGACGGAAAGGCCATCAACAATCATGAAAGCCTGTATAGCATCTTCTCTGCTAGGAGATGATGTAAAATGGCTGTCGCTGGCTACAGCCTTAACAATTTTACTAACTTGGCCAGCATTATATTTAGCCTGCAGCATTTTATTAAATAAGCTGTCAGCCTGACCGGCCAATTTTTCTGCTTTGGAAGCTAAAACCCCAGCATCCCCAATTGCCTTGGACAAATCACTTAACCCCGCCTCAATGCCTTTACTTTCAGTAATACCAACACCAGAAATGACACGCAATACATTTCCATGGCTCTGCGCCTGCCTAAGACCGTCATTAAGTATATCTTTTCCAAGCTTGGCTTTTGCTGCACCCTTCAAGTTTAAAAGGGATTCTCTTAGGGAAATAGCCTGACTTGCGGCCATCATTTTTGCAGGAAAACCATCACCTTTATCGGGGGTTTCTTCCCAATGCACCGGCATTGTTTTTTGAAAATATCCCATCTCAAACTTCAAGGAGGGGTGCCCTGCTTTAACCATATTACCATTTATCTGATAATGGCAGAAAACACAGGTTTCAAGGCGCGTCTTTGGGTCCTTTGCGTCCCACATACCTTGCTTTACTGACTGCACATGGCGTTCAGCTCTCTTAGCTATTAACTCGGCACCTGTCACACCTTTTGGCTCATAAGGTTTGGCATGCGGTTCTAAATATTGNTCTGCAGGACCATGGCATAATTCGCAGGTCACACCTTCGTTGACATCGTATTTTTCGCCTTTTAGGTCTGGCTTATCCTCAATGCTTAAAGTATGGCAAACCGTACATTCCTTACTTTCTTCTGGTTTTCCCTTAAGGCCAAAATCTTTTCCTATTTTCTGCGAGTCCTCTTCAAAAAGAACACTATAACCCGCCGAGTGAACCTCTGCCTTCGCCCAAGTTGTATATTCGTTTGCTCTTGGTTTGCTTTTATGACCATGGCATTTTGCCTGGTTACAACTTCCGGCGCCAGTAAACTTCAATGGAGAGTCAACTTTTGGAGGAAATGCTCGCCCAGCCATAGTTATATCTTGAGCCCAAGAAAAAGAGCTTGAACAAAATAAAACCAAAAAACAGACACCGGTAAACCTTAAAAATTGAAAACATTTTGAAGTCATGAACTTAATCTCCTTCACCACACCAGATTTAAATATTTTTAAATTAAAAAACTCTAAAAACTAGAGGAAAACGCCAGCTTACCAAGTTCAATTTGGAGGCCATTTAGTCATAGAAATCAATCGTTTTCAACTATTTTTAACAGGTAATTGAATGAGCCTACCTTATATTAAGGAAGCTCTTGTTTTAAAAGGTGGTACCCAAGTGGTGATTCTTCATTTACTGCCATTTTCCCAGAATTATATCCACGCTCATTATTCGGATGATAGTTATGACAATAGACACAATCATTCAAAGCAGCCTGAGATTTTTCATGACAATTTTTACAGGTTTGAATGGAAGGCAAAGACACATCCAAGGTAGAAATACTCTTTTCCATCGATTCATGACAAACTTCGCACTCCAAAAATTCATGCTTCAAATGGTTGACCCCTTTAAATGCGAAACCTCTTGGACTTTTGGTTGGTAAAGTTTCGGGTAATCTTAAATAGCTTTTATTTGTTTCTTCCTCATCATCCGCTAAGGCAGGCTCTCCATGTCTTAAGGTTTTTTTCTGCTCTTTTGATACATCCCAAACAATTGCAACATTATTTAAAGCTGCAGAAATAACCTTAGAACTGTCCTTATTAAAAAATGTAAATGAAACTTGATTTTCATGCCCTTTAAGTTCCTTNAGNATTTCTCCTGTTTCAGTTTTCCATAATCGAACTAACTTGTCACTGGATCCTGTAGCAACCTGAGAGCCATCATTATTAAATTGTGCCGATAAAAATAATTGCTTTGTTGCTTTCTTTTCTCCTTTTTCTTCATTATAAACTTTCAAGGTGGAAACCAACTCTCCTTTTACAAGATTCCAAACTTTTGCTGAAAAATCTTCTGACATGGAAATCATTTTTGAACCATCACTGCTGAGCTCTATATGGGTAACAGCTTTACTGTGACCTGTTAATGGGTCCTCAGTTCCCGCGGGAAACTGTCTTAACTCTTCTCCTTTGTCAGCACTCCAAAAAACTATGGAGCCACTGGATGTTCCCGCTACAATTTGTTTGCCATCTGAGCTAAATCGGACAACTAAAACCTCTGAGCTTTTAGGTTTTAAGTTTGCCAAATTGGTGCCTTCGTTAGTATTCCAAAGAATTAGTCCGGCATTATCATCGAAGGTCAAAGCTCTTTCTCCCGACTTATTGATCTCAACTTTTTTAATTGGTTTATCATGGCCTGATAATGTAAGCAGGGGTTTTTGACTGCTAATATCCCAAATAATGGCCTTTCCATCATCGGATCCAGTAATTATTTTTTCTTCGGAAGGAAAATAAACAGCATCATTAACTGATCCAGTATGCTTTTTGAAAATCAAAGGTGATGCCTCGCTGTCTTTAAGGTTCCAGATTCTTGCTGAAAAATCCCTAGAAGCAGAAAGTAAATTATTTCCTTTCGCATTGAATTGAACAGAATGAATTACGTCATCATGCCCCTGCAGGAAAGCTTTTTCTTCATTGTTCATCACATCCCACAACCTAATCCTATGATCCCAAAGACTAAAAGCGGCCAATGAGGCACTCTCGCTCACACCGACTGTGGGTTCTACATCAAGAAAATGACATTCAATACAACCTCCTTTAGCGGAAAAGAAAACTTTGTTTTCCAACGAGGTTAAACCACCAATCCGGTCTATTCCCTTAAATTGCTTCTTTACCCATTCCGATTGCGTTTTTGGTTTTGGCTTGGATTTTTTTCCTCTCCTACTCCTCCTACCTTTTTTCTTTTTAGATGATTTCGAACCGCTGCTTATCAAAGTAGGATTATTTTTGACGTAATCGTATAAAAAGTCGGTAGGGGAATTTAAAAAAGTACGCACCAACTGGGTTTTTTCATGTGGCACATTAAGCATTGCAGCAGCAGATCCCACGCTTAGCTTATGGCAGCCTGCGCAAAATTCATCGAAGGTGATTTCCTTAAAAGTCCCTTCTTTTAAGGATAAAGGATCCAAAACATGACAGTCTTNGCAACCCATCAATCGTTTNCCNCCNTCAANNTTNNGNTCATCTACTTCTATCGANNTTAANTGATANTNNTGATTNAGCTTAACCTTNGANNTGTCAGNTTTNGCNTTANTTAAAAAAGNAAAATCNGGATGCGTTTNATNAAANGCNNNTATNGNNGNTGTNGTNGNTTTGGGGTGGATATCTTGAATAACCCCGTGGCAATTAGAACAAAGAACAGGTTTAGTTATTATTAGTTTTCCTTGCTCATCATGCTCATTATGGCAGGTNCCGCAACGGTTCTCAAAGGGAAGGTTTTGAACAATATTTTTAGTCAAGGCAACTGAATGTTCTCCCATTTGATGACATTGGGAGCAGGCTGGATCAGGCACCTTTGCAAAAACTTTGGTATGGCAAGATTTACAGTCGGTTTCTATAAACTTATGGGAATTTGATATCGGACCACTACTCCATGAGCTTTCAAAGTAACCCATAAGTGGTCCCACTAAAAAAAACAAAACCAGTGGAAAAATGATAGCAACTATAAATAANTTTATCGATCGTGCAGAAAAACGTTTAGTGAGATCCAACCTATCTAAGGCTTTTATTATCCATAGTTCTTCTTCCTCCTTAGACAACTCTTTACGAACTTCTATAAGCTGTTTAACNTCACCATCATAAGAGACAGTCAAGGTCGTATCGCCAATAACTATCTTATCCCCATTATCCAATAAACATTGCTGGACAATACGATCGTTAACGGTTATAGCACCCTTATGCGACTCCGCCTTTTCAATAAATAATTTCTCTTCCCTTTCAGAAATGCGAGCATGCAAAAATGCAACTGTATTTTCACGCAAAAGAATGTCTGATGCACTGCCACGACCTATAAGAATTTCAGGCTTTTCTAGCTCTTTAACCGAGCTTTCCGTAACACCCTTTAAGTTGATATTTTCAATAACGTACTGAATACGCATGCAATTACCCTACATATAATAGAAAACAGAAAAAATATGGATCCCCAAAGTAATCAGCAAGCCAAACGATAAGGGAAGATGAAAAAACAGCCATACTTTGAGCCGATAATGCGCGCCCATCTCATCATAAAATTGATTCATCAGCCTTATCTTTTCCTTACCCTTACCCAAGGCTTTCAAACAAACTTCTTGCTCTTCTGNTGAGAGTTCAAGAATTAATTGTTGAATTTTCTGATTTGAAACAAACTGAGGTCTTTTACTGGCAAATGCAACGTGCCTGAGCTTCGTTCCTATGGGTGGGTTGATAGATGAAATTAAGCTTAAAAACTGATTACTTCTTCCCTTCTCTAGTTGCTGTAAATCTGACTCGATTTTTCGAATATTTTTTAAAAGATCTTTTCCAGAATCGCCCCCTCGATTAGAAAGAATCTCAGAAGGATACTGTAAGTAATAATAAGTTCCCCAAATACCGCTAAGTATAGTGGCCAACATCAATCCATAGGCTAAACTATGCACATTCGCTCCAAACTGAAAACCGCTGTGTAAAGGAACAATCAGGACTAAAAACAAACCTATCCAAATATGTGCAGATACCCAACCCTTAAGGGTGCCCAAGTTAGAAGCATACGCGCGCTTGCGGATCCCCAAAAACATGAGCAAGATAATACCCAATGTCGCTACCACTCCGTACGTATAACCTATAAAGGTGGCCCCATCTCTACCGGCCAAGGGATCATCAAAAAGGTAAAACCCTAACAGAAAACCAAAAAAAATCAGGTTGACCTTAAACCAGCGAAAATCTAAATAATTAATTATATTTTCTTTAACTAACATAGCTGGATTCAACTGTTTTCAAGTAACTCTTGCAGTTCTAATTTACTGATACGCTGTGCAGCTCCCGTGGGGCAAGATCGGACACACGAAGGTCCGCCTTTTAAATTAGTGCACATATCACATTTTGCAGCAACCAAAGAGGGCTTTTCATCTTTTTTGGATTTAAAAAATGACGAGAAAAATGAGGTCTTGCCCGTATTAAAAAAATCGGAATCGGGATTCATATAAACCATTTGGATTACGTTGTAAGGACAATTTTTTTCGCAATTGCCACAACCAATACAATTGTCCTCGATAACAATTTCTCCGTTCACATAACGCTTTAAGGCATCCGGGGGACAATCCATCATACAGAGAGGGTTAAGACAATGTCTGCAAGAGGTAGGAACTTGTATAGAAGCATAGCTTTCTCCACCTTTTCTATCTAGACGGCTATGCCCATCATGGGTCGCAGCGCAGGCCTTTTCACAGTTATCACAACCGACACATATATCAGAATCAATTATAAGAGCGTTGTCGGCATCGGAATAGCCCCTCTCCAACAAAAAATCTTTAACGTTGTCTGAACAATCACCTTCGCTCGATATCAGTTTTTCTTCGGCTCGATATTTTTGAGCCACCTTAATTAATTTTTCTTTCTCTTCAGGGTTCTCTTCCAGGAAGGCTAGAAACTCTTCCCTGTAAATAACATTGGTTTCACATTCCACCGCAGCTTTGATAGTCGCGGTTCTTAAAGGAGGCTTAAAAGCAGGACTTTTCGTATCCGCGCCATAGCCAATGAGCGCAGTTTCACCTAGGTAATTGCCAACTGGGATATAGGTTTGAGTTACATCACATCCATTGACAAGCCGGGACACGGCAACAGAACCCTTGCGTATAATATGAAATGAGTCCCCTTCATCGCCCTCTTTAAAAATAATTTGACCCTTTTTATAACGGTTAATTTTTGAGCCTTCAATTAGCACTTTGACCTTATCAGGGGACACACCGGGGAAGAAATTCTGCAAGGTCCGAAACATGAAAGTATCATCAATGGTCTTACTTACTCCTTTTACAGAACTAATCAGTTTTTGTATTTGCTTACGAGGCGTTTCAATTAAAACGGTGGGACCCACTGCATAGGTACTGGCAGTTCTTCTGCGGCCGGATATTAGACCCATTTCCCCAAAAAAATCTGAAGAAGACAAATAAAACTTTTGGTCATTCCCCAATTGGATCATGACCTTCCCACTTACAATGTTATAAAGCGTATTAGAATAGTCATTGCGAATAAAAATATTATCGCCATCATTTTTAATATGAAGTGTAGATTCCGAAATCAACTCTCTAAATTGGGGTTCACTCAAATCTTTAAATAGAGGAAGGGACTTGCGAATTACCGCTAGATTTTCATTGGTTTCGCCTGCCATCTCCTTGAGTTTTTCTGCAATTAAAACCTGGTCGGCCGGCTCTACCTTGTTACCCAGGATATGCTCAATTACTTCATAGCCCTGGTTGATAGCCTGTTTAATTAATGGATATCCGATAAGAGAGCCAATCAGGTAAAGACCAGGTACGTTAGATTCATACCGATTATTCACCACGGCTGATTCTGCAGGGTTAGGCGTTGAAAACTTTATTCCGCAAGCTTCTAAAAATTTTCTCGGTGCAATACTTCCCAATCTCGCAATAAGATGCTGGCAAGGGACCTCAACTTCACCGTCTGGGGTATTTAATACTGTTTTATCTGCATTGATTCTAGCTACTGTAGAACCATAAAAACAGCGTACCTTCCCAGATTCTATAGCTTCCTCAATTAAGGCGCAATTTGCATCTTTAGCTCGGGCAAACTCTGACTTCCGATTAACGATAGAGACTCTATTTTTTTCTGCCAAACCAAGGACATTTTCGATGGCAGCATCCCCTGCTCCCACAACTATAATATCCATATCCTCAAACTCATCAGGATCGCCTAACCGGTAGGAAACGTGAGGAAGCTCATTTCCCGGGACTTCCATTTTCCTGGGAGAACCCATTGCACCCATGCTTAAAACAACCGAATCACAAGTGCAATGATCTTCGCCAAAAAAAACCGTGAATCCTTCATCATTTTTTTCTATTTTCGAAACTTCAACTGGTCGCTTAACTTTAACCTTATTATTCTCGATGACCTGATTCCAGACATCAAGAATTTCTTCCCTGCTCCCCGCTTGAAAACCTACATCGCCAACCAGTGGAAGTTTGTTTGGTTCAGCCATAACATGCTTACGCAACTGGTACTGATAGATCGTATTTCCTATTTCGGCCTTTTCAAATAAAACATGGTTTATGTTGTGCTTGGCTGCATTGACACTCGCACTAATTCCACCTGGACCTGCACCAATTATTGCAACCTTAAAATGTTCTGCCATTGCCAACTCCCCAATCAGCAAAATCTTAGAAAATCAATGTTTTTTCTTTAACAACCACTTAACTAAAATGTAATGCTTACATCAAAAGGAATAATCTATACAATTACTTTGAATGAATATATATTAAATGACTCCATAAGCAACCATGGCTTCAGCTACTTTCACAAATCCGGCAATGTTTGCCCCTTTAACATAATCAACGCGATTTTTTTCGGTCCCAAACTCAACACACTGTTGGTGAATATCACGCATAATAGTTTTTAGCCTTTCATCCAACTCGTCCCTTTGCCATGACAAACGAATACTATTTTGGGTCATTTCAAGACCAGAAACAGCTACTCCTCCAGCATTAGAGGCTTTTCCCGGAGAAAACATGACATTAGCTTCTAGCAATGCTTCCATTGCCTCTATAGTTGTTGGCATGTTAGCACCTTCAGCCACACCCTTACATCCNTTTTTAATAAGTTCTTGAGCATCGGATAACTCGANTTCATTTTGAGTCGCGCAAGGAAACGCTAAGTCTGCTTTTACCACCCAAGGTCTTTTACCTTCATGGAAGTCGACTTTATATTTTTTTGCATANTCAGAAATCCTTCCCCGACGATTTGTTTTTAAATCAATGACGTACTCCAATTTTTCTTCATTCAAACCATCAGGATCATGGATGAAACCAGAAGAGTCTGACAAAGATAAAACCTTGCCACCCAAATGCATTATTTTCTGAGCACAAAACTGAGCAACATTTCCAGACCCAGAAACAACACAACTCTTCCCTTGAATAGAGTCACCATTATGCTTCANCATTTCTTCCATAAAATAAGCACAACCGTATCCNGTTGCCTCTTTGCGTATCAAACTCCCACCAAATTCAAGAGCCTTACCAGTAAGAGTCCCCGTAAATTCATTTTGCAGACGCTTGTATTGACCAAACATATAACTGATTTCTCTTGCGCCAACCCCAATATCTCCAGCCGGCACGTCTATGTTCTCACCAATATGTTTTGATAATTCCGTCATAAAAGCTTGACAAAAACGCATTATCTCCCGCTCTGATTTTCCTTTTGGATTAAAGTCTGCTCCACCTTTACCAGCACCCATCGGAAGGGTCGTCAGACTATTTTTAAATGTTTGCTCAAAACCCAGGAATTTGAGAATGCCTAAATTAACTGAAGGATGAAAACGGAGACCTCCCTTATAAGGGCCAATGGAGTTATTAAACTGAACTCGATAACCCCGGTTAGTTCGTATATTTCCATTATCGTCTTGCCAACACACTCTGAAAATAATGGTTCTGTCCGGCTCAGTCATTCTTTCTAAAATTTGGTTTTCTATATACTTAGGGTTTTCATTTATATAAGGAATGACACATGCGGCAACTTCTTCAACCGCCTGATGAAATTCTTCTTCTCCTGGGTTCCTTTTTTTAAGACCTTCCATAAATTGATTAAGGTCTAAGGGCTTAATTTCTGTTGGCATTATTCCACTCCCTGAAGTTTTTAAAATAGTTATTGAAAACTTTCGAAAATAATGAACCTTTTTCAGCCACTATATCCAGCAGTTCATCAAGTAAATTATAAAGTTATTAGGATGANAATATATATATCNACAAAGCTTATGTCGAGANTTATTTCGAACAGCTCTATATAAACTTCATTTTCGTATTTTAAGGAGTTTTAAAATAGTAAATTCAAAGGTTTTGGTAGAAAGCAGATACCCTTAGAAACTCTAGGAGCTAAATATAGAATGGTTTTGACACATTTACCTATCTAGTCAAAATTTGGACTTTCTTCACAGAAGAGAGTTTTATTGAATTTACATTCATGCATTTTACGCAAATTAGATTTTAAAATCTTTCCGTTTTTTAAATATTATTTGTCTAATTTATCGTAAAGTTTTTTTAAGATAACCAAGGTCGAACCCTTTTTCACGAATCTTAGCTTTCAAAGCTTCTAGTGTTTGGTTATCCATATTAGGAGACCGGCTTAATATCCATAAGTATTGCCTTCCGGGTTCACTGACTACCGAGTATTTGTAATCCTGGTCTAAATCGATAATCCAATAATCCCCCTTAAACGGCCAAAAAAACTGAACTTCTAATTTGGCATTAGTGTTCTTATCGACGATACTGGCTATCCCGATAGCCTCATTTAGTTCGCCATCAGGGCTATACATGCGGCATCGATTGGTAACTTTTATTTGGCCATCATCTAATTTTTCATAGAATGCGGTAGAGCGGTAACACCCTCGTTCAAACCAGTTTGGATACAAAGCAATTTCATACCATTTACCCAGGTAACGCTCGATATCAACTTGTGGCACAACTTGCAATTCTGGAGAAGTTTTTTTTGGAATACTTTGGCAACCGCTAATCAGGAGAAAAACGATTGCAAAATACAAAATATAAAACAAAGAATAGAATTTAAAATTAAATCTCATAACTTCATTCAATATTTGTAGTTAAAAATGTTAGCTAAAATTTAATTTTAAATCAGGCATGCGTAACAACTTTATATAGCACAAATGCAATGGTCCCCATCTGCGCTAAATTTATTACTACGCTCAATCGGTGCAAAATATTGAAAGTTTTTCCAGCCTTTTGATTTCCCTTCAGTTGGTCATCACGATAACGATTTATTAAAGGCATCAACCATAACCAAGCTAAAACAAAAAGTATGAAAACAAAAATCAAATATACCCTTTCAGAAAAACTCCACAAGAATAATACGGCAGCCAGGGTCATTCCGGCCATAACCTGACTGTAAACTGGGAATGCCTCTCGAATAAATGGCCCCGATATTTCAGGAGGAAGTTTTGTAAATACCAATGGCGTCATAATAGCGGCAAAAAAGAACATTCCTCCAATTATAAGAGCCAATAAAAAAATTCCCGTAACATCAAAAGCTTGTAAATTACTCATAGCTACCTCAAGCAAATTGGTTATAAGAATATACGATTAAAATGCGTAAAAATAGTTATTTTTTTTCTATATATTTTATGTAATTTTTGCAATCAATATTCTTTATTTCAACAAACTATCATGCCAGCAAATTTTCAATAATTTTGTATCGGTAATTAAATATGGTCTCCAAATCTTTTTTTATAAATTTTCCAGCAACTAAGTCTCCAGGAATGCCAAACGGAACCTTGTAAAGCACTTTATCCTTTATTAAGGTCCCACCATTTTTTTCTTCAAATTCATGAGTATGATACCAGTGATTGTATGGACCCTTTAATTGGAGATCCGAAAATTTTTTATTAGGCTTCCAATCCGTAATCATTGATTGCCAACCAACAGGAAAACCATGTAGCGAAAGACTATAGTTAATTTTTGTTCCCTCTCGTATTTCTGGAGTTGATTGTTTAAGAATTTTGAATTTTAAAAACTTTGGAGTGATTTTTTCTAAATTTTTAGCCTCTTTAAAAAATGAAAAGGTCTTGCCTACCGGCTGCGGCACCCACTGCTCAATATTGATTTCATGATAGGAATGGCTGCAAACTTCATTTAATGCCTCTTCAAGCTGAGGATATTTAAATTCGAACCCTGTATCTAAGATTTTTTGAGACATTACCATCTGGCTTCCAAGAAGCAACTCTGAGAGTTCTCCCAAAGCAATCTTTAGCACAAAACTAGGCACAGGAAACATCGTGGGTCGTTTTAAAACTTTTCCAAATATTTTTGTAAATTCCCGGTTAATAACCGGGTTAGGGCTTACCGCATTATAAATACCATTTACAGTAGACTCGCCTATAGCATGGATTAGCATATTTGAAAGATCGCGAATATGTATCCAACTCATCCATTGAGAACCATCCCCTAACTTACCACCTCCTCCTAGTTTAAACGGAGGTAGCATTTTATTTAGAGCCCCACCATCATGCCCAAGAACCATGCCAATTCTAAATATAGCTGTCCTTACTCCAAGTTCTTTTGCTTTTAAAGCTTCATCTTCCCATCTTTCACAAACATCAGACAGAAATCCATGTCCTCGACTTTCTTCTTCACGAAGAATTTCATCTGATCGGTTTCCATAAAAACCAATAGCAGAAGCAGATATAAAAACTAAAGGTTTTCTATTCATATATGTCATGGCTTTTACCAGGCGCCTAGTGGCTAAAACTCTTGACTCGGTAATTTCCTGTTTTCGCTTAGAGGACCATCGGCCATCAGCAATATTATCTCCCGCTAAATTAATAACGGCATCTATTCCATTTAAGGCGCTTGTAGGAAGATATCTATTAATGGGATCCCAAGAAAGAACTTCGCAATGGACAGGAACTCTAAATCTTGCAGCATCAACATTTCTTGTTAGAACGACAATTTCATGACCGTTATCTTTCAAATCCTTTACTAGTTTTTTCCCAACGAACCCTGTAGCACCAGCTACTAAGACCTTCATAACTTATATCTTTCTAAATTTTTAAAATTGATAGAAGCAAATACAATATTAATTATTTTGAAATTTTTTCTTTTTTACCTGTGGCAAGACATTCTGCGCTTCAGATTTTTCAAAGCCCATCCAATGTCTTCTGCTTAACTCTTTAGTTGATACTACCTTCTTTAAATGATAGTTTGCATCAAATATTCTTACTTCATGTAACATATTTAACCTCCTTTTTTATCTATATACTGCGTGGTCAACTTTTAGAGTTAGATGATACGGTCAATAAATCCCGTGCTGCTTCCAAAGCTTTTTTAATATTCGGAAGACCCCCACCAGGAACAAAGTCTACATATCGAATGATGTTATCTTGATCCACAACCATAACCGTTCGACGCAATACGCCCAATCCATCAATAAGCAATCCTGTATTTCTGCCAAATTGAAAATTTGGATCATCAGAAAGAAATACTAAATTATGAATATTGGCTTTTTTTGCGAATATTTGCTGTTCCTCCGCTGTATTAGTACTAAGTGTTATGATATCTATTTCTTTATCAAGTCCACCGTTGGTTTCGCTAAACCTATGGGTTTGCTTATCACAAACCGGGGTATTCAGTTTTGGAACTATACTGATTATTTTAATTTTCCCCTTTAACTGATCTAAACTTACCTCCAAATTACCAACTGCTTTAAGCTTGGCATCTGGCAAGACTTTTCCCACTTTTAATGTTTCTAAGCTGCTTACTTTTGTATTGGTAAAGGCTTTGAAAGGAAAAATTAAAAAGTACAAAATAAACATTATTAAAATCGTCTGGCTATTATTTAGAGTTTTCACGACATCTCTCCAATCATTAATTCTCCTCTTTTCTATTTTTGATGGGGAAACTCGACGACCAGGAATTCAAACATGAACTAGTAGGTTTTTGCCAGAAAGCCTGGAACCCCCAACCCCTGAGGTTTTCATCGAGTTCCCCTATTTATTTTTAAGACAAACTCACTTCTTTTATTTTTTCAAAGAATTTCTCGCAAGGTTTATTTAAATTATTTAGAAAGTTGTAATACTTTTCGAAAGAGTGGAAGTAGGAAACTCCCTGAATATTGCAGGGGCTCCCTTTTCCTCCTGTAATCATTGAGATATTTTTATCTATTTTATTTCTTAA
>PBKP01000041.1 GCA_002721515.1 Nitrospina sp.
CTTGTATTTAAACGAGTTAAATCATTCATTATTAGCAAGAAAGTGTTTAAATAAATATCAATT
The DNA here is from genome assembly GCA_002721515.1 of Nitrospina sp. Taxonomy (GTDB): domain Bacteria; phylum Nitrospinota; class Nitrospinia; order Nitrospinales; family VA-1; genus UBA8687. The sequence continues at coordinate 64 of PBKP01000041.1, forward strand.
ACTCTAAACTTTTTGAAAAACAAGAGCATCATTAACTTTATTAATATCTACAAGAATTTGATCACCCTCCTGAAAATCACCTTGAAGAAGCTTCAAGGAAAGCGGATCCTGCATATATTTTTGTATGGCTCTTTTTAAAGGACGTGCTCCATAAATGGGATCATACCCTTTTTTAGCTAGCATTTTTTTAACGTTGTCATTTAATTTAAAAGATATATTTCTATCAGCAAGACGTTTTTTCAAATCTCTTAATTGAACTTCGACAATATCTTGAATTTGATCACGAGTCAGGGTATTAAATATTACAATATCATCCACTCGATTTAAAAATTCTGGACGGAAATGATTACGCAATTGCTGCATCACAGCATTTTGAACCTTCTCCCGTTCTCTTTTCCAAATTATATTAGCCTCAGTTTCAGTTTCAGTTTCTTTTTCTAAGGTCTCTAAACCTGACTCCTCAATGAATTTACTGCCAAGATTCGATGTCATAAGTATTACAGTATTTTTAAAATCAACTGTTTTCCCATGTCCATCTGTCAACCNCCCCTCATCTAATATTTGTAAAAACAGATTAAAAACATCGGAATGGGCTTTTTCAATCTCATCGAATAAAATAACAGTATAAGGTTTACGGCGAACATGTTCNGTTAGCAATCCCCCCTCCTCGTGCCCAACATAACCTGGCGGTGCTCCAATCAGACGNGANACGGAATGTTTTTCCANGTATTCAGACATATCCACTCGTATCATGGCCTGTTCTTCCTGAAAAAGAAACTCAGCTAAAGANCGAGCTAGTTGTGTTTTNCCTACTCCCGTTGGACCTAAAAACATAAAGCTACCAATAGGACGATTTGGGTCTTGAAGACCNGCTCTTGCTCTCCTAATCGAGTTTGAAACTAATTGGACAGCATTNTCTTGGCCAATAACCTGCTGNNGTAAGAAATCTTCCATTTTAAGAAGCCTTTTTTTCTCTGANTCNATCATCCTTTCAACAGGTATNCCTGTCCAACGAGATACGACACGAGATATATCTTCTTCACCTACCTCTTCATTTAATAATTTTTCTTTATTATTAGTTTTTTCTAAAACCTTTTCCAGTCCTTGCAATTCAAGCTCTAAACGCGGCAGAGTTCCATATTTTAGTTCAGCTGCCTTTTCAAGTTGTCCCTCTCTTTGCGCACTTTCATTTTCTTCTATGACCTTTTGCATTTTTTCTTTTAAAGTCCGCTTTTCTTCAATTATTTTTTTCTCATGTTTCCATTGTTNTTTTAAAACAGAACATTTTTNCTTAANTTCAACAATCTCTGTTTTCAAAGTCTCCAACCTGTTTAAAGATTCTCTATCCTTTTCTNTTCTTAANGCTTCGCGTTCAATTTCTAGTTGAGTAGTTTTTCTTTGATACTCATCTATTTCTGCAGGCATGGAGTCTATTTGCATTTTCAAAAATGAGGCNGCCTCATCAATTANATCNATAGCTTTATCAGGAAGGAATCTGTCGGTAATATAACGTTTGGAAAGTTTCGCAGNAGCAAGAATAGCCGCATCCTTAATCCGAACACCATGATNAATTTCATATTTCCCCTTAAGACCACGTANAATTGAAACAGTATCNTCAACANTTGGTTCACCAATTTGAACAGGCTGAAAACGACGTTCCAACGCCGCATCCTTTTCAATATNCTTCTGATATTCACTCAAGGTCGTAGCACCAATACAATGTAACTCTCCCCTAGCTAAAGCTGGCTTTAGCATATTAGAGGCATCCATAGANCCTTCAGAAGCTCCTGCACCAACAAGAGTNTGCAATTCATCAATAAATAGGATAATTTCTCCAGAAGCAAGACTGATTTCTTTAAGGACGGCTTTCAACCTATCCTCAAACTCACCTCTGTATTTGGCACCTGCCACAAGTTGAGCTAAATCTAAAGATAGTATTCTTTTATCAAGCAAAGTNTCAGGAACATCTTTATGAAAAATACGTTGAGCCAAACCTTCAATAATNGCAGTTTTACCGACCCCCGGTTCACCAATTAAAACTGGATTATTTTTTGTGCGGCGTGATAAGACCTGTATCACCCTGCGTATTTCAATATCCCTACCAATCACAGGNTCAAGTTTTCCTGTTCGTGCAACCTTTGTAAGATCGATACAATATTTATCTAAGACTTGAAATTTAGTTTCTGGTTCCTGATCTGTTACTCTTTGATTTCCTCTAATAGATTGCAAACTTTTCAGTAAATCGTCATGCGAAATTCCAAAGTTTTTAAAAATATTTTTATTTTTTTTATCCTTAGACAGGGCTAGCAAAAAGTGCTCTGCGCTTAAAAATTCATCATTCATGCTCCGCAATATCTCTTCTGCTTTTAAACCCAATCCATTCAANTCATTAGAAATATAAATTTTTCCATCACCCGAAACCCGGGGATATTTATTAATTATCTCATCAAGCTTAACGATAAAAGAATTAGGATCCACTCCAACTTTTTTCAGCAATAATTGAGTTATTCCGTCAATATCTCTTATGAGTTCAATGAGTAAATGTTCGCACTCAACGGCCTGATGACCTTTACGAACACACAGGTTTCGGGCTTTTGAAAAAGCCTCCTGCAATTTTATTGTCATCTGTTCAAAACGCATTAAAGCACCTCAAAAATATTTTTATCTTTAGTACCAAATAAAATCAGGAATTAATATTGTCAAGGTTGGTTTGGGATGACAGGAAAGACAAAATTTAGATTGGAATTTAAGTGTTCAACTTGAAGGGTTATTTTTTAAATTTTAAACCGAGGGAAATTATTCACCTAAACCTTTTTCAGCAAGCCATCTTTCGGCTTCTAGGGCTGCCGCGCACCCTGTTCCTGCAGCAGTAACTGCCTGTCTATATTTATGATCATGTACATCGCCAGCAGCAAAAACCCCTTCGACACTGGTTTCCTGAGTGCCTGACTTAATCTTAATATAACCAGATTCATCAAGATCTAATTGACCATTAAAAATACTTGTATTGGGGGTATGTCCGATAGCGTAAAAAATACCCGCCACTTCTATCTCACGATTTTCTTTCGTTTTAACATTTGTGATCTTTGCTCCAGTAACATATTCATCACCAATAGCATCATCAAGCACAGAGTCCCAAAGTATTTCCAGTTTTGGATTTTTAAAAGCACGTTCCTGCATTATTTTTGAGGCTCTTAACGCATCCCTACGATGCACCATATAGACCACGGAACCAAATTTAGTAAGGTAACTCGCTTCTTCAACAGCAGTATCACCACCACCTATCACCATCAACGGTTGATTTCGAAACATAGGAAGCGCCCCATCACATACGGCACAAGCAGACATACCGTTATTCCACATTTTTTCTTCACTTGGAACTCCCATACGTTTGGCAGTCGCACCCGTTGAAATAATTACAGAATGTGCTTTAATTTCTCGGTTTTCAGTTTTAAGTGTAAAGGGTGATTTACTTAAGTCAGTTTCAATAACATCTTCCTGAACCATTNCAGTGCCAAATCGTTCTGACTGTTTTCGGAATAATTGCATTAATTCCGGACCCTCAACCCCATCAGGAAATCCAGGATAATTTTCAACATCTGTTGTTGTTGTCAACTGTCCTCCTGCAGATCCACCCAACATATAACCTTCCAACATATAAGGTTTCAGGTTTGCTCTTGCTGCATAAATAGCAGCCGTATGCCCTGCCGGTCCAGAACCGACAATAACAAGGTTTTTCACCTCACTCATGGAACTCTACCCTTTCTTTAAATTCGGCTTAACACAGCGAAAACCAACACCGCTGTATCTTAAATTAGGATCTTTAGCTACCCGATCAGATGCTCTTAGATAATGGCCCAAGGAATCCCAAGATCCACCACGAACCACTTTACTTTCACCCTTTTCTGGACCTAATGGGTTTTTTTGTATCCCTTTAGTTTGATAGGAACCATACCAATCCCTAGTCCACTCATAAACATTTCCCATCATGTCGTACAAACCATTGGAGTTAGGCTCAAAGCTTCCCACAGCGACAGGAGATCCTACTCCATAAGGTTGATCCCAATGGGCCCCGCCCGGTTTTTCTACTTTTGCCGCATATTCCCATTCCGCTTCCGTTGGCAATCGTCCACCCCGCCAATTACAATAGATTGAGGCTTCCTTCCAAGTTGTGAAGACAACGGGTTGATTCCTTTTATTGAAATCTCCTGGTCTGTCTTCATGTAATACTTCAGGTTCACACACTCCAGCAACAAAGCATTTACGATAATTTTCATTGGTTACTTCAAATTTATCCATCCAGAATGAATCAACTTGAACCTTATGCATAGTTTCATCGTTGCACCAATCTGAATTATTCTGTTCCTCTTCACAATAATGGCTTCCCATTTCAAATAGTCCACCTTTTACAAGAACTTTTTCGCTGGCATAAAGATTGGAAGTAAAAAAAATGAGTACAACACAAAACGTAAATCCAAATAAAATTTTAGATAAGTTCATAAGTCAATTTTTTCTTGAATTGCGTTTCTAACAGCCTCATATTTTGCCGGCAATTCGACAGCCTGAAAGGCATAGTCTGATTTAATACCTGGTATCGTATCAGTGTGACACTTAAATAAAAAATCGGTAAATTTTAATCCATTTGCAGTTGAAATAACAACCACTCTATCCATCTTTTTGATCACTCCNCGGCAAACTAGTTTTTCCAAAACCGCTAGTGCCACTCCAGTATGCGGACAACAAAGTAATCCNGTTCTATTTGCCTTACTGGCTGCATTCGCTAACTCGTTTTCCTTNGCCTCCTCAACAATTCCATCGAAGGCTTTTAAAGTNCGAATGGCTTTCTTAACGCTCACNGGATCACCAATTTGAATCGCACTAGCGAGAGTTTTTTGAGCTTGNACNGGCATAAANGATTTAAAATCTTGCTTATAGCTTCTATAGAGNGGGTTTGCTCTNTCTGCCTGCGCGCAAACCAAACGGGGCAACTTGTCAATCAAACCNANATCATAAAACATTTTAAATCCTTTACCGATGGCACTTACATTCCCAAGNTTNCCNCCAGGNACAATAACAAAATCGGGAACCTGCCAGTTAAACTGCTGCACTAGNTCGAAGCTTATGGTCTTCTGTCCTTCGATCCTAAGAGAGTTCATAGAATTNGCNAGATAAATATCATCATTCTGACAAACCTCNCGAACCAGTTTCATACAACCATCAAAATCAGTATCGAGTGATANAGTCAACACGCCGTGCGTGATAGGTTGTATTAATTGAGTTAGTGAGACTTTATCTTTGGGAAGAAAAACAATTGCGGGTATTCCTGCGACAGCGCAGTAAGCAGCCAGTGAGGCCGATGTATCTCCGGTAGAAGCACAAGCAACAGCCTTGATTTTTCCTCCCTGTGATNTCATTTGCTTGACCATGGAAACAAGAATGGTCATTCCAAGATCTTTAAATGATCCGGTATGAGCCATGCCACATTGTTTAACCCACAAATCATCCAGGCCTAATTGCTGACCTAGTCTATCTGCCCAAAAAAGATTCGTTCCACCTTCGTAGGTAGAAACAATATTTTCATTCTCGACATTTGGACAAACCAACTCTTTTTTTCCCCAGACTGAACTACCATAAGGCCATTCATTTTTTCGGTANCGGCTCTCGAATATTTCCTTCCACTCTTTGCCNGGNCTTTTTTTAAGTTGATCTATATCATGCTGGACTTCCAATAGCTCGTCACAATCACGACATCGATAAATGATATCAGTGAGCTCATATCGGCTACCACAATCCGGATTAATACATTGAAACCAGGCTTTGAATTTCATTTTTATTTTTCCACTCTAATGCAGTTAGATTTTCCACTAACCACGTCAAGTTGTTCAATTTCTTTCAAGGCTTTTTGAATATTACCTTCACTGGAACGGTGGCACATCATTACCAAAGACACTGCTTTTCCCTGTTCTCCACGTCCTTTTTGGATCATCGACTCAATACTTATAGAGTGATTGCCNAGAATACCGGATATTTTTGAGAGCACACCNGGCTTATCNANGACACTNAAACGTAAAAAATANTCTGACTCAATGGCGNTTATGTCTTTTAAAGGGATTTTCTTTATCTCTGATTTTTGAAATGAAGAGGCTGGCAACCTGCTATTAGAGTTGGATATAATGTCCCGGGCTATCTCGATAACATCACCCACTACCGCACTTCCAGTCGGCAACGCCCCAGCACCATGTCCGGCAAGAATATTTTCATCCATCATATCATCACAAACACGAATAGCATTTAGAACACCATTAACGCTGGCCATAGGGTGATTACTAGGAATCATCGCTGGGTGAACACGGATATCGATTGTTTCTCCATCATATTTGGATATGGCAAGCAATTTAATTCGATATCCAAATTCTTTTGCACATTCNATATCTTCTGAAGTGATATTAGTNATNCCTGANACATTAATATCCTCAAATTCTACAGGAGTCCCATAAACAAGGCGTGTCAAAACGGCGATTTTATGNGCAGAATCAATNCCCTCAATATCAAAAGTTGGATCGGCTTCAGCAAANCCCTTTTCTTNNGCTTCCTTCANGGCAACATCGAAATCNCAATTCTCATCTGACATTTTACTCAGAATATAATTTGCAGTACCATTAACAATACCCTCAAGTGTATGNATTCGGTTTGCTACAAAAGCTTCACGTATAGACCGGATAATAGGGATAGCTCCACCAATGGAAGCTTCAAAACCAATAGAAAGTCCGATTTCTTCAACCTTTGTAAAAATTTCATTACCATGCTTTGCCAACAAAGCCTTGTTGGCAGTTACAATATGTTTTTTATTACTAAGAGCTTTAAGNATGAAGGTTCGTGCTGGTTCATANCCACCGATCAATTCAATAACNATATCTATATCGGGGTTGTCGAGGATNTCATCCACTGANGTGGTTAAGACCTTNTCATCAACCNGAACACCNCGTTCTGTTTTAATATCNAGATCAGCGATTTTGGTAAGACAAATCCTGGCGCCCAATCTTTTTTGGATTATTTTCTGGTTATCAGAGAGGATCTTTACTACCCCGGCACCAATGGTGCCAAACCCTATCAATCCAACGTTAATATCTTTCATTATTTTTTCCATCCTTTATTTACCAAGACCATTATACCTATACTAAAAAACCTCACGAATACCCCTTACTGCCTGTCGTATTCTATGTTCATTTTCAACCAAGGAAAAACGGACAAAGTGATCTCCACCTTCACCAAAACCAATTCCTGGTGCGACTGCTACCCTGGCTTTTTCCAGCAACATCTTTGAAAATTCAAGAGAACCCATATTTTTTAAAGATTCAGGAATTTCTGCCCATACCATCATCGTCGCTTTCGGAGGTTCTACCTTCCAACCCATTCTGTTTAATCCGTCACAGAGAGCATTACGGCGACACCGATAGGTTTCGGTTATAGCTTCAACACAATCTCTTGGCCCGTTTAAAGCAACTGTTGCAGCAATCTGAATTGGCTGAAACATACCATAATCCTGATAACTTTTTATTCGCGCCAAGGCATTAATTATTTCACTATTTCCTACTGCGAACCCCACTCGCCAACCTGGCATATTATAACTTTTTGACAATGTAAAAAACTCAATTCCCACTTCCTTAGCACCCTTTACCTGAAGAAAACTAGGTGCCTTATAGCCATCAAAAACGATGTCACCATAAGCAAAATCGTGAATAACTATTAGATCGTGTTCTTTTGCAAATTCCACTACTTTTTCAAAAAATTCTATATCCACAACTTGGGTGGTCGGATTGTGCGGAAAATTGATAACCATGGCTTTAGGTCGCGGCCAATTAAGCTTATAAGCTTCAAGTAATGATTCAAAAAAGTCTGAACCATCCCCTAGAGGCACATTTGTGACATCTCCATTTGCCAAAATAAAAGCATACGTATGGATCGGGTAAGTTGGGGTCGGCACTAATACAGAGTCCCCTGGTGTCGTTATAGCTAAGGCAAGGTGGGCAATCCCCTCTTTCGAACCAATGGTTGCNATNGCNTCCGANTTNGGATCNAAATNAACATCANAATTNCGNTTATACCAATTACATATAGCTAANCNNAGNTTATAAATTCCCTTAGATAGTGAATAGCGATGATTTGCTTCTTTTTGTGCAGACTCAATCAGTTTATCGACGATGTGATTAGGTGTCGCCATATCTGGGTTCCCTAATCCAAAATCAATTATATCTTCTCCTCTTTTTCTGGCTTCGTATTTCAGATCGTTTACGATTCCCAGTACGTAAGGCGGAAGACGTTTTATGCGTGAAAAATCTCTCATAATAAAATAATAATTATTCAAATATTTTACATCTTTTCAGGATAGGCCAAACCGAAAGGATATGACTTGGGCTTGTGCGGAGGCACTGCTCTAAGTTTTAACGTTACTCGCTCACAGCACGCGCACGATATCACACTTTAAATATACCCGCAAATTGAAACCAATTAAAATATAAAGGGTTTGATAGATTTCTTTTTCCTTGATTCAAGTCTTTTGCAAAGAGTAATATTTAAATAATCCACATATTTTGTGGATACTCATATGGGTTAACTTTGGAAACCTATTAATAAAAAAGCAAATTAATTGGGTCTACAAGGCGAGTCAGCAAGCTCTCTTAATTTTTCCGCACGTTTTAGAGTTATAACTTTCATATTTTTTCATTAATTGCATGGAAATGCTTCAGATCATAATTTTGGGAATTATTCAGGGTTTAACTGAATTTTTACCTGTATCGAGTTCTGGCCATTTAATCCTGGCACCCTTAATTCTGGATTTTGAAGACCAAGGTTTAGCCCTTGATGCAATTTTGCATTTGGGTACCCTAATTTCTATTTTCGTCTTTTTTAAAAATGACCTGATTGAAATATTTCTAGGGTTATTTGATAAAAAAAAAGATAGTCACAGATTGGCTTGGTGCATCGCTGCCGCATCTATTCCTGCTGGTTTGTTGGGGTTTTTTCTGGGTGACTGGATTGAATCCAGCCTTCGTAGCCCCACCTTTGTAGCAACCAATCTTCTGATATGGTCTGGGGTTTTTTATTTGGCAGACCGCTCTGGAAAAAATCTTTATAAAACAAAATCTAATTTGATGGAACTGCCACCACTTAAAATATTTTTCATTGGATGTGCTCAAGCTGTGGCATTACTTCCTGGGACATCACGATCCGGCATTACTATTGCCGCAGGTTTATTTATTAAGCTAAATCCAGTCACCGCAACCCGCTTTTCCTTTCTCCTCGGCACACCAATTATTTTAGCAGCAGGCTTACACAAGCTTTTCACTTTCGTATCCGTATCCACGAACCTTCACAGCTTTAGCTATTTTCATTTGTTAGTTGGATTATCTGTAAGCTTTTTGGTGGGGTTAATCGCAATTAAACTATTGTTAAAAGTGGTAGAAAAGGTAGGGTTATTTCCTTTCATCATTTACCGAATCATTCTTGCTGCGGCTATTCTTTTGTTCTACCCAGGATAAAAAAAAGCCGCCCTGAAAAACAGGGCGGCTTGAAGAAATCTTTTTAAAAATTAACCGCAGTTTACAGAAACAGGAACCGTTCCTGTGTTATGAATTCTAACTTCACCACTAATATCACCAATGGAATCACCACGNCTGAATGCATTCTGCTTTTTAAAAGTTACCGACTTTTGACCCATGGAATGTTTACTAGGCATTTTTACTTGCTTATTACCAGCTGCTCCACCACCATTCCCAGGAAAACTCTGATGATCCTTCGGAGCTAAAGTAAAAGGTACGGTCGTAAAATTAGATGACTTCCATATGAACCCATTTGCTGAACCACGATCTTCAGCGTCACCATCACTAGCAGTTGCTATTGTAATGGAATTAGCGTTGTTACATTTTGCTGATCCACCAGGAGCAACATTTCCTGCTAATGCTGCAGTTGCTAGACAAAAAGAAGCGATGGTAACCAATGAAATAATAGCGAGTTTTTTCATTTTAAATCCTCCCTTACCCTAGTTATAAAATACACCTCTAAATATACATTTATGGCAAAACAAAGCGTTTTGCTTTCTCCCTTTAGTTAATATTTTCAAAGAACAACTTGCCTATTACTTCCCAGCGAAAGAATGTAATAAGGCTCTTTAAACCATGCTATCTATAGGCATAATCCTACAAACAAAAAGCCTTAAACCGCATATGCGCAAAGTATACTNATCAATTAAAACATGTCAATGATTATTTACAAATAATTAAATAATACTTTATTTTACAGTATTTTAATTACACTCAAAAACACAATCCTTCTTTTTGTCTTGACCTAAAAATTTCTTTATTCTTATAAATATAATAGGATATTTTCCTATAAAAATATTAAGATTAACACCCTTGCGTATAAAGCCACCCAAAAAACCAATAATTTTAGACATTTTATTAGTTTTCAATACATTCGTTTTCTATTGTTTTCAAATTTTCTATTAGGATTGGCCTAGTCATTCCATTAAGCTTCACTTTTCCTTTTAATGTTGCCATTCCTTCAAAATGTACTTGTCCTGCCACCTCAAGCGATTCTAATTCAAGCAAATCTGGAATGATCGAAAAACATTTTTCAAATTCATCTACCAAATTTAAAGGCGAACCAAATTTTATACTCGGCAAATCTAAATTTTTTCTTTGCGTGTTTCTAATAAGTTTTCCGCCTTCCACATCAAAAATATTTGATCGAACCAAAAGAAGATCTTCTGTTTTTTTTACCGGTAGAAATCTATCCCTTGGAACACAGAGTCCTACTGCACCATCAAAGCAATCCAAGGCGGAACCAATGGCTGTTTCCAATTGCAGAACCGGTTTTTCTGAAATTAGTTTTTTATTAGCGATCACATTCAAATTCAAGGGGCCCTCGCTTAATCTTTCTTCAAGGGCAATCAAGTTAATCCATATATTGTTGGTATTAAAAACCGAAAATTTTTCTTGGCTACAAAAATCATCAATATGCTCTTTTGGTACTTGAGCAATTTCCAGCAACCTTAACTTACCTTCCTGCTCATACAAGGTACCGCCTTTCACATCAGCAGGAGTTTTTGGAGTAACTTCAATTAAAAAGGGGATCTTTTTCTTAATCATATGGTTAAGAATTTTAGGGTCGGCCACTGCCCCTAAATTATCCGCATTAGAAACAAATAAAATATCTTTTCCGCGTTCTATTAAACTCCGGAGTATTCCCTGCTGCTCAAGACAAGAATAAAAATCTCCGTGCCCAGGCGGATACCATGCTAACTCTCCGAATTCCTCAGGAGTAAGTGGCTGGAGAGTTTCGGCATGCAACCTGGGAAACATGTTCTGCTTAAAACTGGTAATAGAAATATCGCAATTATGAATAAATTTCCTAATTTCATTATCCGTATAAAAACTATTCATCAACAATAAAGGAATATCACTATTCCAATTTGAGTTTAATTCACCGATTTGTTGGAAAATCATTTCCAGAAAGGACTTTTCACCTCTAACCTTTATAAGTGATTTGGGTCCGGAACAACCCATACTCGTACCAAGACCGCCATTCAACTTACCTATAACCAGCCTGGAAAAGTTTTCACCACAATTGGATGAATCGTCTAAAGACCTATAATCCACCTGCATTGAATTATTAGGAGAACGTATAGACGACCAATCCTCTATTTTCGAAGGCCTATCGCGAAATTGCTTTAGCATCTGCTCAAATTGTTCTCGCTGCGGCCTGGCAAGCAACTGATTTAAAATTTTTTCGTTTTTAGATTGCAATTCCTAAATACCTATAAATTTTTATATGATAATATTTTGAAAATTTTTTCAAAAATCAAAACATTTTAAAATTTTTTAATGCTCGTATTAAAAAAAAACATATACGAAATTTCCCAAACGACCCATCCTGAAAATATTTCCAATCAAGGATTGAATCCTTATGATTTTATATTTCATTCCCTAATGACCGATAGGGAAATATTCTTTGGCTTAAAACAATTACCAGAAAGCGAGGCAAATGAGCGTTTAAAAACCCTGTTTCCCCATGCATCGCTTTTTGGAAATGTTTCTCTACTCAATGACTTTTCTCGAAAAATATTTGAAGGCCTACTTGACAGAAACATATGGCACTCCTTGAATGCCTATCATTTAACCTACCTTTTCGACAGTTTGCATGGAACTTATGAGGATTATAGTTATTCAGACACTCAACAGCGAATAGGAATATTTCCGGAATTAGAGGGTGCCGCAATAGATTTTGATGTGTTTCTTGAAAGTTATTTTTTTGGCACACCATTTTTGATGGATGCAGAAAGGTTTAATAATATGGATCCGGAAGAAAAAAAGAATTTAAATCTAACCGATCCTTGTTTATTCGGTGTCATTAATAATTTAATTCCCTCAGAAGAAGAAACCAAACTTCAAACAACAAGTGAAACACCCTATTTCTAATAATATCTAGGTCCGCCTACTTACCCAATTCAACTTCAATTTGCCTGATCAGAATAGGAGAATCTGGTTCAATTTCGCTTGAGTATCTGGCTACCGGATAGCCTTTTTTATCCACCAAAAATTTATTAAAATTCCAGTTTACTTCGTGATCTTTTGGCAGAATATCGCCCCTAACCCTAAGAAGTAATTTAGTTATTAATCCCGTCAAAAAAGTTTTAAGTCCAGGTTGGACAACTGGAGTCAATTTGTACTCTTGAAGGTATTTGTACAAAGATGATTGTTGTGGCCCAATTACACTTACCTTGCTGAACAAATCAAAGGACACACCATATTTTTTTTCACAAAAGCTTTCAATTTCTTTGTTTTCTCCAGGCTCCTGTCGACCAAAATCATTACTGGGAAATGCCAGAATACAAAGACCTTGACCTCTATATTTTTCGTAAAGTTTTTGGAGCCCCGCATACTGGGAAGTAAACCCACATTGGGAAGCAACATTTACAATAAGCAGTACCTTGCCTAAATATTTAGAGAGCCCTTGTTCTTCTCCAAATATACTTTTAACATTTATGCTATAAATGGGGGATTCCAAATCAGGCACTTTCTTAAAAAATGTAAATTACGCTTTTTATGCCAAAACTATTGTAACTGGTTTTATGTATTATTAAAATAAACCAACTTGGATAAACTTTCATAAAAGTAAAAATGCTGGTTTTCAAAAATAATATTTACGAGCCCTTACTGAAAATCAACCCCAATGCTGTCTTAACCCCCAGTGAAGATTACAACCAACGGTTTGACCCGCACCATTTAATTAAAGTTGCCTTAGATGAAGAAAAAGACGTCATTTGCTTTATTGAGAAGCAATCCCAAATTTATTGGCGGGAAGACCTTTTGCAATTTTACCCACGAGCAGGCAAAACCAATTCATTAAATTATATAAATAAAATTCGCCAGATTTTACAGGAAGGTCTGAAAAATTCTTCTATTTGGCAGCATATGAACTCCTATCACTTCGCTTTTCTTTTTGACGTTTTGGTTCGATTTGTTTTTAATTACAACCATGAAAGTGAAAAAGAAAGAATCAATTATCTTCCTGAATTGAAAGCGATGCCCATTTATTTTGAAAATTTTCTAGATAATTATTTTTTTGATAGAAACTTTACAATAGAAGAGGAACACTTCAATTCTCTTACCCAAAAACAAAAACAAGATCTAGGATATGATTGCCTTAATCTGTTTGGTGTTATCAATGGGCTAGTGCCGACGCGTGAAGAAATGTCCCTTAAAGAGTCTAAAGATTACCCATATTCAATCTATGTTTAACTCAAAAACACACTTATTTCTTTAATCTTCAAAAAAGGATTTTCTTTGCTCCCTGTAGTTACAGCTGAACAAATGCGTGCCATAGATCAATGGGCCATTGAAGAAATGGAGATTCCTAGCATAGTTTTAATGGAAAATGCAGGAAAAGCTATTGCCGACAAATTACAAAAAACCATTCCAGAAATAACCTCCAAAAAAATAATTATTTTCTGTGGAAAAGGAAATAATGGCGGAGATGGGTTTGTAATTGCACGGCATCTACATCAATTAGGAACCAACATTACGATTCTTTTGGCAGGAAAGCTTACCGACTTAAAAGGTGATTCAAAAATCAATGCTCTTTCAGCAAAAAACCTCAAAGTCCCAATTCAGGAGTTAAGCTCTGAAAATATAAATATATTTGACCATAAACTTCGTCATGCAGATGTTGTTGTTGATGCTTTGTTCGGAACTGGATTGTCGAAGCCAGTCTCAGGTTTTATGGAAACGATTATAAAAAAAATTAATCAACATAAAAATTTTTGTGTTTCCGTCGATATAAATTCTGGTGTTGATGCAAACTCCGGATTATTAATAGGCTCGCATGTTGTTTCGGATCTGACTTTTGCTTTGGATTCAATGAAAATAAGTCATTTAATTTATCCCGCAGCTGGATCGATGGGAAAAATAGAACTACTGGACATAGGTATCCCCTTTTTTAAAAAAAAAGATGTTCAAATCCGTCTTCTTGAAGAAAAAGATATAAAAAATATTTTTAATGCTCGCCAACCTGATTCCCATAAAGGGAGTTATGGTCATGTTTTGGTCTTGGCTGGGTCTAGAGGAAAGGGAGGCGCTGCAGGATTAACTGCACTTGCTACTTTAAGAGCAGGTTGTGGGTTATGTACACTAGCCTTACCTGAGACATGCCAACAAGCATTTGAATTACACCCTATGGAGGTTATGACTGTACCCCTACCTGAAACATCCTCAGGGACTCTATCCATAAATGCAAAGAAACCTATTTTGGATTTGCTTAAAGGAAAAAGTGCAGTGGCAATGGGCCCTGGTCTTACAACAGAACCTGAAACCGTTCAATTAATTGGTGAGTTACTTCCCCATATCAACTGCCCGTTAATCTTAGATGCCGATGCAATCAATGCATTTGAAAATAATTTAAATTGGATGGATAATTTAAAATCCGTTGTTTTAACACCCCATCCAAAAGAAATGTCTAGATTAACAGGTTTGACTACAAAAAAAATTCAAGAAAATAGAATAAACACCACTAAAGAGTTCGCACAAAAATATTCTGTCATTTTATTCCTAAAAGGTGCGCCCAGCCTTATAGGAACTCCTGATGGGAGCTTATATATTAATTCAACGGGAAATCCCGGTATGGCTACAGCAGGCTCTGGGGATGTTTTAACCGGAATCATAGCGGGTTTTGCAGCACAGAATATTCCTTTGCAACAAGCCACCATTGCCGCTGCATACATCCATGGTTATACTGGCGACATTTTTTCGAACAACGAAACACAAACCAACCTAATCGCTGGAGACCTGTTAAGAAATTTGCCGGAATCATTAAAGAAAGTTCTAACATGATAAAGTCCACTACTAAAAGCGCAAATGAAACTTTAGAGCTTGGAAAAAAGCTTGGAACAAAACTGATATCAGGGGATTTATTGCTACTTTTTGGTGATTTAGGCGCCGGCAAAACCTGTCTAACACAAGGGATTTGCCTGGGTGCAGGATTGGATAGTGGTACTTATATTCGAAGCCCAACTTTCACATTAATTAATGAATACCCCGCAAACACACCCATTTTTCATATCGATCTTTATCGGTTAGAAAATAAAGCGGATATCTCAAATTTAGGTTTGGAAGAGATTATTTATAGCAAAGCGATAACCATCATTGAGTGGTCCGAAAAGTTAAAACTAGAGAAAAACCCTAATGATTTTATGTTCGGAATTCAAGAGCGCCTAGAGATTCATATCAGCAGCAAAAATGAAACGACACGTGAGTTCAACTTTTTACCCCTTCATATGACACCCCGGACCCCACCCCTTTTCCCTTTACTTTAATTTCTCCATATGGCATCATCAAACTTATGGTATGCCATTTGCATGCAAGCATAATTCTTTAAAAATTAATTAGTTAAATGATAAGTGCTGTTAGAATTGTTTTACTGATCATTGCGGTGGGTATAATTAGCCTAGCTGGATTTTATTTTTATCAGTTTCAGGGGAATAAGGTCGACATGGGTAATTTAAAAGTTAGGCTCATGAAACAAGGTGTAGATGTAGAGATTGAAAACTTTAAGGTTACCCATGAAGTAATGGGTAAAAAAGAATGGATTTTGAAAGCGGGGCTAGCCCAAGTAAATAATAAGGAGGATATTACTCGCTTGAAAGATGTTGAAATGATTCTCCCAAAGGATAATCACCGCCCGTACATCATAACAGCTAATTCTGGCACCTATGAAAACAGCTCTAAAAATATAGACTTGATTGGAAATGTAAAACTAACCGGCAATTCTCAACCCTTAGCAAATAGGTTTAAAAAACACCAAAACGAGTCTAATAAAACAGACTTACAAACAAATACCCATGAAAAAAACTAATTTATTACGCTACATAATAACCATANCACTATTTTTTATTCTGGGAATACCTACCTTTTTAGTAGCTAAAGAAAAAAAAGAAAAAGATCCAGTTGAAATTACTTCAGATCGTATGCGCTCAGAGGATGGAGGTATAAAAATTATCTTTTCAGGAAATGTAGAAGGGTACTGGGGAGACTTAAAAATCACTTCTGACATTCTTGAGGTTTATAACACACAAGATAAAAAAGAAACGGAGGAAATTGTAGCGATAGGCAACGTTTTTATCACACGNGGNCTAAAACGAGCCAANGGNGATAAAGCTATCTATCTGGATAAATTGCAAAAAATTATCCTAACTGGGACCCCAAAGGCAACCGCATGGGAAGAAGATAATATGATCGAAGGTCGCGAGATGATATTTCTTTTGGACAAAGACAGATTTGTCGCCAATGATAGGGTCCGAATGAAAATTTATCCTAAGGACAAAGAAGAAAAAAGCAAAAAAAAGGGTNCCGCAAAATCNAAATAAATAACATNAAATCTTCTAATGAAAGGCAGTACTTTGCATGGACTAAAAATCCAAAACCTTGTCAAAGCATTCANNTCCCGAAAAGTAGTNAANAANATAAGCCTTGAAATCAAGCAAGGGGAGATTGTTGGTCTGNTAGGNCCCAATGGAGCTGGCAAAACCACCACCTTTTATATGGTAGTAGGTCTTACCAGTCCAGACGAAGGACAGGTAATACTGAATAATGAGGATGTCACCTATTTTCCAATGCATAAGCGGGCTAAAAAAGGAGTCAGTTATTTACCACAAGAGCCTTCTGTTTTCAGGAAATTAACTGTCGAACAAAATATATTGGCTGTTCTAGAATCTCAGAACCTTTCTAGATTTGACAGAAAAAAAAAGGCCCGCTCATTACTAAGGGAGTTAAATATTCTACACATTAAAGATTCTATGGCCTATTCCCTTTCTGGAGGTGAAAGAAGGCGNGTCGAAATTAGTCGAGCTNTAGCCAATTCACCTCTTTTTATCTTACTCGATGAACCATTTGCAGGAATTGACCCAATAGCAGTCGCAGATATTCAATCAATTATTGCGGATTTAAAAAAAAGAGGTATCGGAGTNCTGATAACCGATCACAATGTTCGNGAAACTTTAAGTATAACAGATCGAACCTANATCATTAATGNAGGCCAAATTATTTCCTCAGGNTCACCTCATCAAGTCGCCCAAGACGAAAAGGTTAAGCAAATTTATCTGGGCGANCAGTTTTCATTCTAATCGGAGAAAAAATCATGGCGATGGAAATGAAAATAAATTTAAACCTGAAAACAAGCCAAAAACTGGTCATGACCCCCATGCTCCAGCAAGCCATCAAACTTTTGCCTTTAGCAAGGCTTGAGCTGGCTCAGTTGGTGAGACAGGAGATCATTGANAATCCNGTTCTCGAAGAAATACTCGATGATGATGCNGATACTTTAGATGAAAGAAAAAAAGATGACCCTATTGAAGATTTTGACTTTGAAAGCTCTCAAAATTCTAAAGACCAAGAAATTGATTGGGATAGTTATTTTCAAAATAATATTGACCAAGGAATGTCAATAGAAAATCTAACCGAAAGGCCATCTATTGAAGCTACCTTTAACAAAGAGGTATCCCTATCCGACCATCTATTTTGGCAATTAAATCTAACTATTGATTCGGATTGGGATAAATTTATTGGTTCCTGCATTATTGGAAATATCAAAAAAGATGGTTATTTAGGTGCAAATTTATCAGAAATGGCCGAAACATGCCAAACGGATGAAGCTGACATTGAACGTGTTTTAAAGGTCATTCAAAAGTTTGAGCCCGTTGGGGTGGCAGCTCGCTCGCTTCAAGAATGCTTGATGAATCAGGCAGAAGAGTTAACAGAAGCAAATCCCTTGGTCAATAAATTAATAGAAAAATATTTAGATCGTCTTGAAGACAGATATTTGCCAAAAATTGCAGCAGAATTAAAAATAAATCTTGATGAGGTCCTTGAAGCACTTAAAATAATCAGAGACTTCTCACCGAAACCCGGTCTTGCCTTCAATTCAGAAGCCATTGACTACGTAAAACCCGATCTGGTCGTCATAAAAACCGATGAAGGTTATGATGTTTCAATCAATGACGAGGAAATTCCAAATATAAAAATAAACTCTTTTTATCAAAATCTTTTAAATACCACCAAGGAGGGCAAAACTAAAGAATATTTGGATGAAAAATATCGTTCTGCTTTATGGCTAATAAAAAGTATCGATCAAAGAAGACAGACTATTTATAAAGTAGGAAAGAGCATCATCAAACTACAAAAAAATTTCTTAGACCATGGGCTTTCTTACCTACAACCGATGGTCTTAAAAGATGTTGCAAAAGATATAGAAATGCATGAGTCAACAGTAAGTCGTATCACTACAAATAAATATATTGATACACCACAAGGGATTTATGAATTAAAGTTCTTTTTCCATAGTGGCATCAAATCCTATATAGGTAATAGTCTTTCTTCTATCCGCGTAAAAAACATGATTAAAGAGGTAGTTGCAGAAGAAGATATAAATAACCCTTATACAGATGATCAAATGGTTCAAGTGTTAATGAGGAAAAACGCTAAAATTGCCAGAAGAACTATTACTAAATATAGAAAAGAACTAAACATTCCGCCTGCTAGCAAGAGAAAAAAGTTTTTTTGATTTAACATAGTCCTATTAATTTTTATTCAGAGAAAATCCCAAGATTAAGTTATGATGATATGTTGAAAATATTTAAAAGAAAAAGATGCTCGCGCCATAGCAAATAGATGCGATTCAGACATAAGCCTTAACCAGAAATTTAAAATCCAATTAATTAACGCAAAATAGAAAAAATAAAATGAAAATTGAAGAAATACTTAAAAAAGAATCTGTGATCGCGGATTTGCTGGCAGATAATAAGATCGACGTAATTAAAGAAATGATTTATCGCCTGAAAGAAAACAATTTTATAAAAAACGAAGAGGCGCTGTTCAATACTTTAATGGAAAGAGAAAAGCTTGGTAGTACGGGGATAGGTGAAAATGTTGCTATCCCTCATGGCAAATCGAACGAGGTCACACAAATCATAACTGTTCTGGCAAGATCAAAAAAGGGTATAGAGTTTGAGTCGTTAGACCAAAAACCCGTTCATTTTATTTGCATGGTTATTGCCCCTGCCAATTCTACAGGACAACACTTGAAGGCACTGGCACGAATTTCCCGATTATTTAAAAATCAAGGATTACGCGAGGGGATTTTACAAGCTGGAAATCCCGATGTCATTTACTCAATCATAACAAATGAAGACTCTAAATTTATCTGACAAAAAAAATATGAAAGGGATAGCTGTATCGAAAGGAGTGGCTGTCGGAAAAGCACATTTGCTCGATCGCTCGAAACTCTGCATCATTAAACAGACACTTGAAGAGCATGAAGTAGAAAAAGAAATAGAAAGATTTCGTGATGCAATCGCAAAAACCAAGTTGCAAATGGCAGACATTAAAAATCGTGCAGAAAAAATTGCTGACAAATATGCAGTCATACTAGATACCTATACTCTTCTTTTAGATGATGAAATTCTGGTAAATGACACTATTGAAAAAATAAGATCTCTTCGCACCAATGCCGAATGGACTTTAAATCAAACTCTAGAAACCTTCCTCAACCTATTTGAAAATACCAATGATAACTATTTAAAAGGAAAAAAGGATGACCTCGATCTACTCGTACAGGCCATACTAAGGAATTTAACCGGTCATTCTCAGGAAACATTGTCCGATATCCAGGAACCCGTAATCCTTATTACGCATTCTTTAAGCCCTTCCGATACGCTAAGCATGC
Source organism: Nitrospina sp. (assembly GCA_002721515.1). Lineage (GTDB taxonomy): Bacteria > Nitrospinota > Nitrospinia > Nitrospinales > VA-1 > UBA8687. The sequence goes on from PBKP01000041.1 coordinate 20,335, forward strand.
CAAGGAAATTCATAAAAGGGTTGGCCACGGAAACAGGTGGAAAGACCTCGCATGTTGGAATATTTGCAGCAGCCCTGGGGATCCCCGCGGTCACTGGCATTAAAGATTTGACTTCTCAAATAAACTCGGGCGAAGAAATCATCGTTGACGGAATTGACGGTGAGGTGATAATTCACCCAAATACCGACAATACAAACCATTTTTTAAAGAAACAAGAAAACTATCGTAGGTATGAAGAAAAACTTCTAATTAATATTCACCAACCAGCGGAGACCTTGGACGGGTATCAAATCCATTTACTTGCCAATATCGAATCTAATCAGGAAGTAAAAACTCTGCACAAATTTGGTGCGGAAGGAGTAGGCCTTTATCGAACTGAATTTCTTTATATGTCTGCATCTAGTCTACCCACGGAAAAAGAATTATATGAAAACTTCAAGAACATTGCCCAGGAAATAGGCGACAAACCCGTTGTTATTCGTACCCTGGATATTGGCATGGACAAGCAACTTGCTGAAGTTGAAATGAGCAATGAGAATAACCCAGCACTCGGGTTAAGAGGTATCCGATTTTCACTAGTCAAACCCGATTTATTTATAAGTCAGCTCAAAAGCATTTTAAAGGCAAGCTTTTATGGAAATGTGAAAGTCCTTTATCCGATGATATCTTCAGTTACAGAGATAATTCAAGCGAACGAATTATTACAAAAAGCGAAAAGTATTCTAAAAAAGGAGCAAACCCCCTTCAATGAAAACATCGAAGTCGGAGCAATGATCGAAACACCCGCAGCTACTATATGCATCGATCATATTTTGGATGAGGTCGATTTTATTAGTATAGGCTCGAATGATTTGATCCAATATCTTTTGGCCATTGATCGAGTAAACGAAAATGTAGCTCACCTTTACCAACCTTTTCATCCATCCGTGATAAGGTCATTAAAAAATATATTTGATGCAAAAAAAGCAGGCAAAAAAATATCCATTTGTGGGGAACTAGGGGGAGACCCCATGGCTACAATGCTATTGATGGGACTGGGCTTAATAGATAGCCTCAGCATGGAACCCCATTCTATTCCTAAAGTTAAAAAAATTATTCGATTAATTCGATTGGAAGAAGCTCGCCAAGTAGCCGATCATGTGTTAAATTTAAAATCAGTAGAGGAAATATCACATTTTTTAGCAAACGAGATGCGAGCTAGGTTTCCTGATGACTTTGATCGGGATATTAGCTTTCAAGAAAAACAAAAACCTGCCTGATTTAATTCCCCTGATTTTAAAGAAAATAAATCTGGTCAAATAATAATTATTAAAAGAAGGAAAGCTTTAATGAACACTGGAAATTTTTTATTTACTTCAGAATCTGTATCTGAAGGTCATCCCGATAAAATGGCAGACCAGATTTCGGATTCAATTCTGGATGCGATATTGGCCAAAGATCGCACAGCTCGCGTGGCATGCGAAACTATGATCACAACAGGGT
>PBKP01000042.1 GCA_002721515.1 Nitrospina sp.
TTAATGTTTAAAGATAAGAAGAACATAGATTTGTTAAAAAAAGTCGTGGATTTAAAAACATTATCGATTGAGTGGCGTGAAAAGTTTCAAAAAAGACTCTGAATGATTTATTTAAGATTGTATAAATAATTTAAAACCAAATGAACTTATCTGAATTTGAAAACATGGATCCTTCATCTTGGGTTAAATTTATAAAAGAAAATGTTGTTCCTGATGATTTGTGTGAAGAAGCATGTTACTCACTTCTTCATTATTTTGAAGATTTAGGTCTTCTAGCGAAAGGGGAGTCGGGGGATTTGGTTTGGTCAAATTTATCTAATGAATTAGGATGTGAAGATAAGAAAAAGATTATAAAAGATGGTGTTCTTAAGATGTCTCAAACTGAAGCAGGTTTCGCTCTTTCATTTTTTATTGGGTTTGAAAAAATTGAATTACCCTCACTCGAATCATTAATAAAGGCTGAAGTTGAAGATAATAGAAAAAAAAATACTAACAAGCCGGAGCTTGCATCAGATCTTAGTAATTTGCAAATTGTTAAAAAAGTGGGGAATCAATTAAAACCTTTTTTGGAAGTCGAAAAAAAAATTGTCGATAATCTACAGGGGAAACATACCACTAAAACGGATGCAAGAAATTTGTTTCAATATATGTTTGGAAAAATAAACTCTAAAGCTAAACCGAAAAAATGGGAGCAGTTAAGCAGAAAAAGACACAGATAATTTAATTTGGTTATTATTCGGTGATTAAATTAAAAAAGACTTTATGGCTTAAATATCAATAATATCATCGTCTTTTTGTTTTGAGTTATAAGGTCCGGATTTAAAGTCGTGTTGCGCGCGAGTTATTGTTGGTCGATTTTTTTGAAATAAATTTACTGTGAATAAAATTATCCCAGCTATTAAGGCGATAATAAAAAAACCGAATGCAAAAAAAGATAATAATCCTATGCCTAAAATAATCGAAATTGCCATGTAAACTTTAGTGGTGATCGGTATTTTTTGGTTAGGTCCTGGATATTGAAAAGAGAACATGATGTTATTTATTTTTTTGATTGAAAATTTTGATAATATTAAGCATGTCTGATCTAGCTATAATACCCTGCTTAAATTGTGGAGTCAAAAATCGTATTAGATCCTATGATCCTCAAAAAATTCCTGTTTGCGCTAAATGTAAAATGAAATTAATTAGTGAAAAGGAGCATGCTGCTTTTTCTAAGTTTAATAATAATTTGAATCAGTTTAAAGACCTTCCGGATTTTGAGGTGCGTGGTAAAAATAAATAATCTTTTAATTTTAATGGAAATAAATTAATAAAATGAATACCTCAGAAATAATTAACAAAAACTTAAGAGAACAACTTGATGCGAAACATGTTGAAATTATAGATGAAAGCCATCTGCATCGCGGGCATAAGGCAGCGGGTGGTGGTGGTCATTATTCAATTAAAGTGATTTCTTCAAGGTTTGAAAATTTGAATGTTATGGAGCGTATCAGGCTTGTTCATAAAGCGCTTGATGTTGAAATGACAGGGAATCCCAAATTGATTCATGCCTTGCAGGTTAAAACCTTTACTCCTGAAGAAGCATCCGCAAACTAGTAATTTATTCTCTATAAACTTCTAGTTCTTCGCAATTTTTTAAATTTTCAGACTCCGTAAGGGCCTTATATCCTATGCGGGTATATTGATTTTTATATAAATCTAGTTTTATATATTTTTTACTATACGGAGAGTCGGCTAGTGCTTGGGCTCCTCGATCTCCAATAACATTTCCGAACATGGAAAGATCTTTTAGCTTTGGTAGTTTTTCAGTATTAGCGATTGCAATCGCCCCATCGTCTCCAATTTCATTATGATTGGCGTTTAGAAGTTCGAGATTTTCTAAATAAGGAGATTCTGCTAATGCTTCTAGACCTTCATCTGCTATTTGGTTTCCTGGTAAAATTAATTGTTTAACGTTCTTTAGAATTTCCTTCGTTGCTAATTCCATGCAACCTCGAATGCCTATATATTTATCTCGGAGGGTTAATATAGTTCCATCCTCGTGGAAACTATCTTTTAAAATGTCATCAATTCTGCTCATTTAATGCTCCAGTTTTTAGATTCTATCATTCCATACCCGATTTTGTCGAGTGTGCAAAAAAAATGCCGGTTCTGCAAAAGTTGCAGAACCGGCATTTTTTAAATCAAGTTTTATAGAAGCGGATCTAGGAATAATCCGTCCGTTTTCCATTTTTCTACTTCTTCTTTTGTTGGTACAGGTGGCACAGGTCTTTTAGCAGTTCGCTTGTCTAGTGGATCGTGAAAAGTTCTTGCATAGGCCTCTGCTTTCCATAAATAAAGATGTGGAAAAATTGTTCCCCATGGAGCCATTGGACTTCCATCAACTCCGCGAGTTACTCTCCTGTACCATAGGGCATCTGGCCAGTCCTTAAGTAGATCATCAATATGGTCGGGCATTTTGTCTGTATCTTTGTGATTTTCATTTCTAAAATCCAACGCCCCTGTCATCATTGGAATGCCATCTTTGCCATGACACACAGCACAATTGAGTCCCTCTGTATTAGGGTTTGTACCTTCAAAAACAGTTTGTCCTTCTTTTATGATTTCTGGATCATCCCACCATGTCCATTGGTTTGGAAACTTTCCTTCAACAGGCATATGGGTGGGATCACGCATGGTTTTTAAATAAGCGATAAGGGCCGTCATCTCATCACCCTCTATATCGTCTGCATAATAAGTCGGCATTGCTTTAACCGATTTTGGATCTTCAAACCCTGGTGCCTGTTTTTTTCTTGGGTCAAGAATCTGCTCTTTAATATATTCATCAGAGTATAGACCTATCTGTTTCGTACCTAAATTTGGTCCACGATCTGAGTTTCCTTCCCAGAAAACTTTGTGACAGTTAAAACATTTGTTATTTTCAAATACCTCGCGTCCAGCTGCAATTACCTCTGGACCTGCAAGACCACTCAATTTAACCGGAGGTTTATTAAGTTTTGCAAGTTCGAATTCGGGATCAAATTGAGGCAATTGCGCAGTTACTGTAATAAATATTCCTGATGCTAGAGCATAAGTGGCAATTAAACGCCTAATCCAAGTGGAAGATTTTTTCTCTACGGATAAGTTTTTCCAGTCTAAAAGTGTAAAAAATGCGAAACCGACCATGGCAAAAGAAACAAATTCAATTTGCCACCATACCGGAAAATTTAACTTTCCAGCAACCACCCAGATGATAGCCCCTAGGATGGCAATTAAAGGAATTTTAAACCTTACGTTTTGAAAAAAAGTTTTTTCTGTCTGCTTTTTGGGTTTTAGTTTTAATAGAATGGAATAGGCTAGTATAAGGAATATTCCGAAGCTTAAACCTACAAAACCAAAAATATTAAATAGTGCATAGAGAGCACTCAATACCGCTATGCAGCCAATAATTATGATGTCAATATTCATTATTGATCTTTTCCACTCCTCCAAACTTATTCAGCCATCTGCGGTGCTGCAGCAGGCGACTCTATTTCTTTCTTTTTGGTCTTAGGATATTTAATTCCAAGCCAGATAATCGCTGTCATTAAAATAAAGAATGTCCAAACAATAGTTGTTACGTGGAATCCAGATTCCGCTAAAGATGGAGCAAATTTTTCAGGTGTTACATCCTTGAAGACCTTGTAAATATGCCAATTCATTCTAGACAATTCACGGATCGTCCCCATCCAACTCATTAACCAGATATCTGCAAAACCAAGAAATATAAGAACGTAAGGACCTATTGGGTTAATTTTTCCATAGGCAACCTTACCTGTTTTAGTTGCAATTGTATAAAAGATATAATTGATAAATGTTACTGTCACAAGACAGAATGCAGCCGTATTTTTAGAGACCATCAGCGCTAAAAATGCCAGATTATCTGGTAGAACCATGTCCGGATTCATTCCTGGTTCGGGTAGCATAGTCGCGAAGAATCTACGTGGTGTAAACCAAATGGTTGCTGCTATTACTATTAAGATGAATCCAAACTTCATGGCAGGAAAAAATCGCTCTGCATTTTCTATTCTCTTCATACTGACCCACATATAAATATTGCTAGCGCTAAACATGGTTCCAACTAGAAGACCCTGTACAAGCATGAACATGGATTCTCTATCTGACATTATGTACATGCCAATGGTTGCATCGTATTGGTAAATTTCTCGTACGAAAATGTATCCCATAGCAGGAAGTGGGATCATAATCGCCACACCAATTAAATTACCAATATAACCAACCCAATCATAGTATTCTCTTTCTTCTTTTTTATCAGACCATAGGTACATATATGCACCAATAATACAAACCATGTAGCCCCCAAAAGTGCCATTTCCTACAAGTCTGTGATAGTTGAGAGGCATCCAGCCAGCATTAGTAATTTTTGCCCACTCACTTATATTTACAATTTCGTCAAGCGGTTTTGGAGGTGTCTGCATGAAAGTAGCAGGTCCGTCTAATGCAACTAAGAGCGATAAACCGAGAATATTTAATATGACGCCAGTAACAATGTGCCGGCCTTTCTTATTTGCTTTATTTAGTGGGTCCCAAGAGTACACATAGATGTACATTACTATCGTCTCTAGAATAAACAGGGCTGGATAAGCAACACTAAATAGCATCGGAAAAGATGAAATAAGGTATGTGATGAAATCCTTATAGGCTACGAGCATAATAAGAAGGAAAAGCCCACCTGAAAGAGCAGTAAAGCTGTAACAAATTCCTATTACTTTAGTAATTTCGTGAGAAAGCCTTTCAAATTTATAGTCAGACTTTGCGAACATGATGCCATTAGAAAGTAGTCCGCCTACTGCTCCATTAACTATTGCAAGGATGATCCCCGAGGTTTCGTAATGTTCTACGGGAGTTAATGGTATAGCTAAGGCAGTACCGGTAATAGCTCCAACAAGAGCAGAGCCTCTTAAACCCATTAAACGATGAAAATAATTAAGAAAACTGACAAAGAGAGCCCCAAAGGCACAAGCCCACATGCCATACAGGACACCGTGATGAATTCCAATTATTATTTCTCCCGTTATTCCAATAACTACCCCTATAAGCACTCCGAGAAATACGTTTGATAATATGATGGCTTTTCTCACACCCTGCGTGCGCCGCGCCCCCATTACCTCCATAATTACAACAAACATGGGACAGCCTAATATAAAGGATGCAAATAATATATGAAGTTGAGCTGCTGCCCAGGTGAACTTACGGTTGCTGAGACCCAAGAAAGAAAATTCTTCAAATTCGTGTTCCGCAGCAGGTCCAATATCGGTCAGGTAAGATAAATCCTCTTCTTCTCCTTCTTCTCCTTCTTCTCCTTCTTCTCCTTCTTCTCCTTCTTCTCCTTCTTCTCCTTCTTCTTCATCGTCTTCTTCATCTTCATCTTCATCGTCTTCTTCAGCAAAAGCAAGGGTCTCAAGACTTAAATTTGATAAAAGAGGGTTGAAAGAAACTGGCAGAAGAGGGGAGACATGACCGAGGAGATAAACTACGATTAGGCAAAGTATGGATTTTAGAAAAGGTATTTTTGTAGAATCCGAACTCATTAATCCACCATGATAAATTTTGATATTTTAAGTTTAAATCCTATCTAAAAAACATTTTACTTCAGATTTTTTAGATAGTAAGTACTTAAAGAATGTAGAGAAATATCATACGGGTTGGGTAAAGTCAAGGAGACTTTAAAAGCTATTCCAATTAAAGGATTTACCTGATTTTAAGGGGTAAAATATGTGTGGTTTATTATATTTGGAATAGGTTGTTTAAGCTTCAGTATCTTCATTGTTAATGTCTAATGGCATTATTGTCAATGCAAATCCCATTGCTGTACTAAAAACAGACAACAAACCAACAAAAATTTGTGGCCATTCAGATTGAATATCTCGAACTGACCAAATAAAAAGTAGTCCACCGAATACCATAAGTAAAAGGCCTATCGCTCTAATTTTCCAACCTTTCATTGATCTGTTTCGCTTCCAGCCAAGGCTTTCTTTTTCCTATCTATGAGAATTAAATTGCGAATGTATATTATAGAACCTAAACTTTGCCCTACAATGAAAACGGGGTCTTGGCGATGAATAGCATAGGTAAGAAGAACTATAGAGCCGCCAATGCTGCAATACCAAAAAGCTAATGGAATAGTGCTTTCACCACGTTTTTCAGAGACGACCCATTGGATAATAAATCGAGCTCCAAAAAGCGCTTGTCCTACAAACCCAATTATCATCCATTGCGTTATTGTCATTTAATCCTCCTCAATAATATCATAATGAATTTGTCTCTTTTTCATCCAACGGATTGCCATTAAATCATGTAATGAAGAAAAAAGTCGATTGCGTATATTGTATTTAGATTGACCGTGAAGNCGNGCATGATGGCTAACTTTTACTTGNGTCACTCGAAATCCTTCCATTTTNATCAAGGTTGGAAAAAACCGATGCATGCCTTTAAATAATTTCACATTCTCAAAACATTCTCGCCGAAATGCTTTAAGGGAACAGCCTGTGTCTGCAATTTCTTCTTGGCTAAGCCAATTTCTAACCCCATTACCTATTTTTGAAGATATTTTTTTGATCCAAGGATCATTTCTTTTAAATCTCCAACCACAAACGACATCAAAATCTTGCATTTTTTCAAGGAGCAGGGGAATGTCAGCTGGGTTATTTTGCATGTCTGCGTCTAGCGTCACAAAAATTTGACCCTTCGCAGATTTAAATCCTGCAGCAAATGCTGCAGATTGCCCATGATTTTTTTCGAGNTGAATTAATTTTAAACGGGGATTATTTTTTTTTAATGATTTTATAATATGAGAACTGCCATCTTCACTGCCATCATCAACAAAGATTATTTCATAACTAAGCATAAGTTTACTTAGTTCTTCTTCTAATTTTTCTTCTAGCGGAACTAGATTGTCACGTTCGTTGTAAACAGGGATTACAATCGAAAGATCTAGAAAAGAATTTTTATTCATAAAGCTTAGAGATGTTTTAAGCGTAACTCAGGTTTTTGGATTGTGTAGCCAGTTGACCACAGGCTCCCAGGATGTCCGTTGCGCGATTTTGCCTAATAAATGCAGAAAAATTTTGATTTATCAAATATTCCTGAAACTTTAAAACCCTACTTTCTAATGGGGGAAGATACTCTGTTGATTCAAATGAATTGAACGGGATTAAATTAATCTTACAAGGTATTCCCTTTAGCCAATTAGAAAGGCGTCGGGCATCTTCATCTGAATCATTAATATCTCTCAATAAAACATATTCAATAGTATGGCGGCGTTGAGGTTTGAGTGGATAATTTCTCAGGCATTTCATTAAAGTTTTAATTGGATATTTTTTGTTGATAGGCATTAACCGATTACGAGTTTCGTCATCTGTTGCATTTAAGGAAATAGCTAGGTTAATGTGAATATTTTCTTTTTGGAAAGAGTTGATTTTGTCAACAAGCCCTGATGTTGAAACTGTTACCCTTCGAGTGGATAGTCGCATTGCCTCTGGCGCAGTCATAAGGCGCAAAGCCTCTACGACTGGGCCTAGGTTATCAAGAGGTTCACCCATACCCATGAAGACAACATTGGTGATGGCATCTCTTTTTTCAAGGTCTTCGTTTATAGCTATACATTGCCCTAAAATTTCCCCGGAAGTCAGATTTCTTTTTAAACCTAAACTGGCGGTTAAACAAAATGAGCAATTTAGACGACAACCTACCTGTGTAGATATGCATAATGTTTTTCTTGATTCTGAAGGCATCCAAACGCTTTCAACAAGAGCACCATCTTCAAGTCGCAATAAATATTTAATTGAACCATCTTGTGAGTATGTTTTATTTTGTATCTTGGGTAGGAAAAAATAAAATAAATCTATTAATTGACCTCTCATGGTTTTCGATAGGTTTGTCATTACTGAAAAATCTCGACAACCGTAATGGTAAACCCAATTAAAAATTTGATGAATTCGATAGGGTTTCCAGTCAGTAAAAGTATTTCTTAAATAAGATTCTGAGGTGCCAATGAAATTTTTTTTATGATTTTTTCTTAGCATTTTGTGAATTAATTTTACCTAAGTTCTAAGGTTTAAACGTTTAATTTATAAAGGAAAGCACGTGTCACTATTCTTTAACCAAGAAAAATTTTTTAGAAATCCAATATAACGCATTAAAAAACAATTAACTACCAAATATATTAAACTAGGGAATTTTTTTCCTGATTGCAACTCTTATAAAAAAAGGATATTTTCACATCTTATTGATAAATAAAGTGTCAGTTGATAATTAGCTTTTGGCACATTTAATGTATTAGAGAAAATTATGCAAATTGCAAAATGTTTTCAATTACTTCAGGTTGAGTCGAACGTTCCTTGGCAAGTTGTTAAAAAATCTTATTATCAACTAGCTAAAAAATTTCACCCTGATTTAAATCCCTTCGATCAGGAGGCCGAAATAAAATTCAAGGAAATTAACCAGGCTTTTCAACTTTTGCAAGTCCATTTTAAACATCAGGTTGAGGTTGATGAGAACCTTGTTATCGATAATGGTGTTAAAAAAAAATGGGGTAAAATATTTCAAAAAATTCAGAAAAATTCCAATTTTAAAAAAGTTAAATATAAATTCATGAATTATTTAACGCGCTTGGATGGCAGTATTTGTAATTTGGATATTCGCAAATCAATTAAAGTTCCGGTGGCCACAGCAAAAAAAGGTGGCAGTATTTTCATGAAATCAGGCATAGAAAAATTTGAAGTTAAAATACCTTCTGGAGACTGGAGTTCATTGTCTCTTAATATTCCTGGAAAAGGTCAATCAAGTTTCTTTAGCAAGAGAAGAGGGGATTTTATACTTGACTTAAATGTATCAAAAAGTGGAGTGATTACACCAAAAGCTTTTTCCTCATCGTATGAGATGGTTATTGATAGAACTCATTTAGGTCGCGTTATGACTCTTAACTCTTCAGAAGGACCAATAAAATATGTTTTGCCAAGAAGCACCATTGATGGTCAAACATTTCATCTGAAATCTAANGTTGACTCAAAACACATCCACATCCTGACAGTACGTCTGGATTGATAAAATCNTTTANGAAAAGGTAGCCAGTGTATGAATCATTACNCCAGCNCTAATAATTGCTATCAAAAAGGAAGAAACCATTAGACTTAGTAATGATGGTGCTGAAGGTTCTTCTTTTATTCTTAGCATCCATTTTANNCCTAAAATGAAAGATCCAAAGGCAAGAATAAGGGCCGCCCAAGTAAACTGTGAAATTTCTTGGCTAAACACAATATTTTTTTCCATTTTTCCTAATATTGCAATAGACCATCCAAGTGGAAACAAACAGAAAAAGTAAGCTCCTAATAGCGAATAATTTTCCTTGCTTTTGAACCTGGTCGTAAAACGTAGGCCAACAAATACCATTGCAATCAGCATTAACCATGCAGTGAGATCGCTGATATCTTTTTTTCTTTTTTCTTCGCGAATTTGCCTTAATGCCCCTAGTACATATCGAGCAACTTCATCGCCTTGCATTTCATAAAAACCTCCTTGTTTTGTGTCAAAAGCAAAAACACGCGCCGTAGTTGATTCGGCGGGTAAGGATATGGCTCGATACCCATCCTTATCGGCCTTTTCTATTTCCATGTAAACTAATCCAGTATCGTATGTGAGGTTGTATTTATCAATTTCTGCTAGATTGCCTGTATACCTCTTATTCTCTTGATAGAACTTTTCTTGAATTTTCATCAGATCAAAAAGAGCCTGGCGAGCCAAGACATCTGTTTTCAGTTCAAAAATATGGGAGCATGAGGTTAGTAGAAATACTAATATCAAGCTAAAAAATAATTGGAAATATTTATTCATGAATTTAAGAAAAGGGTAAACTTAATTAAGATAGGTTTTAAGATCGTATAAAAAGTATGATTATATTTAGAGAATAATAACATTTTGAGGGCAGTATGTTTAGCCAATTTAAGTTTGTAACTGGAAACCCCAATAAGGTCAAGGAGGCAGTAGATATATTAAAGGTACCTTTAGAGCAGGTTAAGGTTAAGGAATTATTCGAAATACAAACCCAAGATTTGGATGAATTGATTCGTCATAAATGCCATCAGGCTTATCAGGCATTAAAAAGTCCTGTAATTGTAGAAGANTCTGGTCTTCAATTTAATGCTTGGAAAGGATTGCCAGGGGCTCTTGTAAAGTGGTTTGAAAACACAGTTGGGTGTGAGGGTATGCTTAAAATGCTGCAATCATTTGAAGATAGAAGCGCAAAGGCGATTTGCTGTTTGGCTATACATGATGGAAGAAGTATTCACGTAGTTAGAGGAGAGGTTAATGGTTCAATAGCTAATGAAATCCGAGGTGGCAATGGATTTGGTTGGGATGTATTTTTTATTCCTGAAGGTTATAAAAAAACATACGCCGAAATGGAGTCTAAAGAAAAGAATGCAATTTCACATCGGAAATTAGCGTTGGAAAAACTAAAGGTTTTAATTACAACTTGAAATCTAGGAGGCTTTTTTTAATTGATTTAAAAGGCAACTAAAAGCCTTATGGTATATTACTAGTTTTTTGTAAATATTTTCCGTGTCCTGCTGTGGTTTTTGGATAATTNTTTGGTAATCCTTGGTTAATTCTTTTATATCAAAAATATTTTCCAACCATCCATTTGTGACGGCTGTTTCAAAACACTGTTCCTCCGTTTTGCATAATGTACCGTGGTCTTTGGCAAAAGACCGAAGGACTTTTACAGCTATTTCATAAGTATGGCCGAATCTTTGCAAGGCGGCACCCTTAAAGTAATCATTTTGTTCTTGTTGAATTACTTCTTCCAGTCTTCGCAGATTCCAGTCAAAATGAGTAAGTAATACTTGGGATTCAGATGGTGCCATATCTGTCATTGAACTATCCAATTAATTAAAATATCAGTATAACAAGGAGAGTCTTTTTTGATATAAGGTTTTTGCCCATTGCCTTTACAGCAAATGAAATGATATTTTATCCCAATATTTGCATGAAAGTTTTGTTTTTTGCTTAAACTGATTAACTTAAAACATTATGGATAGTGGAATAACTAAAGAAAGCTTTGTTGATAATGGTGATCAGACTGTTACCTCTAAAGAACACGGTTTGATGTGGGTAAAAACCGATTCGATGAACGATTTGAAAAAATGGGTCAATTATCAAGATAGCGTTGATTATGTTCGAGAGTTGAACGAAAAAAAATTTGCTGGGTATATAGACTGGCGATTACCAACTCGTGATGAAATGCCAACCTTGTTTAATAAGGCCCTTGCTAATACGGATCAATTTGGGAAAACGATTCATATCAGTGATAAATTTTCTTCTGGTGGAGGGTTTTCCATGATTGCCCAGCAGGTTCCAGGACGTATGAGAACTTGGGTTTTTAATATAAGAGACGGAGAATTTAGTCATCCAGAAGGTTTATGGACAATTACAGAAGCTGCCCGTGCAGTTCGTAAAATCTAATTTAAATTAAGTTNATTGGAGAAAAAAATGAGTGAGGAGCTTTACCACCCTCCAGAATGGATTTCATCTAAAGCTCATATTGCAAGTATGGAGCAATACAGAGAGATGTATGAACGGTCTATAAATAATTCCGATGAGTTTTGGACTGAGCAAGCAAACCATTTTAGTTGGTATAAAAAATGGGAGGAAGTCAGGTCATTTAATTATGATTTGAATCAAGGAAATATTAAGATTGAATGGTTTAAAGGAGGTAAATGCAATATCACCTCTAATTGTTTAGACCGACACCTTGAAACAAAAGGTGAGCAGATTGCTATTATTTGGGAAGGAAATGAGCCNGGTGAGAANATTAGCCTTACTTATAATGANCTTCACAGGGAGGTTTGCAAATTTGCAAATGTTTTAAAAAATTANGGCGTTAAAAAAGGTGANCGNGTTTCTATATATATGCCTATGGTTATTGAATTAGCTATAGCTATGNTGGCTTGCGCAAGGTTGGGNGCTGTACACTCAATNGTATTTGGNGGGTTTTCACCTATAGCATTATCAGACCGAATTGTAGATTCCTCTTGTAAAATTCTTATTACGACAGACGGTGGTTNTAGAGGGGAAAAACCCATTGCGATTAAAGCGAATGCGGATNAAGCAATAAGTTTAGCAGAAAAACAAGGTGTNCANGTNAATACTTGTATCGTGGCTAAGCGGGTAGGNGATAGAATACCCATANTTATGCAAAANGGGAGGGATGTNTGGTGGCATGAAGAAATGGCTAAAGCCGAACNAGTTTGTGANCCTGAAGTCATGGATTCGGAAGATCCTTTATTTATTCTTTANACTTCAGGATCAACCGGTAAGCCGAAAGGAGTTCAGCATAGNACNGCNGGNTANATGATTTTTACTGCNCTTACTCANCGATATATTTTTGANTATCATGATGGAGANATATGGTGGTGCACGGCAGACATTGGTTGGGTAACNGGGCATTCTTACATAATATATGGTCCATTGGCTAATGGNGCAACNACCGTNATGTTTGAAGGNGTTCCTACATATCCTGATGCNGGTCGATTTTGGGATGTTGTGGACCGNTTAAAGGTAACTCAATTTTATACTGCNCCAACTGCGATCNGGGCTTTGATGTCTTTTGAGGANGATTTNCCNGGAAANTATGATCTTTCCACTTTACGTGTTTTAGGTTCGGTAGGAGAACCCATTAANCCNGAAGCTTGGCGTTGGTATCATAAAAANATAGGNAAAGGAAGGTGTCCAATTGTGGATACTTGGTGGCAAACAGAAACGGGAGGAATTTTAATCACTCCATTACCAGGATGCACTCCGACTAAACCAGGTTCCGCTACCCTTCCTTTCTTTGGGGTTAAACCTGTGATTATTGAAGCTGAAACGGGTAAGGTTTTGGATGGAAATGGTGTGACAGGAGTGTTGGCTTTAGAAGAGCCTTGGCCTAGCCAAATGAGGACAATTTACAAAGATCAAGACAGGTTTGAAGAAACTTATTTCAAACTTTATCCAGGATATTATTTTACAGGTGATGGTTGTCGTCGTGATGAAGATGGCTATTTCTGGATTACCGGTCGTGTAGATGATGTTATTAATGTTTCAGGTCATAGAATTGGAACAGCAGAAGTGGAATCTGCTTTGGTTTTGCATGAAGCAATTTCAGAAGCTGCTGTCGTTGGCTTTCCACACGAAATTAAAGGGCAGGGCATCTATGCATATGTTTCGCTTATGAAAGGTATAAGTGCAAATGAAGGTTTAAAAATAGAATTGGTCAATTTTGTGCGCAAGGAAATTGGGCCAATTGCCGCACCAGACGTCATTCATTGGGCACCTAATCTTCCAAAAACAAGATCCGGAAAAATTATGCGTCGTATATTAAGAAAAATTGCAGCAAATGAAGCGGACCAATTAGGAGATATTTCTACACTAGCTGATCCTTCTGTTGTAGAGAACTTAAAGGCTTCTTATTCAAAGATGTTTTCAACTTAATTATTAAAAAGAAAATAGAATCGGGATCATGGAGCTGAATGAATTCAACTCCATGAATTTTCACTACTATAGTGAAAAGAGCAAGGTACCCTTCCCCCCCCAAAATATTTGAAAACAAATAATGCCTTACGAACCAATGGTATAGGAATATTTTAAATCAAAAATCTGGTCTGTCAATTGAAAGTTTTGTTTTTTTTTCAAATCGTGCTTAGGCTAATTTTTATTAGGTTGGGATAATGTTCCGGTTGAAACAGTTTTTTCTATAAGCCTTTTATTTATAATAACTTCTTTGGCTTTATTTAAGCCTTTCCGTGCAGAGTTATTTAAGGGTGCAAGGCGAATAGCCATTTTGAAAGCATTGCGTGCTTCCAATTCTCTATTTTCTGCCAAATAAGCCCAGCCTAGACCGTCATAGGCATCAGGTTGGTCTGGATGTAATTTTATTTCTTCTGAAAATTGTGAAATTGCTTTTTGATTATTACCATTAATTAAATGAATGCGACCTAATTTGGTTCGCGGGGTGGTGGGAAGTTTAAAAGGCGATATTGCATTTTTACCCGTGATAAGTTCAAATACAGGGTTTGGTGATGAATTTATGGCTAGGCACTTTTTGAACATTTGTTCCGACTCGCGAAAATTTCCTGCTTGGAAGTTTATGTATCCTAACCCCTTTCTTGCTTCCGATCTATTGGGTTGTAAATTTAGTGATTTTTTAAACATTATATTCGCTTTATAAGTATTCCCGTTATGAAAATATGTCCAACCTAGGGAATTGTACACCTGCCATCCAAATCGCTCTTTTTTAATTAATTCAACAAATTTTGGCATTAATGCGATATCAGGGTCGAGGGAGATAGCCTTTAAAAAATACTCTATAGCTAAATCTGGATTTCGATGTTTATAGTAAATCCAGCCAAGAGCCATATAAGGTGATGCCAGCAAAGGATGTTTT
>PBKP01000043.1 GCA_002721515.1 Nitrospina sp.
GATGGTTATAGACTTACCTTGTTTCTGTCCTTTTGCGCGCATTTTGGTTTTTGTTTCTAGAAACACCAATGTGTTTCGGCTAGGGTTTTTCCCATTAATGAGAATTTTTCCTCTGATATTGGTAAGGTCATTGACCTTTTTGGAACCTTCCATTTTGTGATCTGCACCGGATCCTTCTTCTTTTTTTTCCTCAATTTTAGGAGTAACCTTGGCAACCTTGGATGTTTTCGCCACTGGTTCCTGTTTTTTTGCAGGTTTAGGTTGATTTATGGGTTTCCCTGCCGAAGTGTCATATTTTCCTAGCGCTGTCAGCATCTGGATTACAAAAGGTTTTTCGTACTGTTTGTCCAGTTCAATGGCTTTTAAAAAATGCGGTGCCGCTGATTCAAACTTTTTTTGAATGCCTAGGACGATGCCAAGGTTAAAATGTGCTAAAGCAAAATTAGGTTCGATTTCAATGGCTTGTTTATAGGCAGCGACTTCTTGACCGTACATTTTTTTACGCCCGTAAGACTTGCCTAATAGGTTGTATGCCATCAGATTTTTTGGGTCGATAGCAATGGTTTTTTTAAAAAGACGGATTGCGTCTTCGGTTACATCACCCTCTAATTGCGACATGGCCCAGTTCAGAGTTATTTCGCTGTCGTTGGGAGAGAGTTCATGTGCACGCGCAAATCTTTTATTTGCGCCCTTAAACTTCTTTGCCATCCTCAATGCAGCGCCCCAAATAGAATAAAGGTCTGCAGAGTCTGGGCTTAATGAAGCAGCTTTTTCAAATTCTGTATTACCGGCGTTATATTTGCCTTGTTCCGTAAACTCCATACCTTTTTTTATATGCTCTAGTGTTTCTCTAGGCAGCGATCTTTTGAAGGAGGAATTAGAAGTTGCTGTTTTTATAAGGTTTCCTAAATTGGGTTCATGAGGTTCTAAGATTTCTTTTGGATCAGATGTATTTGATTTGTCAGTTTTTAGGTTAACTGCTTTGGGTTTTAATATATTTTTTGGTTCTTTATATTCTGCATATGGTTCTAGATTATTTGGAATGGCTGTATGGGACATAAGAGCCCAAAGTCCTACTCCAATTATTGTTAAAGTTACAGTCGTAACGAGAAAATTTTTTAAAAAACTTGTTGGTTTTGTGTTTTTGCGTTTTAAGCCCATAATTAGTTACTATTACCTTAATTGAACATTATTAATAATTTGTTTACTATTAGATTACTTGAATATCTAATTTATTCTTTTTAAGTGCTTTTCAAAACCTGCAGAATAAACCGCACAATATATGCAATATAAGGAATAATCTGGTTGTATTTTATTGAGTAATACGATTAAATCATAGTCGTAAAAAGCCTGTCAACTAATTGGCTTTTTTGGAGGAGCGGTTATTTCTATCCTATAGGATGCTTCCTTTCTCATCTGGCAAAACCGCTTGAGTAGTTAGAATCATTCTGGTAAACCAAGAACGCTATATCAATTATATATGGATTCTACCACAGAAATAAAAAATACAAATCTTACGACCTTGTTAAAGGGCAAGTCGGGTTATTTGCCATGCCAATTCATCGAAATGGCTGTGAGGGAAGGAATTATAACTTCAAAGGTTTCTATCGATCCTTTGCAAATTCAGCCGGTGAGTTTAGATTTGAGACTGGGGCAAAGGGCTTATAGAATCCAGTGTAGTTTTCTACCTGAGAATGAAAGGGTTGATAATAGGTTAAAAGATTTAACGCTTTATGAGTTTGATATTACAAACGGAGGAATATTAGAAAAAAATGCAATTTACTTGATCCCACTTATGGAGGAATTAAAGTTACCAGCGTCTTTTTATGGTTTGGCTAACCCGAAAAGCTCAACCGGACGGTTGGATATGTTTACACGTGTAATTGTTGATGATGGGCATCGATTTGATGAAATTCCGCGAGGGTACCGGGGAGGTCTTTATCTAGAGATAATACCGAGGTCATTTCCAGTAAGAGTAAAAACAGGTTTGTCACTGAATCAATTGCGATTGGCTCATGTGACTTCACATACCTTGGGTAAACAGGGCTTAGAAATTAAATACAAAAATAATCCCATTCTATTTGATCGTAACGGTTTTTCTATTCCCTTCGATCAGGTAAAAGTGGAAGGAGGTGTTTATGTTGGGGTAGATGTTACAGGTGATCAGCCCGACTCTATAGTAGCTTATAAAGCTAAGACTAATTCTAATGTGATAGATCTTTCAAAAATACGTTATTACAAGCCTGATGAGTTCTGGGAACCTATTTATAGACCTCCAAGGAACAGATTGATCCTTGAGCCGGAAAGCTTTTATATTATGATGTCCAAAGAGAAAATTTGCATTTGGCCTGACTGGCTGGCAGAGATGATTGCCTATGAACCCAATAGCGGGGAGTTGCGCACCCATTACGCTGGTTTTTTTGATTCTGGCTTTGGATGGAACGGCACGGATGATTTGGTTGGTCAAGGGACCCGTGCCGTCATGGAAGTTCGTCCACACGATGTGCCCTTCATGGTAGAGCATGGACAAACTTTTTGCCGATTGAAGTTTGAACGGGTGGTAGAAAGGCCGGATAAGGTTTACGGAATTGAGCTAAAATCCAATTATCACTCTCAGGGATTAGCCTTGAGTAAATATTTTGAATTAGATTAAATACTCACTGGTTTGAATAATGTAGGGAGCTCTATGCAACGAGATGAATTAAAATCTATTATTGAAAATATTTTGTTGGCTGCAGACCAACCAGTTCATATTGGAGAGTTAGAAAAAATTTTTCTCACCACAGTCGAAAAAAATGATTTACAGTTGATTCTTGAAGAATTAATGCAAGAGTACCAGTCTCGAAACCTTCAAATTCTTGAGGTTGCCGATGGTTATCAACTATGTACACGGCATGAATTTAATGACTGGATTCGAAAGTTTCTAAAGTTAGATAGATCCTCGCGGTTGTCTCAACCTGGTCTCGATACTCTTTCCATTATTGCTTATAAGCAGCCATTAACGCGCCAGGAAATCGATGATATTCGAGGAGTTGATTCTAGTGGGGTTATAAAAACTTTGTTGGAAAAAAAAGTGATAGGACCAGCTGGCAGAAAAAAGGTTCCAGGTCGACCCATTATGTACCGTACCACCCAAAAATTTCTGGAGTACTTTGGTCTTAAAGATTTGAATGATTTGCCTACTTTAGAGGATTTGAAGGAAGATTCGGAAGATGGTGATCCTCATTTGCAGTCTCAAATAGAGTTTGCAAAAACAGAAACAGAACCTTCCTCCGAAGAAATTTGTGAAAATGAGGAAGACGTTTCACCCGCATAGATTCCTATAGTTTTACCACCCTTCGTTCTACGTAAAATGGAAATTCGACTGCAAAAAATAATAGCTGATGCTGGCTTAGCTTCTCGACGGGAAGCCGAAAGATGGATTAAAGATGGGAAGGTCAAAGTCAATAATGAAGTAGTAACCCAGCTAGGTTCATTGGCGGATCCCAGTGAGGACCATATAAGAATTTTAGGTAAACTAATTCCAAAAAAGCAAAAGGAAGTATATGTGATTTTAAACAAACCAACGGGTTGCCTTACCACAATGGAACAAGATAAACATGGAAGAACCACTGTCATGGAATATGTTCGAGTAACAAAAGTCAGGATTTTCCCGGTAGGGCGCTTGGATTACAACACTCAGGGAGTGTTGCTTTTTACTAATAATGGTGTGTTGGGAAAGAAACTTTTACTTCCTAAATATAAAGTGGAAAGAACATATAAGGTAAAAGTTTCTGGTATGCCAAACGAAAAAACCCTCAAACGGTTAAAACGCGGTGTTCATATTGGGAGTGAGAAGTTTAAATCGATTGATGTCAAAATTCAAAAAAGTAGTGGTAAAAATTGTTTTCTTATTATGACGCTTACCGAAGGGAAGAATAGGCACATTAAAAAGGTTTGTGAACATATTGGGCATCCTGTTATTAAATTGCAGCGCACCCATTTCGGTGGACTCAATTTAACTGGGCTACCATTAGGCGCCTGCCGTTTTTTACAACCAAAAGAAGTAAGGTTGCTAAAAAAACTTGTAGAGGCACAGTCACCAATATCGCGTCAAAACAGAAAAAAAATATGAGAAATACTTGTTTAATAAAAATTGAGTGGGTTATTGGTTTTATGTTTTTTACATTTTTGCAAATCTATAATCAACTTGCATTTGCGCAACCCATTTTAAAGGATTCCTATGAGGGGATCGCTGTTGTGCCTGTAAAAAATGAAAACTATGTGACGGCTCGAAAAAAGGCGGTAGCTTCCGCAATGAAAAATGCGATGGAGTTAGCCTTTCAGGATTTAATGGGAGAAGAGGAATTTGTGGCAAACCAACGAGATCTAAAAAGGATTATTAGGAGAGCTAGTCGTTATATAAAAAGCTACAGATATTTACAGGCCTTGGATGATATAGAAAATAAAACAAGCGAAGTGATCCTGGAAGTTAGATTTTTTTCTGGTGCAGTTAAACAGGCTTTAGCGAGTATAGGTATTGTTGCTGATCCTCTTAGCGAAAATAAAGTCGTGGTTTTAATGAAGGAAAAAAGTTTTACTTCAGCTCCTCTCTCTTCTTTTTGGGATGTGGTTCCTATTTCCGAAACCCAATTAACAAAAAGCTTTTTAGAGTCTGGTATTGAAGTTGTTGATAGAAACAGTATCCGAGATACAATTCCAGAAGCCATTGTACTTAGTGCAATTAAAGGGAATTTAGATAGTGCTAGAAATATCGGCTTGAAAGCTGGAGCAGATATCGTTATCGTGGGCACGGCAATTTCAAAATTAAAAAAAAATAATGATAAAAAAATGAAGATGGTGCAGGTGAATATAAGTATAAAGGCTATTTCAGCAATAGATTCTTACTTGATAGCTGCAAAAAGCGATTTTGCTACAGTCAAAGATGAATATGAATTGTCAGCTGAATTAGAAGCTTTCGATTTGACCAGTCGCAAAATTGCTGACTTTTTGTTGCCATCATTTCATCGTTATTGGGAAAAAGGTACGGAAGTGCTAATTGAAAAAAATCCCGATGCTCTTCCGATACCTATGGCAGATATGTAGATTATGAATCAGGTTAAAAATAAAAATTCTATTCTCATCGCTTTATTTTTCTTTTTCATTCTTTTTGTTATATTTTATTTTTCTCGCCGAGTGATCGCTCCTTTTTTAATTGCATTTGCTCTCGCTTATCTAATGGATCCTTTAGTCGATAAAATGGTGAGCAAGGGTTTACGCAGGACCGGGGCAGTAATATTTCTGATGACGGTCTTTTTTTTGTTGCTTGTATTTGCTTGTATTTTGTTTATACCTATATTGAGTATGCAAACAGAAAAGCTAATGCAGAACATTCCCATGTATATTGGGATTTTTCAGGATTGGTTCCGGCCAGCGTTAGATATGATAACTGGGTTTGACCCAAAAAAGGTAGAGGAAATTCTGAATGAGGTTTTAGCCCGTTTTGGAGAACTCCCTATGAAGTCTTTGCAATTTTCTGGGAAACTTCTTTGGGGTTCTATTTCAAACTTATTTAATATTATTTTGATGGTAGCCAATTTTATTATCATTCCAGTGGTTATGTTTTACCTGCTAAGAGATTTTGATTCAATAAACAAGCGGCTATTGGATATGATTCCACCTAGATTACAGGCAAAGACACGGGAATTAATTCTTGAGGTAGATCGGGTTTTGGCGAGTTTTGTTAGAGGGCAATTGATGGTAGTGACTTTAATGGGATTAATGTATTCCTTCGGATTATATCTATGTGATACTCCTATGAGTCTTTCATTGGGCCTCATGGCAGGTCTGGTTAATTTGGTTCCTTACCTTGGATTAATATTGGGTTTTGCCCCCGCCGCAATATTGACCAGTATACATACGCAGGAATGGTTATCCGTTTTTGGGGTTGCAGGTGTTTTTGCATTTGTCCAAGTGATTGAGGGTATGGTTATCACTCCGCGTATAGTAGGCGAAAATATTGGTTTACACCCTGTCGCGGTGATATTTGCTGTGCTTCTGGGTGGAGAGTTGTTCGGCGTTGTTGGCATGATTTTAGGCGTGCCTGCAGTGGCAGTTTTGAATGTTCTTTTTTCACGTGGCATTTCCCAATACAAAAACTCTCCTTTTTACTCAGAATAAAATACCTTCTTGAGAAACCTAAATCTCTGTTCTGGATTACCAATATATTAATTTCATCAAATTTCTTATTAAAGTGCTAAGTCTTGGCATTATTTTTTTCTGTCAACTCAATTACATAAACAATCTGAAACGGTTTTTAGACAAACATTTTTGTACAATATAAATAGCGAATACAGATTCAAATTAAGTTTTGAGGTTAATTTTGGGTAAAAATAAAACAAAAATAATAAAGAACCCAGAGACAGAGACGGGAGTTCCATTATCTACGGTTGGAGATGAGCTCAAAAATAGCAATCCAGAATTAGCAGAACACTTTGAAGCTATAAAGAATATTGAACTTTCTGTTCCTCGGCTGGTTCAAGTTATTGAAGATCTCCTGCCATATCCATGGGAAGACTCAGCGTTGTTTGAGGGGGGGATAAAACTTACAGCGCAAGGATTTTATAATGAAGCAATTGCTGTATTTCTTGATGTTTTACAGATCAGTCCAAATGCTTATCCGGCATATCATTTATTGGGTCATATTTATATGGCTTTA
The DNA here is from genome assembly GCA_002721515.1 of Nitrospina sp. Lineage (GTDB taxonomy): Bacteria > Nitrospinota > Nitrospinia > Nitrospinales > VA-1 > UBA8687. Next base: position 6,698 of record PBKP01000043.1, read on the forward strand.
GGAAATCGAAAGCAAGAAGTTGAGAATTATCGCAAAGCAGCTCGCTTAAAGCCCAATTATCCACAGATTTATATTGACTTGGGAACTGCCTACTGGATGCAGGGAAAGGAGAAAAAATCTTACGCGGCATTTAAAAAAATTGTTCCAATGGCTCCCGACTTCGCAATTGCAGACTATTGGTTGACTTTTATTTTTGACCGACTTGGGCGAAACCGTGATGTATATGAGATGAACAAAAAAGACTTAGAGGCCCCAAAAAAGATTTTTGCAAATATATGCGCTTTGATAGGTCAGGCTTATTTGGAGTTTGGATATCATACAGTAGCGCGACAAGCCTTTAAAAGGGCTGTGCGGGTATGGCCAGAATTTGCTGAGGGTCACTATTTGATGGGTTACCTGCATATAAAAAAATTGAGAAACCCTAAACGTGCTGTGAAATTTCTTGAAACAGCTGAACAATTGTATATTCGCCAGAATGATTTTCAACGAGCCTCTTTGGTGCATCAACTTTATCGACCAAAGGATGAGGTGCAAGAAAAAAATAAGGCTGCCGAGGAGTGGTTAAAGGAGGGCTTGCGTTTGCAGAACCTGACTTGGTATCAAGCCGCAGTTGATGCTTATCAAATGGCACGTGGATTCAAACCGGACTTCCTGGATGCCTATTATAATATGGGGGTAGCCTATGGTTGTATGGAAGAAAATGGCATTGATGCCCTGCATAAAGCGGTATGGGTTTTTAAAAAATCCATAGACCTTAACCCTCAATTTATTCATGCCTACACGGCTTTAGGTGCTTCTTACATCAAACAGAATGAAATAGAAGAAGCAATTACGGTATTAAATAGAGCCGAGGAAGTTTGCCCGAAAGATTCAAATGTTTATTTTTATTTGGGCATTGCTAGCCGTATAAAGGGGAATTTTAAAGAAGCAGTGGAATATTTAAAAAAGGCTGTAGTTTTAAAACCAGATTCGGTTCAGGTGCAGTTTTATTTAGGATTATCTCTGGCGGATGCCGAGTTATATGACGATGCCTGTATGGCATTTCGTGAAGTCATTAGGATTAAACCGAACTTTGCGGACGGCCATATGATGTTAGGGAATTTATACCGTGAAAATATACCAGAACCAGAAAAGGCTATTTATCACCTAAAAAGAGCAGAAAAATTATTTGTAAAAATGGAAGATTTCCAGCGAGTGGGTTACATTAGACAATTGTTATCTCGCTATGAAATACGTTCATGAGTAAAAAGAGCTTTTTGAAAAATAAATATCTAATCCTTGATTATAACTTGGGAGGATCATTAGTTTATTTCAACTCTAAGGATGCTGAGTTTATACAATAGCGTAAACCAGTAGGTTCTGGGCCATCCTCAAACACGTGCCCGAGATGCGAATCGCATTTCCTACAAAGCACTTCAACCCTGCGCATAAAAAAGGATGAATCCTCTTCTGTGACGACCGAGTTGGAATCGATAGATTCATAAAAACTTGGCCAACCGGTACCGGAGTCAAATTTTGCCAAAGAAGAAAATAAGGGTTCATCGCAACAGATGCAGTGATAAGTGCCCTTATCGTGGCAGTCCCAATACTTTCCAGAAAACGCAGGTTCTGTTCCTTTTTTTCGGCAAATCTTGAATTGTTCTTCNGTCAATTTTTCTTGCCACTCACTTTGTGATTTTTTTAATTTTTGCGTCAAAATAGGAATCCTTTTTTCTAGTTTGTTTTTTTATAATTTGCCTGAGATTGTTTTGCATTCATATTAAATTTTTTTGGAACGATAATTTCACAGTCCTCTATTAATAACGTTCTGCTTTTTCTTTAATTCCTACTTCATAAAATTGTTTAAAAAAAGATTTCATGACCCTGTAGGGATTGAAAGAGATGTCTATGGGNCGAGCNGATTTAAAATCTGATACGNTCAAGCTTGAAATATCCATTGCTCCGAAAATTTCAATATTTCTCCAAATCATAATTTCCATATTTTTTTAAACGTGCTGCNTCTAGCGCATATACTTTGGGAAGCATTAAAATTTCTGCAACGATACGATCNAGAGCCGTCATATCCTTTGATGCTGCAAGTATTCCCAGATNGTAAGGACTGCCGTTAATAGGNCCTTGNCCCTGCATAGCTTGAATNCCATCAGCAATTGTAAGACAGGGNTTCACNTNTNGTGCTATGTCTATCAACATTTTNCCAAATTTAATTTTGTTATTTTTAACAAGGCAATGTAGGACCGGTTTGCGTTTACCAATGACAAGCCCAAACAGNTTTTTTATGGCGAGAGTCATTTCCATTTGACAATGCGATTTAACTTTAGGCATGTTGATAATATGGTCAAACTCTTTTAGACAGCCGGCAATTTTCAAATGAGGGATGTCTTCACTATTTTTAAAGGGAACAGGATTTGTTAGAGGTGTAATATTAACACCATATTTTCTTTTTAATTGATCATAACCTGCCTTACTTGCAACTGCTTTTAAACTTCCTAGGGCGGGGCTATCGCTTATGGTGATGTGCCCGATAGAATAATCTTTCAGAACTCGGCATGTAGCTTCAACAACTACTGGGTGAGTTGTTACGCAGTTTTCGGGATTGAACCCTCTTAGAAGGTTAGGTTTCAGTAATACCTTTTGTCCTTTAGAAAAAAGAATTCCTTTCTCATCAATTACCGATAATGCTTCCTGGATAAAGGATTCGATTTGGATTATCGAGTAACTTTGAACCTTCTTAATATAGACCTTAGATTTCATATTGATGATTATATCTGGTTAGCAAACGAATATTAAATATAAATAAATTAAAATTTTAAGAGTTAGAATAAAGAGCCTTATAAATGCTTCGGTTTCTTAAAACATGTTTTACATATCGTCTTGTTTCTGGATAGGGTATAGATTCAATAAATACATCTAGGTCATTTAAATGACTGAATCGTTTGAGCCACTTTTTAAGAATATGGGGTCCTGCATTATATGAAATCAAAATATGCGTTCCGTCTCCTCCAAATCGTTTATTTAATTGGCTTACATATTTTACGCCCAGTTGGATATTTAAATCAGGTTCAAACAAAATGTCAGCCTCAAATGGTTTTTTCAACTTAGTCCTTGAATAAAGCCTTTTTCCTGTGGAAGGCATTATTTGCATGAGACCACGAGCGCCTGCAGGGGAAATAGCTTTGCTATCAAACATACTTTCTTGACGAATTATTCCATGTACAAAATAAGGATCTACATTTTGATTTTTTGAATATAAGGCAACTGCGTCTGGATAGGCGCGAGGGAAAAAATATTTCCAGAAGTTTAAAGATAAGGAGCGTTCCCCAGACTTAGTAGCAAAGTCTTTATATAATTGTAAAAGTTTAAGTGATTCGGAGAACCCATTGGCATTACGGTAAAGATTAGAAAGCCACAAAACCCCTGTTAAATTTTTCCGAATAGATTTTTCTAGTTGTTTTATTTCATTTATAGCGCTTGTAGAAAGTCCCATTGTAGATAATTCTTTTGCGCGGATGTAATGGAACATTTCCCTTTGATTTAATTCTCGAGGTAGATTAACAGGAGTTTTTAAAATTAGCTTTTTTTCATTAGTTTCAGGAATTAATATTCCTTGTTCATTCATTATTTCTTTTGCACGGATTCCATGAAATGTGTAGGGATATAGTTTTGCTACATTTTGAAATAATGTCTTGGCTTTTTCCTTGTCCCCAATTTTTTGTGCTGATTTAGCCGCCCAGTAGAGGTTGTATTCTATGAGAGGTCCATTTGGAAATTGTGTGGCTACAAATTGAAAACGCTCAAGTGCTTGATCAAATTTTCCATCTATATAATTTATCCAACCAATTCGCCAACCAGCCCATTGACCGTAATAGTTATCGGGGTATTTGTCCAAAGCCTTTTGGTATAGTTTGATCGATTTAGAATAATTTTTAAGCTCTTCATTAATTTTTCCAAGAAAAAACAAAGCTTTAATAGCATGCTCTGTTAACGGATTATTTGCCGCGACTTCCTTAAAATATTTTGCTCCAGCTAAAGGTTTTCCAAGGTTCCAAAGGTTTCGTCCTATATTAAATTTAGCTTTTTCGATGTGTAAATGTTTCGGATATAATTTGGAGAATTCCTTTAAAGCAATATTTGCTTTTTTTCTATCACGTAATCCACGGTAAGCATTGGAAAGAAAGAAATAAAAACGGCCTGGCATCGGGTTAATGCCATTTTTGATTTGTGTTACCTCAGCCATGATTTCTTTGTACCGAGCTCCTTTAAATAATTGTTTAATTCTTATTGCATGCTCTGAAAAACTTAAAGGGATTTCATTTATATCATTGGATCCAACTAACTTGCTTATTGCGGTTTTGGCATCAGATGTAAGTTTGTGATTAGGGTATTTAATAAAAAGTTGACGGTAATTTATATAAGCTTCTAATTTCTTTCCCAGTTTCACTTGGTTTTCTGCTAGTTTAAAAATAATTTCGGGTATATAGGATTGGAAAAATTTATAATGAGAAGAATTTTCCAGGGTATTGATAGTTTCTTTAAAAATTGCAACAGCTTTACTCTCAGCATTAGATTGACTGTAAGTTTCAGATAGAATGATTTGCGCTTCTGGATAGAGCTGCGTTTCCGGAAAAAACTTTAGGAGTCTAAAGATGTATGTTTGAGCTTTTTCGAAATTTTTTGCATTTAATTCTGCTTTTGCAAGGTTTAGCAAAATATAATCTTGCACTTCAGGATAAACTTTAATAAGAGGGATCAATATTTCAATTGCCTGTTTATTTTTATTGGATTGCATATATAAAAGGGCCAGTAAAAAACGGGAACGCTTGTCTTCTTTTGAATGGGGAGATGAATTTTGAATTGATAGGAATTGGTTTTCAGCTTTAACCAATTTGTTTTGAAAAAAATTATTCTTTGCTTGTTCAAAATCTTGTTTTATATTTTTCGCTTCCGAGTTACTACCAAAACTGGCGACTAAAACAAATGAGAATAAAAAAGCTGCTATATTGGGAAGACGAGAAAGAATTTTTTCACTGAGAGTTTCCGGTGTATCCTTTTTATCTGTGGCTAGACGTTGGGCGTCCGCCATTTTTCGAAACCACGTAAGTTGTCGCTTTGCATAGTGACGAGTTTCACGTTTTATTTCATAAATAGCTCTCTCCAAAGTTAAATCTCCCCTATGATAACGTGTCATCTGAGCATAACCGATACTTTTTAAGGGCTTTAAATTTGTGGCGTAACCACGATCCAAGATACCTTTAACCTCACTTTCTAATCCATCTTCAATCATGGTGTCAACACGATGATCAATATTTTTATAAAGTACAGATCGGTCCCATTCTAAGATAAATGTATGAATGGGAAATTGGTTTTTGGAAATATCATCTTCCTTATGAAACTCTGAGAATGGTTTGCCTGTTTCTATAAAAACCCCTAAAGCTCTTTTAATTCTTATTAAGTCTGTTTCTGATATTTTTTCAGCGAAATGCGGATCTATAGATTTTAACTTTTCGTAGATAGTTTTTATCCCTTGGCGCAAGATATCCTGTTCTATTTTATTTCTAGTTTTTTCTGAAATTTCAACAGCACAGTCATAATCTTGAATTAATACTTTNAAGTAAAGTGCAGTTCCGCCAACTAANATAGGAATTTTATTTCGATTNATGAGNTCGNAAATAGATTTCAATGCATANGTTTTAAAATCNAAAGCATTAAATTCTTGATCAGGTTCAAGAATNTCAATTAAGTGATGTGGAATACTTTGNCGTTCTTTNGNCGAANGTTTGGCGGTTCCAATATCGAAATATTTGTAGACTTGCATTGAATCGGCACTAATGATTTCTGTATTTAGTGTTTTTGCCAAGGCAAGTGCGGTTTTACTTTTTCCCGATGTAGTTGGACCCGTCAACACAATTAAAGGAATCATAAATCTTTTGCATCTCCCTAGTATAGCTTCCATCTTTATTATAAACATACAGTGGTGAATCGACTATTAAATCACTCTTTTGTCCTTTTTTAGCGTCTATTAGAAATATTTTAGCCTTTGATTTTTTTTTCCCATGTATAAAACGAATACGACATGGAAATAGCTTTTGATTTTCAAGTTCACGTAATGTTTCTTGTAATCTTATAGGCGGGTAAGCTAAAGTTATGTGACCACCTTTCTTTAAAAATGCTTTTGCTTTTTGCAGCATTTTTTGTAGGTTAAGTTTTAATTCATGTCTTGCGATAGCCTTACCTTCATTCTGATTTAATCGACCTGAGTTTATTTTTCTGTAGGGGGGGTTAGATATTATTAAATCAAACTGTTCGTTAGAAAAGTTTAATTTGTTATCCAGAAAATCTCCATCCATAATTTTTATTATTTTTTTGTTATTGGTCACATTTTTCTTTGCGATTGTGACAGCAGAATCTTGTATTTCTACTCCAGTAATCTTGAGCTGGGGTTCGCGATTAATCATGAGAAGAGGAATAATCCCGCATCCAGTTCCAATGTCAAGAACTTCTTGTCCTGGTTTCAATAATGAAAAATTTACTAATAAAAAAGGCTCGATGGAATAGCGATAACCCGAGTCATTTTGAATAATAAATTGATTGTTAATCGAATTAGTAGGAGACATTTGAAGAGGCTGCTTTGCGGTATTGTCCGTTAATAATTTTATCGCACAGCATCAATCTTTTGTTAATTATTTTTGAGCGATATTATTTAATTAGCAGATCTAAATAATAAAAAGTAATTTTTTTATTTTTTTACGATTGATCTGATTGCATGACCTATTTTACTCCAGTTATCTTTAGTCGATAAAATTATAGCAATCGGTTCTTTTTCATAGACAATTGGGTATTGTCTTAGGGTTATAAGAAGCCCATCTTCAGGTGAAATGAGTTGTTCAAGCCTTTTTCCACTATATAAGTCGCGGACTTCACCAATTTTTTGACCTTTTTTTAACTGGCTACCAACTTGAACTTCTTTTAGAAACATTCCTGCTGACGTGGTTTGGACTGATATTTCATCATCAGGTTTATAGACTAAAGTTTTGGTTTTGCATCCAGATTTTGTATCGCGATGATCTTTTAAGATACCTTCTGCTTTCATAAAGTTTAAAATTCCCTGAAATAAGATTTCGCATTGTTTTGAGTTGATCGTTCTGGGAGAACCTGATGAAATCATTACAGAAGAAGTTTCCTGTTCTTGCCAGTGGTGAAATAAGTTGACCATTTGGTCAGAAGATTTTTTTTGTTGCCGGGCAATTTTTATTTGTAGATCACGACATAGTTTTTTTGTTGTACTGTTTGATTTATAAATTTTGACATGGGTTGCATCTTCATAATGTGGTGATGCGGAAGTCAATATTAAGCCCCAATAGGAGTCTTTTGTATTTTGTAAAATAGCAGAGGCGATGGCCTCTGATGCTTCTCCTGCTGGGTTGCCAGGAAAAGCAAGATCCATATCCATCCCATCCAATGACCATAACCGAGAACCAGATTGTGCTGCATTTGCATTTACCACTGGAAAAATTTGTACTTGACCTGTTAAAGTGTAATTAGGGTCAATGCCCTCTACGACGCTGTCTAAAAATTGAGTTAGATGGCAATTTAAAAACATTCCATTAAGATGATCTCCTTGCAATCCACTCACGATAGATAAAGGTTCAGCGGATTTACCCCAGATATTTTTATAAATCTCCAGGTTGCTTCCAAAAGGATTAGGTAATGAGAGAATTTTTTCTTTCATTTTTTGTCTGCATCTTTAGCAATACGTGCCAATGTAGAACCTTTATGTGCTAGAGGGTGTTCGCGAACAGTAAATAATAAACCTGAACATGGAGAAAAAAACTCTTCTAGAATATTCCCGTCTAAGGGATTAAT
>PBKP01000044.1 GCA_002721515.1 Nitrospina sp.
AAAAATTTTAACTGGAGCTGGCAAAGGGACTCGAACCCCCGACCTGCTGATTACAAATCAGCTGCTCTACCAACTGAGCTATGCCAGCTCAGCAAATAAAAAACCCCCACTCTACACCTTGATTTCCAAAGCTGCAACTTTATTTGGAGGTTTTTAACTTTAAATTTTAATTTAAAAGGATATTTTTACTTTGAAACGGTGATCATAGGAGCTTTTTACCAAATNTAACGCCATTACCATAAAATAAGCCCAATGGTGGTGGATCCTATCATAAAATTAAAAAAAAAAAAACTAATTTTTTATTAATTCTTTCCTATGCCAGCCCATTTAGGTTTTGTTCTTAATAACTCTACTACCACCTTAAGGGCCTAAAAATTTTTCGCTCATATTATAGAAATATAAAGTTTTATTTAATATGCATTTATGTTTTTTCTGTTAGATTTCATCCCATGTCATACTTTTTTTTTGCGATCTTAAATTTGGATTTGCAAAACTTTGCTGTATATCTAAAGTTGTAGTAATCAACTGAATTCTGCGCATCTTGAAAAGACACAATATATGGGACTATCAAAGGCGAAGACAATAGATAAAGCCACGCTTTTTCTTTTTCTCCAGTATACCATTGCCCCCCACCCGGAATAATAGAGTATAAAAAAGCGATTTCTCTGTCATAATATTGGTATTCTTTGTCACAGCCCGCATTAATAAGCTGCTCCATTTCCTTTTCCATGCTCGGGGTAATGCGCTTAAACCCCATCGGGGAACCAGTGCCCGCCTTTAACCAACAACCGGAAAGAAAAAACAGGATACTCCAAATTACAATTACACAAATAAATTTTTGCATACGACGCTAAATCTCATTAAATATTTGTTTTTAAAAAGATTATAGGGGATTATGCGGGAATTATCAATACATGTCAGCAGAATTCAATTTTTATGGTAATGCTAGTTTGTATTTGAACCAACTCATTGGCAGGGCTGAAATAAAAAATTAAAATTTGCCATTTATCATATAAAAATCAACTTTCTTAGCTCCTAAATCAAAAGGCAAATCATACCAGTCTTGCATTTCGGTATCGATTCGAAATCCAATCACATCTGCTTTTTGTCCTGCTTCTATTTTCCCGCAGGGGAATCTTAAAATTTCCGCTCCATAACGAGTTGCCATCGTTAAGATTTCTTTGCGGCTTACATCTGGTAATAGTTTATCCGCCATGCATATTTCCTCAAGAAAGTTCAAAGAATCGTTGCTAGCCATAGAATCTGATCCTAAAGCCACAGGTATATTTGCATCCAACATCTTTCTAACAGGAATTGTGGGACTGCGNCCAAACCAATTTGTGCTTTTTGGACAAAATACGGCTGCNTTTATANANTTTATGTCNTNATTATCGATGAAATTNCAATGAATAGCGATAAGATCATCNNTAANGCCTAGAGATTCTAGGTAGCGAGTAGGACTTGTAGCAGGTAGTTTCCAATTNTCATCAAAAACTTNCCTNTTTNTTAAAAGGCTTAACAAAGGNCCTTNACCTTTTTCAATGAACNGAACCTCTTCCTTAGTTTCGGCCANGTGGGTAGANAAAAGGCACCCATACTTTTTTGACAANTCATNTAATCTGCGTAATAAATTTGCAGAAACNGANTAGGGTGCGTGAGGGGCAATACCTAAGGGCAAATTTAACTTATTAGTTTTTAAAACCGCCTCCATTTCATATGCCACAGATTCAGCCTTACTTTCTTGAAAACCAATTGTTTCTAAAAATAAAACACATCGAAAACCTAATTCATAAATTGACTTTAACAAAGCTGAGTCAGCTACATAATCTGCTAAACCTGTTACCCCNGAAGATTTCATTTCGCTTGCGCCTGCAATTATATTTCTTCTTCTTTCCTCATCACTTAAAGCAGAATCTAAAGAAATCAAATCACCAATCCATCTGGCAAAATTGCTAGCATATGAAATTTTATTTGCTAGGGCTGTCAACCCAAGATGACTATGCGCATTAACAAAGCCCGGCATTAAAAGATGGTCAGAAAGATCCAGAATATTATCTGTNNTTTNGTATGNCGGTTCTGAAANTACTTCTAAAATGTTTCCGTTTTCTATTATCAATACACCGTTTTCAATGGGTTCACTGCATAAGGTGAGAAGAGCACGAAATTTTATTTTCAAAATCATTAGGAAAACTAAAAATAAGTGATGGCGTAATATGTTTTGTAAACATCACCTAAATGTTCCCGTAAAAATTTTTCTTCAGAACGAGCGCGATAGATGTTCAAAGGGACTACAATTGTAATTACATAGAATAAGCAAATTGAAGAACCGCAAGCTAAAAATAAGCCGCTAAGAGTTAAAACAATTCCAATGTAAATTGGATGGCGAAAATATCGATAAATTCCTCGAGTGACCAACCGATCTGCTCCAGGTAAAACAGCCAGAGAAGAACCTAAAGTCAGCATAGCTAAAATCCAAATAGTCAAACCAACAGCACCTATCCCTAACCCTAAATAAACTAGCTTTTCATGGCCAAAACCAAAATTTTTGGGTCCTAGAAAAGCAATAATCAGTGGTAAAGCATACAGAGAGGGAACTAATATATTTAGAAGAAAACGTTGATTGGAATTAAGGTTTTTTATTTCGATCATTTTATAAGTAAAAAATAGTTGGAGTTTTTGAATACAAAAAACCCGACTATTCTTCAATCCTTGTTACGCTCACNCGAGTGAAGGTTTGTAGTAATATTGTTGTTAAAAACTTCTCTACCTTCTAAAATCTCTAAGTCAATCACTACCTTGTAGAATGGCAATGAAAATTTAAAATTTTTTAATTTAACCGCGTCCTTTTCGGAAACAAGAATTAATTTTCCGCCTTCTCTTGTTGCTCTATCCTCGAACTCTCTAATATCATTTAGAGTATATTCATGGTGGTCGGGAAAAGCCTTAAACAACTTTAATTGTAAATGCGTATCCTGCAAAACCTGACGAAATCCTTCCGGATAAGCGATGCCGCAAAACGCTGCTACCGATTTGTTTTTTAAAATTTCAACTTCGNAAATATCANCATTTTCCATATTTATTATGGAATCCAAACGGAGATGTGTCTTAATTTGNGGGATGGTTCCTAGNTACTTAGAGGGAAACTTGACAGAGCCACCCAAATATCTAGTGAAGCAAATCATATCNGCCCTTCTTGTTTCNCTTACAGGTTCACGTAATTCTCCTGCTGGGAAGAGATAATTGTTTCCCAAAGGTCNTTCATGATCACANAGAAGAATATCTAGGTCTCTATGCAAAGCTAAATGTTGAAAGCCATCATCTAAAATCAAGGTATCAATTTCGAAATTTTCTAAAGCATAACGACCAGTTTGAAATCTATCTGAACCAGTTATTATCGGAACATTCTTTAACTTTTCTGCCATCATCACTGCTTCGTCCCCTACCAACTGAGGAGATGAAAGAATAGATTTCCCNTCACAAACTATATTAACAGGCTTTTTAGATCTGCCGCTGTACCCNCNAGTTANAATGCCGGGCTTNAACCCATTGCCCCTCAGTGTTTCNGCAATCATCATAACGAAAGGTGTTTTACCCGTCCCTCCAAGAGTTAGGTTCCCCACACTAATGACTCGGCAATCAAGACTTCGTCGAGGGAAAATTCCCCATCTATAAGCCCATAAACGAAAATGATGACCCAAAAGATAAAAAAAAGAAACAAACCTAAAAAACCAAAAAAATGGCAAGTAATACCATTTCCGATTGGGGGATATTATTTTGTAAAATAGTTCAGACATATTTATCGATATTTTTAAACTCCTCGTAGGAGTATACTCTCAGCCTATGGATTTTTTNTTCTATATTCTAACAGGGACTTTAATACTTGTCGCATTGCCCTTTTTGCTTTTGGGGTATTTGATATCATCCGATTTTCGAAAAAATATTAGGGAAAAAATAAAGGGCGCAAATGACCTTCCTCATTTAAAAAAGAGTTTGTGGATACATGCTTCATCAGTTGGCGAAGTACGATTAGCGAAAACTCTCATTAACTCATTAAAAGAACACGGTGAAATACGTCCTATTGTTTTGTCTACTTTTACTCTTGCTGGATTTACGCTAGCAATGGAAGAAAATTTGCCTAATGTTTTCAGATTGCCCTTTGACTTTCCGTTATGGCTTAATCCCGTTTTTAATCACATTATGCCATCACAATTAATTCTTATTGAGGCAGAATTATGGCCTTCTTTATTAAGAATATGTAAAAATAAAAATATCCCCGTATTGCAAGTTAATGGAAGATTATCTGAAAAATCTTTTGAACGGTATAAGAAATTTAATAGTTTCTTTTTATGGGTGACAGAGGCTATAACCCTTTTTTCAATGCGATCTCAAAAGGATGCTAAGCGATTATTGGCGTTAGGAGTTTCCGAAGAAAAAGTACGAATAACAGATAATATTAAATTTGATATTATTCCTACTGGATCTGATACTCACGGCTCCCTTGTATTTAATCCAAACTCTTTTTTGATAGTTTTTGGCTCCACTCGACCAGGAGACGAGGGACCTGCTATGGAAGCATTCCTTAAGTTAAAGAAAGACTTCCCAAATCTTCTAGGAGTGATTGCGCCTCGACACTTACAAAGATGTCGTGAAGTAGAAGACCTAATCCAAGAATTTAATGTCAATTACACCTTATATTCTGAAGCACAGCAAGATGAGTGGGTTAACAATCCTTGCCCAATAATATTGTTAGACAAGATAGGTATTCTTAATAGTTTTTACGCCAAGGCCAAACTGGCTTATGTTGGAGGTGGTTTTAATCCACGTTTTGGGGGTCAAAATATTCTCGAGCCAGCAGCGTTCGCAACTCCTGTTCTTTTCGGTAAACATATGAACAATTTTGAAGAAGAAGCTAGGTTGCTTGTTGAATCAGGTGGTGGTATTCAACTACAAAAAGAAGAAGAACTCTATTCTATTCTTAAAAAGTTTATAATGAAGCCCAAATTAAGGGAAAAAGCCGGTCGGGCTGCATCTGAAACAGTTCGCCAACATCGAGGGGCAATCCGCCGCACTTTAGAAGTTATCCAAGAAACACATCCTGCGTAAGCTCAAAATTTTTATTTATGACCTTAATCTATCATATTTTCTCATTACTGATTTCCATTGTGATAGTCCCCTTATTCATTTTAATGTCTTGCTTCTCTAAACATAAACTTAAATTTCTTCTACACCATTTTGGTTTTGCTCCACCCCAAAAAAAAGACAATAGAAAAATCCTTTGGCTCTACGCTCTTTCAATAGGTGAAGTGAAGTCGGCGAAGCAAGTTCTAAAACAAATTAAAGAAAAAGATCCAAGTTTAAGAATTGTTGTCTCTGTAACCACCGACTCTGGCTACGAATCTGCCTTGAAACATCTTAAAATGGCAGAAAATATATTCTTTCAACCTTTAGATTGCCTGCCCTTTACTTGGCTTACACTAAAAAAAATTAAGCCCGACCTATATATCATAATGGACACAGGTTTTTGGCCTGGATTAATAGATCAATTACACAAAAAAAATACCCCTATAATTTTACTTAATGGTCGTATTTCATATCAGTCGGTAAAAGCTTATTTAAAAATAGGGCTTCTATTTAAAAACTTGTTCCAAAAATTCGATCGGCTATATATGCAAAATAAAAATAGCCAACAAGCTGTTTTATCTCTTGGAGTAAACCCAGAAAAAGTCAAGGTAGTTGCCGATCTAAAATTCGATGCACTGCAAACGATGACAGAGCAAGAAACAGCACAATTAAAAAATATTTTTAAATTAAAAACGAATTCTCCTATATGGATAGCCGGAAGCACCCACCCTGGAGAAGAAACAATTATTTTGGAAGCTCACCAGCAACTTAAGAACAAGCACCCTAATTTAATTTTAATTCTTGCCCCAAGAAGAATAGAAAGGGTAGAGGAGTTAGCTAAATTTTTAGAGAAGAAAAAAATTTCTTTTTATCGACGCTCTTCATTAGGAAAAAATACCCCAGATGATGTCATACTTTTAGACACCATGGGTGAATTAACAAAACTTTATTCTCTGGGACAAGTGGCTTTCATTGGGCGTAGTATGGTTAAACCCGGTGGTGGGCACAGCCTGATTGAACCTTTATCACAAGGTTTAATTGTATTACATGGACCTCATATAGAAAATATAGCACCTGTTGCTAATGAGGCCAATAGGCTTGGAATAGCCTTTACTGTTTATAATGCAAAAGACATTCAAGAAAAAGTTCAGACCTTGTTAGAACATAGCAGCAATCGCATTGAATTATCTGCTAAAGCAAAATCATTTGTAAATGACCGAAAAGGAACTACAGATAAAATGGCAATCGTTATTTTGAATATTTTAAATTCTAAAACTAAATTGTTTTATTAGTTGCTTTACTTACAAGATAAATAGCAACACAAGAGAACAAAAAAGCTGGCACCAACTCATAAATAATGGAATCAGATAAACCAGAGATTTTCCAAACTAATGTAATCCCAAATCCTGTCAACATTCCCGCAATCGCGCCTTGTCGAGTTACCTTTTCCCAATATAGTGTAAAAAGTATCAACGGACCAAAACTGGCACCTAACCCCGACCATGCAAATAAAACGAACCAAAAAATAACACGGTTCTCTCCTAACGCAATCAGCATAGCACCTAAACCTAGTAAAAAAACCGTTAACCTACTTACAAATAATATTTTTTCATTCGTTAAAGATTGGTTTAGTATTTTGTAAAAAATATCGTGCGCCACTGTTGAAGCTGCAACTAAAATTTGTGCCGAAACGGTTGACATGATTGCAGATAAAACTCCTGTCAACACAATAGCCGTTAAAAATATTGGTAAAAGTTGCTCGGCAGCTTTTGGGAATAAATACTCAGGATCTTCCAACCCAGGAAATAAGACTTTACCACAAACACCTAATAAAATGGATGAGGAATACATGAGTAATCCCCATCCAAGAGCAATCCATGTTCCATTTTGAATGGCCTTGGTATTTTTTGCCGCCATATAACGAGTAACCACATGTGGCTGCCCTGGGTATCCTAACCCAATTCCCAGGAGACCAACCATTGAACCAATAAATGCCGAGGTGGACTTACCNCCCATCCATTCAAGGGTTTTTGGAGAGNTNTTTTTGATTTCTATTAACATTTCGGAGGCTCCTCCCAAATTTTGCATCGCTACCAGAGATAAAACAATCAAACTAAAAATCATTATGAGACCTTGAATAAAATCAGTCCAAGCAACAGCACGGANGCCTCCCATTATTGTGTAACCCAAGACAATNAAGCCTCCNATTGTAATNCTTAAAAAACGTGGGACACCAAAAACGGCATCAAATGTTTTTCCAATGGCCGTGAATTGCGCCGAAACATAAGCAATCATACAAAAAAATATAATGACCGAAGAGATTAAACGTAGTAGATGGCTTGTATCATCAAAATAAATTTCGATGTAATCGGGTAAGGTTACTGCTTGAGTTTCTGCTGATCTTTTTCTAAGTTTTTCTGCAANAAAAAACCAATTNATCATATAACCCATCAAGCAGCCAGGCAAAAACCAAATTGCGGATAGACCNTCCTTATAAGCAAGCCCCACAGTGCCCAAAANTGCCCAAGCACTTTCTGAACTAGCTGTAGAAGAAATCGCCGTAACCCAGGCTTTTAATGAACGGTCTGCAAGGAAAAAATCCAAAGAGGATTGTGTTTTACGTGAAGATACCCAACCAACTCCCAACATTATTAAAAGATAGATGNAAAAAATTATTNTTATAGTTCCCGAAAGNTCTGTCATATTGCTAATAACCTCAAGACCAATTTAATCTATATTATTAGATCTATAAAAAGTTTCGGCAATTCAAAAACTGTCTATTATTGCCACTACAGTTAATGGCAATGGTAAAAACTAACAAGTTTCTATATTGTTCCAATAATTANTTAATAAATATACAGTCGTCTTATTTGCAAAATGGCGGAATATGTTAGAATTCCTAATTTCAACCTTTTAAAAAACATACAGTATTATAATATTTATGATTCCTTACGAACCCAATCTTATAGAAGCTAAATGGCAAGCCCATTGGGAAAATAATAAAACGTACAAAGTACAACGCAATTCTTCTAAAAAGAAATTCTATTTACTAGAAATGTTCCCTTATCCTTCCGGTCGTATTCATATGGGACATGTTCGCAACTATACCATTGGTGACACACTAGCCCGATTCAAACGTATGAAGGAATTTAATGTCATACATCCTCTTGGCTGGGATGCCTTTGGAATGCCTGCTGAAAACGCTGCAATTGCAAACAAAACACATCCTGCTGAATGGACCTTCGAAAATATTCGTACTATGCGGAAACAGATAAAAGCCCTAGGTTTGAGTTATGACTGGGATAGGGAAATAGCCACATGTCACCCAGAATACTACAAATGGAACCAGTGGCTTTTTCTAAAGTTTTTGGAAAAAGGAATAGCCTATAGAAAAAATTCGACCATCAATTGGTGCGAAACATGCCACACCGTGTTGGCAAATGAACAAGTAGTCGATGGCCTTTGTTGGCGTTGCGACAATGAAGTTTTACAAAAACAACAGGAGGGTTGGTTTTTTAAAATTACCGAATATGCGGAGCGCCTATTGGAAGGATGTAAAACCCTTGAGAGGAAATGGCCCGAACAAGTCCTCACTATGCAAACTAACTGGATCGGCAAAAGCGTTGGCGCTGAAGTCGATTTTAAAGTTAATGGCATTGATAAAGTTATTAAAATCTTCACAACAAGACCTGATACTCTTTTCGGCGCAATGTTCATNGTCCTAGCTCCTGAACATCCACTTACCCTGAAGCTCTCACGAGGTACTAAACAAGAATTAACAATAGATGCTTTTATCAAAAAAGTAATGCAACAGGATACCATTACAAGAACTAGCGGTACTGTGGAAAAAGAAGGAATCTTTACTGGTGCTTATGCAACTAATCCTCTAACCGGAGAGTCTATCCCCATTTGGACCGCTAATTTTGTTTTAATGGAATACGGCACCGGTGCAATTATGTCAGTTCCTGCACATGATCAAAGAGATCTCGACTTTGCGCGCAAATACAATTTACCAGTTCGGATTGTCATCCAACCCGAAAACGAGGAAGAAATACTGNATGAAAAAATCATGNCCCAAGCTTACAGTAAAGACGGAANCATGATCCATTCAGGTAATTTTAACGGTCTAGTAGGTCGGGAAGCTCGTAGTAAGATCTGTAAATATTTGGAAAAAAATGGAATAGGTAGAGCAACCGTTAATTTCCGCTTACGTGATTGGGGAGTTTCAAGACAACGTTATTGGGGAACTCCTATTCCAGTTGTTCATTGTAAAGAATGTGGAATTGTACCAGTAGATTTTGATCAGTTGCCTGTTAAANTACCTTTGGATGCGCAATTGGGNGAAAAAGGGCAGTCTCCACTTCATACTTTAGAANCATTTTATAAAACCGAGTGNCCTAAATGTAAGTCAACNGCTAAACGTGACACTGATACACTTGATACTTTTTTCTGTTCTTCNTGGTATTTCGATCGNTATACCTCGCCCCGGCTGGCAGACAAACCCTTTGATCCAAAAGACAATGGTTATTGGATGCCTGTAGACCAATATGTTGGTGGCATTGAACACGCTATTTTGCANTTGCTTTATTCNAGATTTTTTAATCTCGTATTAAATGATATTGGGTTGACTGAAATCAAAGAACCATTTGATCGCCTTTTAACACAAGGAATGGTTATTAAGGATGGAGCAAAAATGTCCAAATCTAAAGGAAATGTGGTTGATCCAGATGAGATTATCAAAACTTACGGTGCAGATACAGCTCGGATATTTATACTCTTTGCTGCGCCACCTGTTAAAGATTTGGAATGGAGTGATCAAGGTGTAGAAGGGTGTTCACGCTTTCTCAAAAGAGTTTGGAGAGTTTTTTGCCATTTTGTCGACGAGATTAAATCCGTACCACCCATTGATGAAAATTTCTCAACCTCTATAAAAGAATTAAATGAATTACGCAGAATCACTCACATAACCATAAAGCGTGTCACCGAGGATATTGAAAAAAGAATGCAATTCAATACGGCTATTGCCGCCATAATGGAATTGGTCAATCATCTTTATGNCTTTAAGGAATGGATAGAAAAGCAAAAGAAAGTAGATGAAAATATTTATGCTGTTATCAGAGAATCTATAGAAACAATGATCCTCACTCTATCCCCATTTGCGCCTCATATTGCTGCAGAAATGGCGTTACTCCTAAATTTCTCAGACTCGCTGGATAAAGAAAAATGGCCGACCTATAAAGACCAGTTAACTCAATCCGATGAATTATTGATAGTGGTGCAGGTCAATGGTAAAGTTAGACAAAAGTTGCTTGTAGAAACTGGGATTAGTGATGAAGAATTAAAATCTATTTCCGTTAATGAACCAAGGATAAAGGAATGGATTCAAGGTAAAGAAATCAAAAAAGTCATCATAGTCCCAAAAAAACTGGTTAATATTGTGGTGAAATGAGAAAAAATTTAAAAAGAAACTGGCTAACATTATTTGCCATTTCTTGCTTTTTCTTTCTACTTTATGGATGCGGATACCATCTGGTGGGAACTGGAAACAATCTCCCTGCACATATAAAAACTATTTCCATTCCTGTTTTTAAAAATACATCCTCCCAACCTGAAATACATCGGCAACTTACAAGTGCTATTTTACAATCTTTCATTTCAGATGGACGTCTGAAGATTGCAAAAAAAGAAGATGCTGATTTAGTAATGAACGGAACTTTAAGTTATTACAATAAAAGAGCCGTATCGTTCAATTCTCAGGATTTAGTAGCCGACTTTATTATAGAAATAGAAGTTGAACTAAAAATAATTGACCAAATCAAAGGCAAGGTTTTTTTAAAAAAGAAATTGAAAAACCAATGGGACTATAAGTCCAACAATGATATAGCAGAAACTGAAACAGCAAGGTTGGAAGCCTTGGAACAAGCCTATATAGATTTAGGAAACCGTATTGTTAGCCTAATAATAGATCAATTTTAAAAATTTCTTTAATCGTGACCCCCGAAGAATTCCACCAAAAAATCTCACAAGGAAAAACAGAACCCTTTTATTTTATTTATGGTATGGAAACCTTTTATCATGTTGAAGCCATTCAAAGACTAACTAAAAAGTGGATCAATGAAGAAAATCGAGATTTCAACTTAGAAACATTTGATGCGCGAACCAGCATGGTTAATGACTGGCTAAGCTCTGTAAAAACCTTATCTTTTCTGGGTGGAACTAAATTGGTAATCGTTCGAAACCTCCACGATGCAATTCCAAAGGAAGAAGATGTTCAATCCCTAATCGATTATTGTAAGAATCCTATCTTAGATACCTGCATGGTCATAACTGCTGACAAAGCAGACCGAAAACGTAAATTATTTAAAGAACTCACGAAGACTAAGGGAGCCATTTTATGCGAGGCTCCCAAAGAAAACGTACTAGCTAATTGGATCCTTGATAGGGCGAAGATAAAAGGTTACTCCATGAGTATGAACGCGGCACACTCTCTTATAAACCGCGTAGGAGCTCGACCGGGAGTTCTTGCACAAGAACTGGATAAAACCTTGATTTACTCCGGGAAAAAGAAGTCGATTTCAGACAAAGATGTACAGGAGGTTGTAGGTGAAACCAGATTGGAAAACATTTTTTCACTTACTGATGCTCTGAAAAATAAAAATCCTCACAAAGCATTGCATATTTTACAAAATCAGTTAGATAATGGAGAAGAACCTATAAAAATAATGGGGACCATTTCTTGGCAATTCCGAGTCATTTGGGAAGTGAAATATTATCAGCAAAAAAATATTCCCTCAGGACAAATTGCAAAAGCTATGGGGGCTAATCCCTTCGTGGTGGAAAAAGCTCTTCAACATACAAAAAAATTTAGCATTAAAAGGCTAAGGCATAGCTATACTCAACTCACCCAAGCAGACAGAAGCTTAAAGTCAACTTCGCAGGATCCCAAAGCAGTCATGCAAGCCCTTATACTTAAATTAACAGCTACAAGCGGCTAGCTGATAAAATATATAAATTTATTAAAATATTTACTTACTTGTTTAGCGATTAGTTTGAAACGCTAGCTAGTCTGATTAGGAAGCTCGATTTACGAGACGTGTGAGACTTGAAATTTTTCGAGAAGCGGCTCTGGGGTGAAGAATTCCCTTGCCACCAACTTTTGCGATAACCTTTTCAGCCCTTTTTAACTCTGCCAAAGCTTGCTCTTTGTTTCCGGTCTGAGCTTCTGTTGTTACTTTTTTAGTTACAGTTTTGACCAAAGTCCTGAAACTTTTATTTCTTTCATTCCGTTTTGCATTTTGCCGAATGCGCTTTAATGCAGATTTATGATTAGCCAAAAAATTACTCCTTAGAAATCAAATTAGATTTAACTTTCTCGAAAAAAAGGTAATTTAAATAAAGAACTCAACTTTATACTTTATTACCTAATTCTTGTCAAGTCGATGGTGACGAAAGAATGGCTCTCCCCTGTATTACAATAATTTTTTATCCTTAAATTAAAGTTTTTCGATTGTTAAAAACTCAATCTTCACTAGCAGAAATTGTATTAATTAGAAGATTATCAATACACTTCTTGAATTCTAGAAACCAAATGAATTATAGAACGTGTACAACCCAATAAATCGGGCATAGACAAACTTTCCCCTGGTTCATGCATTTTTGCGTCTGGGTCATAAGCTCCCAAACATAGAGGTTGGATATCACCTAAGGCTTGCATTAATTTTTCAACAAAAGGGATGGTTCCCCCACATCCATATAGGCAAGGCTTCTTACCATAACCTTTCTCAAGTGATTCTAGCATCAATGAAAAAACAGGATGAGATATCGTAGTCATCCAAGGCGAAGCCCCCTTATCCTCAGTAATTTCAACATCAAAACCTGAAGGTTTATTCTCTAATAAATAGTTTTTTAATTTTTTTGAAGCAGATTTTTCTTCATTCCCCGGAGCCAAGCGTAACTCTACCAAAGCCTTGGCAGACATATCATCAAATAGCCTAGGCTTTAACCCTTGGTCAACGAAAAGAGATTGTACTTCCATCTGACCGTAAGGATTGAGTTTTTTTAGACTCGGATGAAGAGTTCCATTATCTGAAATCAAATGGTCAATCATTCGAGCCAACTGAATTTCAGGAATCGGAACTGGCCCTCCATTAACGCCTGAATGAGGATCTTTAGAAGCTGACTGTAAAATAAGGTCAATAACGGGCGGTGAATTGTTAACGATATCAAGATCTAGTTTTAATCTAAATGTATTTTTATCTTTAAGTATAAGATCAATCTGTTTGGCTAAATTGATTGAGTCCTTGGCGCCAGGAAAACTCAACCGAGCTCCTGCCGTACCTAAAATAACACTCCCTGATATACGGTGTCCTGGACGCGAATTAGCAAAGGAACTTCGTAGTTGCGCTATCAAAATAGAGGCTGTATCTTCTGGCACTGAAAAACAAGTTTCCGGTAACATTCCTGCCATTTGCCTAAGTGCTTCAACCGATGTCGGCACAAAAGAATATCCTTTCCTCTCAACCTCGGTAACCGGCTGATCTAATTCAGCAATTTCATTAATAGCTAAAGAATGGTCATCGTGAATCAACTTAGACAGTAGTTTATATAGGGCTGTCTGAACATCAATTGGTACTTTCTTACATTCTTTTGTAACAGCAACATCCATTTGAATAATACCGCGCAAGGAAGTTGTTAGGCCGGGTATACCTTGGGCTGGATTAACCACATCGGTGATAACGACACAATCTATACCAGAAAAAAAAATTTTGTTTTCATAAATTTGTTCAATCAAACTATGTGACCCACTCTCTTCCTCCGTTTCAAAAATTACTTTGATGTTGCAAGGAAGTTTAAGAAAATCATTCTCCGAACCATCACTTATTGTTTGAACAAGAGAATCTATAGCCATTCCAATGGAAACCACACCACTCAAATCATCGGCTGCTCCTCTGCCATAGGCTCGAGACCTATCTTCATTCCATCTCAATTCTGTAGGAGGAACGCCACCCCATTTCTCAAATTTTTCGTTATCCATATAAGGTTGCTTGTCTAAATGCGCATAAAATAATATTGTTGGTTTTTTATCTGCGACAATAATTTCTCCCATAAGAATAGGAAACGGATGTTTCTTAACGGAAGTATTCACCCATACCTTATGAAACCCAATTTTGGTTAAGTAATTTTTTGCGCACTCAAGAATTTCTCGCATATCGGTAGGAACCGTTCTGTCTCCCACAAACTCATTGACACCAAAACTACGACTATCGATCCTAACCATCTCCTCAAGAATTTTTAAATGATCGTTAACAAGCGAAGTACCTAAATTTATTTTTTTGCAGGCTGTTTCACAAATTTCTTCTAATTTCATGTCCAGTAATCTATTAGTTAAAAAATTTATATATTTTTATACCAATAACTTTTAATTCCTAGTTGGTATAATAATTTTATGAGAATACTAACATAATGCTGATTTTTCCGAGTTGCCAGTCTAATACAAACGGTTACCGTTTCTTTACTTCAATATACTCTTAGTATAAAATTTACAATGACTAAAAATAAAAACTCTACCAGGTTTTCACTTAACATTTTATAAATTTCTATATCGATGCTACAAAAATTTAAAAATTTAGTATCTCTTTATAAAATCTTTAAAACTCGAGGAAATAGAAAGCTCATAAATCATTCCCGTCGACAGCTAAAGGATTTTATTTTTTGCAATAATGATTTAAACCGGAAATCCTTTTTTCAAGCGATG
>PBKP01000045.1 GCA_002721515.1 Nitrospina sp.
CGTCACTACACACGATTATCACAATGGAATTTCAGTATCGATACTAATTTTTATCCATTGGGATCATGCACAATGAAGTACAACCCAAAAATAAACGAAACTCTAGCACGCTTGCCCGGCTTTTCAGGGCATCATCCTATGTCCCCGGATGATGAATCGCAGGGAAGTTTGCAACTCATGTACGAACTTCAAGAGTGCTTAAAAGAAATAAGCGGCATGGATCATGTCAGCTTACAACCGGCTGCTGGAGCTCAAGGTGAATTCGCTGGCATGCTGATGATACAAGCCTATCATTCGGCAAATGGTAACCCCAGAAAAAAAGTTTTACTTCCCGATTCAGCTCACGGCACCAATCCTGCCAGCGCAATGCTTTGTGGTTATAAAGCAGTCCAAATTCCTTCAAACTCCCTGGGTTTAATAGACATTGATAAACTTGAAGCTGTTATGGATGAAGAAACTGCTGGCATCATGTTGACTAATCCCAACACATTAGGAATGTTTGAAAAAGACATATTAAAAATCACAGAAATTGTTCATAGCAAGGGGGGCTTAGTTTATTGTGATGGCGCTAATTTTAATGCCGTTATGGGTATCGTCAAAATGGGTGAGATGGGCGTAGACGTATTACACATCAACCTGCACAAAACTTTTTCAACGCCTCATGGAGGTGGTGGACCTGGAGCAGGTCCCGTGTGCATAAAAAATATTCTCGAACCTTATCTACCCAAACCGCTTATACAAAAAAAGGACAATAAATATTCTTTAAATTATGATCGAACCAATAGTGTGGGAAAACTAAAAATCTTTAACGGTAATTTTGGAATGTTGCTGCGCGCTTACGTTTATATCCGTACTCTCGGTCCGGAAGGAATTTTAAAAGCTGCACAATCCGCCGTATTAAACGCCAACTACATCCGCGCTAAATTAAAAGATACATTTCACCTACCGTTCACTCGAGCCAGTCTACACGAATGCGTATTCAACGATAAAGGTCAGGGAGTAACTACTATGGACTTTGCTAAAGAACTTATCGATCATGGGTTCCATCCACCGACAGTTTATTTCCCATTGATCGTAAAAGGCGCGCTAATGATAGAACCAACAGAAACCGAATCTAAAGAAACTTTGGACATGTTTATCGAAGCCATGAAATCTATTGCAAAAAAAGGCCAGGAAGACCCACAAAGTTTTCACGATGCTCCTAGACTCCCAAAGGTATCTCGACCCGATGAAGCACGTGCTGCACGCAAGCCCATTCTACGCTGGAAAAGAGAAGTTCTCTCCTCCGTCTAACGTTATAAACCTTTTGCAATACAACCATGATTATTCTGGTTTGAACAAGTGCTTATAAAGATTTAATCAATAAAACTTTTATTAGAAGTAAAGTAGCAGTTGTCACAATGCACGCCCCTATAAGGTTGAGAACTAATCCTGCCTGGGACATTTTGGGGATACTAATCCAACCACTGCCAAAGACAATAGCGTTCGGTGGAGTTGCGACTGGCAACATAAAAGCAAATGAGGCTGCCAATGTTGCAGGAACCATATAGAATAATGGATGGATATTTGCTGATATCGCTGCCATACCTAATATAGGTAAAATCATTGTTGCCGTTGCCGTGTTCGAAGTCAGCTCGGTTAAAAAGGTTACGACAAGGCAAATGACCAATACTGTTAACCACAAAGGCCAGTCAAAAACTCCGGTCAGCTTCTTACTCATCCATTGATCAAGCCCGCTGGCACCAAACCCCGCAGCTAGCGCAAATCCCCCTCCAAAAAGAATCAATATCCCCCAGGGAGTTTTCGCCTGCACAGTTCTCCAGTCCAACACAAACCATTCGGTTTTACCATTTAAGTCTAATCCTTTTGCGCCATTGACTGGAAACAGCAATAATAAAATTCCCATAGCCATAGCGACTGTTGAATCATGGAGAAATTCAGAGTGCTCGAAAAAACCCGACCAACCAGGCAAAACAAAATCCCCAACAATTATAGGACGCCTAAAAATCCAGAGAAATGCAGTCAAACAAAAAACAAAAGCAACAATTTTTTCAGCTCGACTCATTACTCCTAACTCATTCAACTCTTTTCGGATAATTTCACTTTCTCCACCTTCCAATTGACTTAAGGGAAAAGGTGAAACAACTCGACAAAGATAAAACCAAGTTAANGGAATAAAAACTAAAACAACAGGTAAAGCCAAGGTCATCCACTTAAAAAAGCTGATATCGTGGTTATTTGGAAAAAGTTTTTTATAGAGCCCGGCAAATACAATGTTTGGAGGGGTACCTATAGGAGTACTCACACCNCCAATACTCGCTGAATAGGCCAAGGCCAACATAAGGACAAGCCCTAATCCGCTTGTAATTTTTTCTTGGGAGCTAGTGTTTCGTTCGCCGTTTAAGGAAGCATCTAAAGCTATTTGCCGAACCACNGCCATAGCGACCGGAAACATCATCATGGTTGAAGCGGTATTTGAAATCCACATGGATAAAAACGCGGTTGCAATCATNAAACCTAACACAATACGCNTTGGGTCAGTCCCAATTAAATTGATGATCCAGAGCGCAAGACGCTTATGAAATGACCACTTCTCAATAGCAAGCGCAATCATAAACCCGCCAAGAAATAAAAATATTAGATGGTTTGCGTAATTGGATGCAACTTGCTTACTTGGCATGATGCCAAGCAGTGGAAACAAAATTAAGGGCAACAACGCCGTCACCGCAATCGAAGTACCTTCACCCACCCACCAAATTGCCATCAATAAAACTATGGCGAACATTCGCCGTGCACTTTCATTCATCCCTTCAGGCAACGGCATGAGCAAAATCACACAAAACACCGTAAGACCAGAAAGCAAAACAACAACATTCTTTTTAAATGTAATTTCCATTCGAGAATATTAACGTTTTAGATCCTAGCAAACAAGCAAGTTAAAAACCTAAAATNCATTGCAACNCTGNCTTANTTGCAAANTTTTACTANGCCCANGACTAAAANGATTTATTCAAAATAAAAAAATTAGTATTACAGTTAAGATAAATTGTTAATGGGAATGGGAATTAGAACTTGTACCCGAAAGGATTTGATTGATTTTAAGCGTGGAAANAATATGTGTATCCATACCCAGTTGTGTGGGAGTATAACCTAGGGCCAAAGCAACTAATTGTGGGAGGTGTAGAATCGGTATGGATTGATTTTTCTTTTGAAGTAATTCTATTTCTGGCTGATAAGAATCCAAACTCAAATGACAAAGAGGACAACCAGTAGCAACAACATCAGCACCATGCTCGATCGCATCTTGCAAGGCATTTCCAGACATACCTAACGAAGCATCCTTGTTCATCATAACAATTGGAAATCCGCAACATTTAACTCGACTAGGGTAATAAACCGGCGTTGCTCCCAGAGCAGCAAAAATATCTTCCATGCCCGTTGGGTTATCAGGGTTTTCAAAATCCGATCTCTCGGAAGGACGCAGAACATAGCAACCATAAAATGCAGCAACTTTTAGTCCAGTCAAAGGTCGTTTGATTCGCGACTTTAATCTTGCCATACCTTCTTCCGTTGCAAGAATATTGGCAAAATGTTTGATCTTTGTCTTTCCGTTATACTGGTGTCCTCCTTCTTCTAAAATATCGTTGACCTTCTCTTTATATTCTTTGCTTTCGTTCAAATGCTCTTCGGTTTTTTTCAAAGTACCTTGACACGTGGAACAAATGGTAACGATATCAAGACCCTGTTTTTCAGCAATGGAAAATGAACGTGCATTCAAGGCATCTGCCAACAATGGGCTTTTTTCTGAAACCACTCCTGCTCCACAACAGGATGCGCTTTTCATTTCTACAAAATCAAAACCCAAACCCTCGGCAGCTTTAGTAGTAGAAAGCATTAACTCTCGAGTCGCTCCTTTGGCGACACAACCGGTGAAAAGAGCAAATTTCATTGATCTAACTCCTTAAATATACGTTTTACGTCATCAACTTCCTCAATGGAGTGGTGGATAACTGGCGGGACTTTGCCTTTGAGCAGCATTCTAAGTCCAACGGGGATCAGGCTCATTAATCCCGAGATATTTAAAAACCCCATTGACTCAACCGGAATTCTATTTTCATTCAAATTTCCGCTTCTTTTTACAGAATTGGTAAAAGAAAGCGCGTGTCGAGCTCCATTATTGTTATGCACTCCTTTTTCCAATGCCACAGTCATAATTTCTTTAATCCGATCAAAAGGTCTTGCAGGCTTAGGACAACGTTCAACACATTCCCCGCAATGCGTACAATCCCAAATGCCGCCTGATTCACTCAAGTCTTGAACCCGTTGCAAAGTTTTAGAATCACGAGAATCCCCAACAAACCGTTGCGCTTTGGCAAGTGCNGCAGGACCNANNAANTTGTCATCCACCTCTAAAGTATTACANTCNGAATANCAGGCACCGCACATGATNCANGTACTGGAATCATCAATTATNCGNAAANCTTCCTGNGACTGATGCCTNTCTTTTTNTGGNGGNTCNTCTTTAGGTTCCAGATATGGTTTNACCNTATTAATTTTNTCCCAGAAAGNAGTNAANTCAACAACCAAATCTTTAATCGGCTGCATATTNCCTAAAGGNTCNAGGGTNATTGTATCGTCATTTTNTANCAGATGNNCTGCNTGACGTTGGCAAGCAAGTANAGCATGACCNTTTGCCTTTACTGCACAGGANCCNCAAATAGCACTNCGACAGGACATTCGATAAGATAGACTCCCATCCAGGGTCCATTTNATTTCATTCATACAATCTAAAAGCGTAGCCCCATCNGGAATATCCAACTCNAATTCTTCNAAATANGGCTCNGGCTGTTTTTCNGGATTGAANCGTTTNANTCTGAATGTTGCCATCAATATTTTCTTTCTTCAGGTTGATATTTTGTGATCACCACNGGTTTGGTTTTTATGACCAATCCATCAGGTGAATCGTAAACCATCGAGTGATGCAAAAATTTTTCATCATTACGCTTTGGAAAGTCTGTACGGAAATGTCCGCCACGACTTTCCTGGCGCTGCAATGCTGCCGTGGCTATTAATCTNGCCATACCCAACATATTCCCTAATTCTATAATTTCATATATTTCAGTATTAAACAGCTTGCCCTTGTCGGTTACCTTACCCTTTTTGAACCGCTCCTGAAGTCCTTTAAGAGTTTCAATACAGGCTTTCAGTTTTACTTCATCGCGGAACACACCGCATTGGGTCATCATTACCTCTTTCATTTCATTTCGAATCTCGTTATAACTTTCGCTACCATCTCTTTGAAATATATCCTCAAACTTTTTCAGGACCCTTGCTTTTTCCTGGCCCTCATTAACGTTGGCAAAATCTTTACCTTTAGCGTATTCGAGAACAGATTTACCCGCACGTTCTCCAAACACCACGGCATCAAGAAGGGAGTTTGTTCCAAGCCGATTGCCTCCATGCACAGAAACACAAGCGCATTCACCTGCCGCAAAAAACCCATTCATTTTCGTTCCCTCTGGGTCTAGTATAACGTGGCATCCTTTATCTACGGGAATTCCGCCCATGGAGTAATGTGCAGTGGGTTGAATGGGTAAGGGGTCAGTAATGCAGTCAACTCCGATGAAATCAATTCCCAACTGGCGAATTTGCGGAAGACGCTCCATTATTCGCGCTTCGCCTAAATGGCGAAGATCAAGATGAATGCAATCTTCACCATTGACGCCACGTCCGGCGTCCATTTCACTTTGTTCGGCACGGGCCACAATATCGCGTGGTGCCAACTCCATTCGCGAAGGCGCATAAGCTTCCATAAAACGCTCGCCTTTGCCATTAAGCAAGTAACCTCCCTCACCTCTTGCAGCCTCAGAAAATAAAATTCCCTGTCTGTACAACCCCGATGGATGAAATTGCACAAACTCCGGATCTTCAATAGGAATGCCAGCTTCAAAAGCTGCCATAACGCCATCCGCAGTACCTGCAAAAGCGTTGGAAGTGATTTTAAATACACGACCGTAACCACCGGTAGCAAATACAACAGCCTTAGCACGGATAACCTCGACTTCCCCTGTTTGAATATTACTTACTATCACCCCATTGCAACGGTCATCGTCAGTTACAATAGAGTGCATATACCATTCATTATATATTTTTACGGATTTGGAGTTTTTCATCAGTTGTTCGTGGAGAACATGCAAAATCGCGTGACCGGTTCGATCAGCAGAGAAACAGGCGCGGGGTTTAGAGTGCCCCCCAAAAGCACGTTGTGCTATCTTTCCTTCAGGAGTACGACTGAAGACGCAGCCCATATGTTCAAGTTCATAAATAACTTTAGGAGCTGCTTTGACATACTCCTCAACTGCATCCTGATCATTGAGAAAGTCGCCGCCCTTTACAGTATCATACATATGTTCTTCCCAACTATCCGGCTCAGAATTTCCAAGCGCTGCAGCAATTCCACCTTGCGCTGCCCCAGAATGCGAGCGAGAAGGATATACCTTGGTTAAAACCCCTACATCGAGCTCCTTACAAACCTCAAGAGCACAACGCATTCCAGCTAGGCCAGCACCGACAATTACCACATCATGTTCGATCAAAGAAACACCTCAAAACGGGATATGACATTTTTTTTATCCATAACAGTCTACACACTTTTTATATCCTTAATGGGTTATTGCAATCATAATTTATATCCGTCATCTAAAAAACCTAAAACCACTGTAAAAATAAAGATAATTAGTTGAGTTTTATTAGGAGAGGTTGTTAATCGGGGTCGTGACCGGATATAAAATTGAGGGTGGATTTAAACATTTCCCCCTATTGAAAGTCAAGCAAAATGAAATTGGGGTTGCAAAACTCCCTCAAGCCCATCATAATAAGGCCAGCCAACAAAGATAAGAAGTAAACTATTGAATTTTAAAGCTTCTAATCCCTCCGCTTTTAAAATATAGCAGTGGCTCGGTTAGCTGGAAAAACGTTTTCCCATAGACAATAGCGACTTAGTTTGCCTTAGATAATTGCTGCAAAATGGAGTAGTTTTTGGAACTTATTAATTTTGAATCATTACCTCTTCCCGAACCCCTTTTAAAGGGAATACGGGTTGCTGAATTTAAAACCTGTACACCAATTCAAAGCAAATCGCTTCCAATTTCTCTTGGCAAAAAAGATGTTGCAGGACAGGCGCAAACAGGAACCGGTAAAACCGCCGCTTTTTTGATCACCCTTTTTACTAGACTCCTAGAGAATAAACCTAAACCAGTACCAAAAAACAAAGAAGGCCCAAGAGCTTTGATTCTTGCTCCGACCAGAGAATTAGCTAGGCAAATCCAAAAGGACGCATTGGTGCTTGGAAAGTTTTGTGGCTTTAAATCGGCATGTATTATTGGTGGAGTTGATTATGATAAACAGCGCAACCAAATAAAAGCAGGCGTTGATATCCTTATTGCCACTCCAGGAAGACTTATTGATTTTTATAAACAACGTTTTTTTAGCCTAAAACAAATTGAAGTGCTGGTTGTCGATGAAGCTGACCGTATGTTTGATATGGGTTTCATCGCAGATCTAAGATATCTCTTCCGCAGTTGCTCGCCTTACAATAAACGGCAAACCATGTTGTTTTCAGCCACGCTTAACTATCGTGTAATGGAACTTTGCTATGAACATATGAATAACCCAATAAAGGTTGTCATTGAACCTGAAAAAGCAGTTGTCGATGAAATAAAACAATCTCTTTTTCATGTTGGACAACATGAAAAATTCAATCTTCTGCTTGGTTTATTAAAAAAAGAAGAAGGTAAAAAAGTTCTTATATTCTGCAACACCAAGGTTGAAGCAGAACAACTGGAATGGAAGCTAAATCATAATGGATACAGTTCGGGACAAATTAGCGGAGACTTACACCAGAAAGCTCGCATAAAGGTTTTAGAAGAATTTCAGAGTGGAGATATCTATGTATTGATTGCCACAGATGTTGCTTCACGTGGATTACATGTAGATGATATTACCCATGTAATCAATTACGATCTTCCACAAGATGCAGAGGACTATGTTCATCGGATCGGCCGTACTGCGCGGGCAGGCAAAAAAGGTACCGCCATTACGCTTTGCTGTGAGGACTTTGCGCAACACCTAGAGCGTGTTGAAAGTTATTTAAAAAAGAAAATACCCGTTGTCTGGGCAGAAGAGGATTTATTTCTTAAAGAAAAAGTAGGCACGCCTCCAGAAAGAAAACGTAATCGCATTTCGGCAATCAAACAAAAAAACAACTCTGGGAATCGTTCCCAAAATGGGAAAAAACCGTATAGAAGACGACAACCTTTTAAAGCAGGTTCCAGCTCACAACAACCTTAAACAGAACCAATTAGTTTTAAAAACTCTTGTTCATTAATAATAGTCAAACCAAGTTTTTGGGCTTTTTGCAGCTTTAAACCGGCATCCTTACCAGCTAATACGTAGTTAGTTTTTTTTGAAACCGAAGAAACAACTCTACCTCCTAAAAACTCTATTCTCTCCTTGGCTTCATCTCGAGAAAACCCGGAAAGTGTACCGGTAAGGACGAACTGTTTTCCTAATAACATCCCCGTGCTTTTTTCATTTACTTCATGCTCTTCCAATATTACTCCCAATTTGGAAAGTTTTTCGATATCTTGAATGTTGGTTTTCTGATCAAGAAAATTTCGTAAACTTTCTGCTATAACCGGTCCTATTTCCATAACCTTTTCGAGTTCTTCATAAGCTATTTCCCTAAGGATTTTAAAAGATCCAAATTTGTTAGCAAGAATTGAAGCCGCCCTTTGCCCAATATGCCTTACTCCCAAACCAAAAAGCAATCTAGCCAATCCTGCGGGTTTACTTTTTTCAATCGCATCAATTAAGTTTTGTGCGGACTTGTCAGCCATACGTTCTAAATACGCGATCTCATCTTTTTTCAAAGTATATAGATCAGAAAAGGTTTTAACGCGTCCTGATTCTACTAACTGATCAATGACTGTCGGCCCTAAATGATCAATATCCATTGCCTTACGAGAAGCAAAATGTTTAAGTCGCTCTTTCAATTGAGCAGGACAGATTGCATTGATACAGCGCCATACAACTTCTCCTTCTGACCTAAAAATTCTTTCCTGACATTCAGGGCAGTTTGTTGGCATTTTAAATGGAGTATTTCTTTTGTTAGAAGAATCTACAATACGGACAACCTTAGGAATTATTTCCCCGGCCTTTTCTATAACAATTCGATCTCCAACTCTTATGTCTTTCCTATTTATTTCATCTTCATTATGTAATGTCACACGACTAACAGTAGAACCCGACACAAAAACAGGTCTTAAATTAGCTACAGGGGTAATAGAGCCCGTTCTGCCTACCTGACAAACAATATCAAGAATCTGTGTCACAACCTGCTCAGCTTCAAACTTATAAGCCACCGCCCACCGAGGAAACTTCGATGTGCTTCCTAATTTTTTCCTGTAAGATAAGGAATTAACCTGAATAACGAGTCCATCAACCTCATAATTTAGGTCATCCTTTTTTGTTTTCCATTGTTCAATAAACGCTAATGTTTCTTCAAAGTTTAAACACACCTGATTATACTCATTCACCGGAAATCCCAATGCATCAAGTTGTTTCTGCAATTCAGAATGAGTTTTAAAAACATCCTTATCTACAAAGCCTATGGTATATATAAAAATCCCTAGTTTTCTTGAATCAGTTATAGCTGGATCCAAAACTCTAAGCGCTCCTGCTGCTGCGTTTCTGGGGTTTGCGAAGAGTGATTCGCCATCTTCTTCACGAATGGTATTTATCCTTTGAAATTCTTTTTTCGGCATATAAACCTCACCGCGCACTTCTATTTTCTTAAAAAGCTCAGAAGAGATTGTCAGAGGAACAGATCTAATTGTTTTCAAATTTGCAGTAATATCTTCTCCTTGAATACCATCGCCACGTGTCGCACCTCGTACAAGCTTCCCATTTTCATAGGTTAATGCGACGGCCAATCCATCAAACTTTAGCTCTACAACGTACTCAATAGAATCTTCTTGTATGTCTGGAAGGTTTTTTAATACACGCTGATGAAAGGCTCGCACTTCATCAATATTATATGTATTATCTAGACTAAGCATGGGTATTGGATGAACTACTTGTCGGAATCGCTGCTCAACTTTTCCGCCAACGCGCTGCGTAGGGGAATCTGAAGTCAAAGATTCAGGATATTTTTTTTCTAATTCTTTAAGTCGACCATATATGCGATCATATTCCCTATCTGAAATAGCCGGAGAATTTTTGACATAATACAAGTGGTCGTGCCTCCGGATGGTATTTCTTAATGACTCAATTTCTTTTTTTTCAATTTCATTCATTCACGGTTCCAGCGTTACATAATATCCCTGCCTTCCCCTTTGCACTAATAACAGAATGCGGTCAGGGTTATTCAGATCGGCAATCGATTTATTATAGTCCTCTTCTGTATCAATTCGGTCTTGATTTACTTGGCGAATTATGTCCCCTGCGCTAATTCCTATTCTATCGCTGGGACTATTGGGAACAACTTTAGTAACCAACATTCCTTTTGTTGTCGCGAATCGATTACTTTTTGCAAGGAGGGGGCTATTCTGCTTTAGCTTTAAACCTAACCAATTATAAGTAAAGCCTGTAACATAGCCCCTTGGAATCGTAATCACTCGGACCGTCAATTCAAGGTGTTTTCCTTCCCGCAGAATTCTGAAGCGAACTCTATCATCAACTGTATAAGAAGCCATTCGGGCGCGAAAGTCTGATTTGCCAGTAATCTCATGGTTACCCACACCAACAATAATATCTCGACTTTTCAATCCTGCAATTGCAGCAGGACTTTTTTCAGCCACGCGAACAACCAAAATCCCCTTGTTTTTTCTAAGTCGGAAATGCTGCAAAAGTTGTTCGTTCATCTCCTGAATAGAAACACCCAACCAACCCCGCCTTACTTTTCCAAATTGAATTAGCTCATCTACAATTCGCTTAGCATTATCAATCGGGATCGCAAAACCAATTCCTTCTGCTTTTTGATAGATGGCGGTGTTAATACCTATCAAGTCCCCATTAATATTTAAAAGTGGACCGCCACTGTTTCCCGGATTTATAGATGCATCCACTTGGATAAAATCGCTATATATTTCATTTTTTCCAGTTCTTATATTTCTATTTAAGGCACTGATGATCCCTGTAGTTACTGTATGACGCAATCCAAAGGGATTCCCAATAGCAAGCACCTGTTCCCCAATCATCAAATCATCGGAACGTCCCATTGGAATGAAAGGCAGAACTTGATCAGAATCTATTTTAATTATTGCCAAATCTGATTTAATATCAGCACCAATCATCCTTGCATCAAATTCTAGCTTATCACTTAATGCAACTCGTATTTTTGATGCTCGCGCTACCACATGCTCGTTGGTAAGAATGTAACCTTCTTTATTTATCAGTACTCCAGAACCCAAGCTTTTTTTATTTCTTCGGTTTGCAGAAAAGAAGTCATAAAAAAACTGATCGAAAAGATTGTTTCTAAAATTACGGAAGGGATTGCTAGGAAATGGGCCTGTTTCGGAAGTATAAATATTTACAACAGCAGGGCTGACCTTTTCTACAGCAATTACAAGAGGTGTTCTTCGTTTGCCTTGTTCCGTTGCCAGAGCTAATGAATTACCAAGTAGTTGGAAAAACAAAAAAAGACAAAGCCAGTGGACTCGCACGTTTATTTTATCTTGAAATTTTCAAAACATTAACGGGAAAGCCCAAAAGGGTTTCCTTGTTGTATCTAAAAAAACAACGTTTATCCAACCTTTACGGCAATATAAATCGTTGTTCCACCTCTTTTAACGAGAAAAAGAACTGAAGCACCCTTACTAACAGATCTCAATAGACGCTGGTAATCTTGTAAGTTATTTATTGGCGTGCGATTCATTTCTGNTATTACATCTCCTCGTCGAATACCAGATTCAGCTGCAAATCCACCCNGAGTAACATCTGACACAAGAACGCCTTGAGTATGTTTTAATTGCAAANTTTGAGCTAGCTCCTCTGTAATATCTTGGACTTGGAGACCTAGAGGNTCTGNTTTTGCAACTACCTCAGTATTATTATCCTTAAGAACTTCAATTTTTACCGTTAAGGTTTTTTGGGAACCTTCACGGATAACCTCTAAATTTACTAAGGCATTTGGGGTTGTGGCAGCAACCATTTTCGGCAGATCTTCCATATCTTTAACGATCTTATTATCGAATCTAACAATTACATCACCACGTTTTACACCTGCCTTAAAAGCGGGTCCATCGGGTATTACATCACCTACCAAAGCTCCCTCATTCTGGTCTAAGCCGAACGATTTGGCTAGCTCAGGTGTTATTTTTTGAATCATAACGCCAAGCCAACCACGGGTTACAGAACCTTTTTCTTTCAAATCCTCCAAGATAGCCTTAGCCATATTTATAGGAATTGCAAAACCAATACCTACATTTCCACCCGAATTTCCGGAGATAATTGCAGTATTTATTCCTATGACATCTCCTTCAATATTAATTAAAGGACCACCGCTATTACCTGGGTTTATAGAAGCGTCAGTCTGTATAAATTCATCGTAGGGACCTGCATTAATACTTCGCCCCAAAGCACTTACCACACCAACGGTCACCGTATGACTCAATCCGAAAGGGCTTCCAATGGCCATAACCCATTCTCCCACTTCAAGATTTTCTGAACTTCCTAGCCTTAGGAAAGGGAACTCTTTTGGAGTATTTTCATCGCGTTTGATTTTTATTAAGGCAATATCAGTTTTTGAGTCCGAACCAATTAAAGTTGCGGTATATTCTTTCTCATTTCCGTTATCCTCGAGCAAAATAACAATTTCATCCGCACCCTCTATAACATGATAATTGGTAAGTATATGACCCTCTTTATCAATTATAAAACCTGATCCCATTCCTTTTTTNGGTCTTTGATTAGGATTAGGTCNTTCGCCAAAAAANCTATCATAAAAATCACGAAANGGATCTTGAGGGTGTCCCTGACCGGGACCGGGACCAGGNCTTGGNCCACGACGTGGAGANCGGAAATTATTACTTGGTTTTTCTGCTTTTGATTTTACGCTAACATTAACCACCGCAGGATTCTGCTTTTTTGCAATTTCTACNAATANGTTNCTTGNAAGTTGTTGCGTNGCACTNCTCAAAGCAAAAGAATNNTTNCTGGCGNAAANTATCNCCAANGNAAANANANAAANAAAAACTGTNNTAGNNGAACGGAAAAATTGGAGAAAAGATTTGTGCATTTTAATTACCCTCAATAGAATAAACACCATCTAATAACTTAGCTAGGTGCTTTTAATTCCGCACCTAAATGAATAGAGCCAAATAATAACCAAATTTATTAAATTGAAATTAAACTGTAGTTAAAAAGATATTAAATAATTTTAATATAGAATATAATAACCCCAAAACTAATGGGCTAGCCTGAATATTGGACAATTGAAGGAAAAATAGAGAATTCCATCTAATTATATAATGCTTTTTTTGCTATTTACAACCTCAAAACTTTTACCAAACAATTGTTTATTTCCTTAAAGTCGACTCAATTAGATATTGACTCAAAATATAAGATAAATCATAATCAACATGAGAAGAGGCCCGCCTAAAAGCTGACTGCAAAAAAGATTAAACTAGTTTGTTTTAACCCAGTTTAACAGATCACAAATCAACGTTTTTAGTTTATAAAAATTTGAATAGCATATATTTAACTTATTTATGAGTTTTTTTCTTTCCGCACTAGGTCTAATGATGGTTTTCGAAGGAATCCCATATTTTTGTTTTCCTCAAAAGGTTAAATTAATAGCGGAAAAACTGCCTGAGATACCCGATAGTACGTTGAGGATTATTGGTTTTTTTCTTATGATGATGGGCTTACTTGTTGTCTATATAGGAGGGACTGACCATGGTTAAACATGCGATAGGATTTCTATTTATTATATTACTTTTTTCAGGGTGTGCTGAATGGGAACTTGGGTTAGATAAAGATAGCGATCCTCCACCCCCACCGAAGGTAGCCGAGACTGCTTACCCTTTTTTGGACATACCCATTCCTGTCGATTTTTCTCGTGACAATTCTAAAACTTTTATATATGAGTCAGGATCAGGGACGGTCAAAGTAGGCAGGTTGTTTTTTCATGGCTTGGGAAAGCTTAATGATGCCCTTACCTTCTACCAAAACGAAATGTTAAATAACGGTTGGACTTTAGTGAATTCGATCAAAAACGAAAGTGTCGTACTTAATTATGAAAAAGAAGGCATGGTGAGCACTATAATACTTCGTTCGAATCTTTTAAGCACATTCATAGAGATTCAGATCGGCCCAAAATAAACGGGCATTTTATGGCAAACCATTAACCATGCCCGACCAATCCTCAAAGCAATTAATACTAAATTTCCCCGCACGTCCTGAGTTTAATTTTTCTAATTTTGTAATATCTCAAGGGTCACAGCTTGCATTTGATTCAGCCATAAACTTTTGCTCTCGAGATCGTGTCCTTTATCAATCTCTATTTATTTTTGGTCAAAAAAATTTAGGCAAAACACATTTGTTACTTTCGATTGGTAATCATGCAGCCGAAAACGGCGCAAAAGCTATTTATATTCAAGGAAAAGACTTTGCTAAAAAAGCGGGTGAATCAAACCAAAATGAAATCATCGATGCAGACTATTTTCTTTTAGATGATATAGAAGCATTAACTCCTTCTATTCTTGCACAAGAGAAACTTTATAATATCTACAACACCATTATTGAAAAAGGCGGAAAAGTTGCTTTTACAAGTTGCTCTTCACCTGAGAAAATAAAAAGCGCAGAAACCTATCTCACATCTAGACTCCAATGGGGCATGTTGGCAGAGATAAAACCGATTGATGATAACACAACTGCAAAAATTATCCACAAACTGGCTCAAGATATTAATCTGACATTACCAGAAAATATAATCCATTTTCTATTATCTCGAATTCCACGAGATTTTATTTCTTTACAACACGCGGTTTCAGTTTTAAATCAAGAATCCTATACACAAAAAAAGAAAGTATCATTATCCCTAGTAAAAAAAGCTCTTAGAATTCATTGAATACAATAGAAACACTAAACATTGCCAAAAGTTTGCAACGCTGGGCTAAAGAGAGACCCAATTCCATTGCTATATTAGAAATGCGCAGTGGACAAAAAAAAACATTTAAGGAGCTAGAGCAGGAGAGTAATCGGTTAGCCTCTGGGTTGATTCAATATGGAATGAAACCCTGCGAACGGATTTTGCTAATGATTCCTTATGGAATCGATTTTATAACTCTGACCTTTGCCATGTTTAAGGCAGACTTGACCCCTGTTTTAATTGATCCTGGATTGGGTAAAAAAAAAATGCTCAAATGCATTCAAGAAGTTCATCCCCAGGGATTGATTGCTATTCCAATCGTTCATGCAATAAAAAAATTTTTTCCCAGTCCTTTTAAATCCATCAAACATAATGTGACAGTGGGAAAACGATGGTTTTGGAGAGGAGCAACATTGGATAATCTTCGAGACCTGGGGAAAATAGATTTTAAATTAGCTCCTACTGAAAAACAAAATCCCGCTGCCATTTTATTTACCAGTGGCAGCACTGGTCCGGCAAAAGGTGTGCCTTATTATCATGACATTTTTAATCATCAAGTAAAAATACTTCAGAACCAATTCAAAATAGAACCTGGAGAAACCGATCTTCCTACATTTCCTCTCTTTGGTTTATTCAGTAGCGGGTTAGGAATGACAAACATTATTCCGGATATGGATTTTACTCGACCCGGCCAAGTGGACCCCAAAAAAATTATTGCGACAATCAATGATTTTAAAATTACCAACAGTTTTGGCTCACCAGCTTTGTGGGATACAGTTAGCCAGTATTGTCTGAATCATGATATTAAATTGTCCAGCTTAAGACGCATTCTAATGGCTGGGGCACCTGTTCCTGGTTCCATATTGAAACGTTTCGAAAATATCGTTCATGAAGATTGTAAAATCTATACACCTTATGGTGCAACAGAAGTTCTTCCTGTAACCTTCATAGAACGACGCGAAATTTTGGAAGAAACCTACGATTTGTCTAATAATGGTCAGGGTATTTGTGTAGGACGCCCTATTACTGGGCTTGAAATAAAAATAATAGAAATATCAGATTTTCCGATTTTAAAATGGGAAGATGCTAAAAAGCTTGGTTCTAACACAGTGGGAGAGATAGTCATTAAAGCACCATGGGCTACCCAGAGCTATTTTAACCGTGAAGATTTAACACAACTCGCAAAAATTGAAGACGAAAATTCATTCTGGCATCGAATGGGTGATTTAGGGAGACTCGATGAGCAAAACCGTCTCTGGTTTTATGGGCGTAAAAATCAGAGAGTGATTACTGAAACTGAAACCCTTTATACCATCCCGTGCGAATCCATCTTCAACCAACATCCCGATGTCAAACGCTCTGCTCTGGTAGGCAAAGGTCCTAAAAAAAAACAGCAGCCAATAATAATTATTGAACCAAGCAATGCAAAAAGAGGTGGTTCGCCAAAAGCACGAAAAAAATTTGCAGAAGAATTATTGAAATATGGAGCGGCATTACCTATGACGAAATCTATACAAAGAGTACTTTTTCATTCAAATTTTCCGGTCGACGTAAGACATAACGCTAAAATCTATCGAGAAAAACTTTCGTTTTGGGCGAAAAATCAATAAATAACATTTAAAAATTTTTAGATAAAACAATTCCACCACCACGACTATCAGCTCTAGGATAGATGGTAAAATGTTGGCCTTGCTTATTGTTATGTAATCGAAGGATGGTTTTAGATGTAAAGTAACCCAAAGCCGCACCAAAAAATACATCAGAGGCCCAATGCTTATCATCATTGATTCTAGAAAGCCCAGTTAAACTGGCAATTCCATAGGATATCGGTTTTATATAAGGAGTTTCTTCATATTTATTTGCAATAACAGTAGCAATTGCAAAGGCTGTGGAGGTATGCCCGGAGGGAAAGGATTTGTGGTCCGTAGTAAATCCATCGAAACTCGTAGAAGAATCTCCTGTTGAAGGTCGATGGCGACCCATTGAAACTTTGAGTATCGTTGTATATAACCCTGTTATAAGGAAGCTCTCAGTTGCGATTAAAGCGGTTTGCTTGGCCTTGTCATTCTCATCATAATGTCCAAAAATGTAAAAAGCAGCTAAAGCGGGAACCGTAACAAAACCATTTCCAAAAGGTTCAAATAAATTTGCAAAATCATCGGTGGTGGAACTTCGGTTCTCTTCAAAGACGTCCCTTATTTCTTCATCAAGGCCGACAAAAAAACCTGTTCCAACCGCGACAGTACCGGCCATTATCCAATCCGGTTTTTCCCACCTAGCAGGAGAAGTTGCAGTATAAGCTATATCATAAAATATCCCCATAAAGTAGTCAGAAGATATATCTAAATTTTTTATATTTCTTAGCTTTTTTCGTTTTTTCGGAGCTGAGGTATAAGACCTATAATCTGAAAATTTAAGTTCACTAAAATCAGCATCAAAAAAGTTCCTGCTTTCCTCAGAATTATTTTTAAAAAATTCAGGCTCCCTAATTTCATCTGCATGAGCCCATCCGCCTATCATAATAAAACAGGATAATAAAAATACTGTAATCTTCGCAGAAATAGAGTTCTTGAACATAGTAAAAAGTATAAAGGAGTAAGGCTTATAACCTATCGCAACCTTAACGGCTTATTAATCCTGGATAATTAGTCATTTTTTCCTTTTTTTCATAGAACTCTTTCCTTACTCAAAAAAGGCTCAGAAACCTATAAAATATTTTTTTAAATTTGGGCCATCAGAAAAGTAGAGAATTTGAGAAAATTAGGATCAGAAATAAAATATCTCTGAGGGGGGGCGGGGAGGCTTTAAATAGAAAATGAATTGAAATGGGAAAGCCGAAGCAAACCATAAGCCGGGTTTTGTTCTTCATTTAAAATGAAGTGGTGACCATCAATCTAGGCCTGCTGTTGCCAACAGGCTCAAGCAATCAACCCGAAAGCATCGGACGGGCAGCCCTCGAACACTTTCCTATTTGATCTTGCTCCGGATAGGGTTTACCAAGCTACCGCTGTCACCAGCAGTACTGGTGAGCTCTTACCTCGCCTTTTCA
>PBKP01000046.1 GCA_002721515.1 Nitrospina sp.
GGGTTCTCCTTCCACCAAAGCCAAATATTCTTTCTTTATCCGATGACTTTGAAACTCTCTCATTAAATCAGCTGCGACTTCACGCTTCCGTGCAAATACAATTACACCTGTGGTAATAGCATCGAGCCTCTGCACTGGTCGAGGGGTTTCTTGTGGATATAATTGCTTCAATACTTCAGTCATACTGTTTTGAAAATAACGTCCACTGGGATGAACAGGAATTGGGGCCGGCTTATTAAATACGCGTATGTTAGAATCCTCATACACAACGTTCATCCTCCGATCCGCTGGTGGTTCTTGCCGTATTCCGGCGTGGGTAATAATGCGATCACCCTCTTTCAGAACATAACCTGCTTCTGCTTCCGTACCATTTACAAAAATATCACCATTTTTTATTTTTGTAATCCAAGCTTCTTTAGATTGGTAGGAAAAGCGTTTAGCAAAATACTCTTCAATGCAAAGTCCGCAATACTCAGGAGGAGGAGAAGACTTGTAAATCTGTTGGCTAGCTGGAGGTTGAAATAAAGATAAGTTTTGCAAAGCTTTCTTTCAAAATAAGTATTAAAAAATAAGATTATAATATTCACCCAAAATTAATAAACGATCTCGACTAGGTGGGTTAGTTCCATTGAGGGTTAATAGGGGCTTTTATCAGGTATTCATAATCTTTTCCAAGGGATCGCACTACATTTGCCCAGATACCCTCTTCATTTTCCTGAAAAACAAATTCATCACAAGCTTGTGAAGTCAACCAACTTAACCGAGTCATCTCTCCTGCAAGTTGTCCAGCACTCCAACCAGAGTAACCAAGATAAAAACGAATATTTTTTTCTGGGTTTTTTAAACGAGTCATTAAATTATCCAATAATTCCCAGCTCATTCCCATGTAGACTCCATCACAAATTTTATCTAATTCAAGTAGAGTTTCTTCAGATCTGCAAAGATAAAAAACCTGCGAAGGAGAGACAGGACCACCAACATATATTTTCCCTGAAGGAAAATCAGACATCCCCATTTGTCCAAATACTTCCTTAGGATCAATCGGAGCTGATCGATTGATCACCAAGCCAAAAGAACCTTCATCATCGTGGTTGCATAATAAAACCACAGTTCTAGAAAAGTTTGGATCTGGCAAAACCGGGTTAGCAATTAGGAAGTATCCTTTGCCGTATTCTTCGTTCGATGATTCTGGCATTAGAATATTACAAGTTCAAAGATTGAAGTTTTTTAAAGTTTTTTCCAACTTTGGCTTCCTCTTTTCCTTCCGTAGAAGCAAAATTATTATCCAAAGCTATACTTACAAGTTCGGGAAACTTTTTGGATGACGCTAATGCCAAAACCCCCTCATCACCAATTTCGTTTTGAGCTAAATCCAAGTCTTCTAATTTATCCAATTCGTTCTCCGACGCCATTATTTTTGCACCCTCATCCTTAATATAATTACGGTAGAGATTTAGTGATTTCACTTTTTTAAAAACTTTCGATCTTATGAGATGGCGAATCCCTTCCGGGCCAATATCGTTTCCGCCCAACTCTAACCAATTGACCTTTGAAAAAATATCAGATTCCGCAAGCATCTTTAGACCATCATCGCCTATGCGATTACCGCCCAAATTAAGTCGACGTACTTTTACAACACGTTCATCTCGAGTAATGATGGTCATTCCATTAGGTCCCACACAATAACCTTTTAGGCTGAGTTCTTTCCCGTCGGAACTCAAGGTTTCTTGGACAACCTTATCCATAGTTTCCCGTAGTTTATCACCCGTCAGAGTACATGGTTCTGCGGGTTTATATATTTCAAAATGAGTGATCGATGGCATTCAGCCCCCTTATTTAATTGAAATGGCATTAATACTTAAAAAAGATTAAATTAGCCTGCCAATCTCTATAAAAATTGATTTAAAACCCAAATAAAACAACTAATTCGATTGTAAACAGGCTATTATAAGGTTGACAGAAAATCAATTATATTTTAAATTTTCCTGTTCAACTTAATAATTTGTTGATTTTCCACTTTTGGTTGCTGGAAACATTCATAAGTGATAACAATCTATTAACTTTAAAACGGTTTTGAATAAAGGAAAAAGAGCATGAAATTGGATTTTGATAAAATGGGTGGGCTGGTTCCCGCTATTGTTCAGGACGCAGAAACCGGGAAAGTTTTAATGCTGGCCTATATGAATTCTATTGCATGGGAGAAAACCTTAGAAACCGGAAAAGCTTGGTTTTATAGTCGTTCAAGGGACAAACAATGGATGAAAGGTGAAGAAAGCGGTAACGTTCAAATTGTTAAAGAGGTTTTTGTTGATTGTGATGATGATACCGTTCTTTTGAAAGTAGAGCAGGTGGGCAAAGCAGCATGTCATAAGGGTTACACCAGTTGTTTTTTTAGAAAAGTCAACGGGGATATAAAAATCATTGAAGAAAAAGTCTTCGATCCAGATAAAGTTTATAAAAAATAAAAATTTTAAACCAATTTAGATGAAAGAAATGAATTTATGAGCGGCAATGTATTAAAACTAGGAATCCCAAAAGGTAGTTTAGAAGAGGCTACCGTAAAGCTTTTTGCGCGAGCAGGATACAACATCACTATCAAAAGTCGTTCCTATTTCCCTAGCATTGATGATGTAGAAATTGAATGTATGCTAATTCGTGCACAAGAAATAGCCCGTTATGTTGCTGATGGAGTGCTTGATGCAGGACTCACTGGAAAAGATTGGATTATGGAAAACCGAGCTGATGTAGAAGAAATTGCGCCACTGGTTTATTCAAAGGTTTCAGCTAGGCCTGTTCGTTGGGTTCTAGCAGTCCCTAACGATTCTTCAATTCAAACTGTTAAAGATTTGCAAGGAAAGCGCATTGCAACGGAAGTGGTTAACCTTACCACCGATTGGTTAAAGGGATATGGTGTCACAGCTAATGTGGAGTTTTCTTGGGGTGCTACTGAAGTTAAAGCCCCAAAACTAGTTGATGCTATTGTTGAAGTAACAGAAACAGGATCTTCCCTCAAGGCTAACAATCTTAGAATTGTTGATACTTTAATGGAATCTACAACTCGTTTTATAATGAATAAAGCTGCTAGTCAAGACGAATGGAAACGAAATAAAGTGGATCGATTGGTTTTGATGCTTCAAGGTGCAATGGCTGCAAATGGCAAGGTAGGATTGATGCTTAATGCTCCAAAAAGCAAGCTGGAAGAAATTATCAAAATTTTCCCGCCTGGAAAAAAGCCAACAGTATCTGAGCTAAGTGATCCGAACTGGGT
Organism: Nitrospina sp.; assembly: GCA_002721515.1. Taxonomy (GTDB): domain Bacteria; phylum Nitrospinota; class Nitrospinia; order Nitrospinales; family VA-1; genus UBA8687. The sequence continues at coordinate 3,269 of PBKP01000046.1, forward strand.
AGCGATTAATGTAATACTTGAAGAAAAACTAGTACGAGATATTGTTCCAGATCTTAAAAAAGCTGGATCCGAAGATATAGTTGAATACCCATTGAATAAAATTATTCATTAGCCCCCTACCTTTAAGTAAGGGGTTAGCAATTTTTAAAGTTACGTTAATCAACAAGTTTTAAATAAAGTTATTCAAACTTTCTTCTACTGACTAAAAATCTTTTTTCTTCCCTTATGCAAGAAAATACTGAATCGGAAAATCCGGACGGCTCAGAGGTTCCCAAAGAAGCGGACACCAATTTGGAAGAAAAACAAGAAAACGAGTCGGAGTTTGAAGAGCATGACGGAGAAGTTATCCAGCCTGAACAGAAAAATAAAAATGGTTGTGGATTTTTTATTTTAATCCTTTTTCTTTTAATCGGTGGAATTGGCTATCTTTATTATACTAACCAGGTTCAAACAAAAATCATACAATGGGTAAAACCCCTAATAAACAAGCTTAATCTACCTTTCGGCAAAATCACACCCTCCCCCCCTGCTGAACAATCAGCTCAACAAATCGAAAAACAAAATTCTTCTTCTACAATTGATGAAGAAACCTTTGTTTCAGGACAAGAAACAAAAGTTGAAATTCCTTCAACATCTAAAGACAAAACTGAAGAACATATTAGCGGCTCACAGTCTGAAAACGAGAACGATACAGCAGTTGCTGAACCAATTCTTCCATCCATTGAAAATAAAACTGAAGAACATATTAGCGGCTCACAATCTGAAAGCATTTCAGAAGTGATTGAGCCTAACAATAAAGCTAATATTTCTGGTGCTTCCATAAAAGTCGAACAGTCAAAAATAGAAGAGGAAGAGAAAATAGAAAAACATGAAGAAATAAAAGACACACCAACGAAAGAACCCGTTCTTTCTATGCCAACGCCGCTAGAGCCTATTCCGGATTTAGAAAAAACTTCAAAAACAAATTTTGAAGAACCTATTCAAAAAAGGGAGAAAGAAAGAAACCAAGCAGTACAGGAGTACCTTGATTTTTTTGAAGAAAGCTTGTTGAAGTTAGCTGAATTGATTAAAACAGGATTTTCATTTGGAAAAGATTTTGTGATTAATTTTTTAAATAAAAATTAAACCGTCTCTTCTTTGTAAGCGAAATCAAAAGGAAATTTCTTTTCAATAAGTCCGGCAGAAACACAAAGAGACTGAAAAAGGCTTAACCCATCTAACTCTTCAGCACCCAGATTATAGCGAATCTTATTTTGTAAGTAATCTAACAAAGTTATCTCTGGCAAACCTGTTTGGCGGGCCAAAGTCCTGGCAGTTGTAGCAATTTTCATTAAACCTTCCTGCTTTGCCACACGAAATATTTCAACTATTCGCGCATCGATTTGAGCTTCTGCTCTTGCCGCAATTACTGCATGAACGAATGGCTTTCCTGTTCTTTGAAACCATTCCTCACTAAGATCATATATGATAGCGCCTTCTTTTTTAAAACCTAATGCAGGATCACCGATTAAAAGTGCTGAATCATATTCCTGTAACATTTTGTCCGGATCTGGGTCGCATTCCACCCACTTTAAATCTGGAGAGAGTTCATCTTTAAATAAGAGCCTCAATAAGGCTACAGAAGTACGTGACCTGTTATCTACAGCGATAGTTTTCAAAGCTGATAAAGGATATTTGGATATCAGCAAAACCGTTCCAACTTTATTTTTAGATGCAATCGAAACTCCTGGAAACAAACGTAGACTATCCGCTTTCCTTAGGTATTCTATTGTAGGAATCATGGCAAAATCCAGCCCTCCATCATTTAGCTTATCAGCAAGGTGAGCTGGGCTACCTATATAAATATCTAGCTTTACCCAATCATGCATTTCTTTCAAAGAAGCAATTATAGGCTGGGCATTTATGAAATCATGTATTCCAAATTTTAACAATTAAATTCACCTGAAAAATAAAAAGGGATGGGGGAATACCCCCATCCCTTTTGAAAAATATTAAAATTACTACAGAAAGAATGGTGCCATAACCAGTGAAACAATGGACATCAGCTTGATAAGGATATTCATTGCAGGTCCCGAAGTATCTTTCAGAGGATCACCCACCGTATCTCCAACAACCGTAGCATGATGGGCTTCGGAACCTTTACCTCCAAGGTTTCCGGCTTCCACATGTTTTTTTGCGTTGTCCCATGCACCACCCCCGTTTGACATAAAAAGCGCCAGTAAAACACCAACCAATGTTGCACCCATCAGCATACCACCTAATGCTTCTGCACCAAGCAACCAACCAATTATGATGGGTGTTAAGAAAGCCACTACACCTGGAGCAATCATTTCTTTCAATGCAGCCTGGGTACTAATATCGATACAACGTGCACTATCAGGTTTTCCAGTACCTTCCATTAATCCTGGAATTTCGCGGAACTGTCGTCGAATCTCTTCTACCATGGTCATCGCAGCATTACCCACTGAAGTCATAGTCAAAGCAGCAACATAAAAAGGAACCACACCACCTAGAAACATCCCAATAACCACATTTGTTTTAGTAATATCAATAGATTCTATATTTGCCGCTTGGGTAAATGCTGCAAATAAAGCCAAAGCTGTCAAAGCCGCAGAACCAATTGCAAACCCCTTACCAATAGCAGCTGTGGTGTTACCTACTTGATCCAATCCATCGGTAATTTTGCGGGTATCTTCGCCGAGCCCTGCCATCTCGGAAATTCCTCCAGCGTTGTCTGCTATTGGGCCATAAGCATCAACTGACATAGTGATACCTACCGTTGCCAACATACCTACAGCAGATAATGCAACACCATAAAGTCCCGCCGATTCAGCACTCACATAAATAGTTAAACCCATAATTATTACTGGAATTACACAACTTTCCATAGCTACCGCCAAACCAGTAATCATTACTGTGGCAACACCTGTATTACTAGACTCGGCGATTCGTACAACGGGTTTACTGGCCGTGTAATATTCGGTTATCAAACCAATACCTATACCCGCCAGACAACCAAACAAAAGGGCAATAAATACACCTGAAGGAAGGCCCATAACTTTAATCAAGAAAAATGCAACGAATAGCATAGCACCCGCACTTATAAATGTGCAGTTTCTNAGGGCTGCTGAAGGGTCCATACTTCCTAATGATGTCATNGCGCGAATACCAATAACCGATGCAATTAAACCCACCATAGCAATCATAATTGGCAATGCCATGTATTCAAAACGTAAAGTAGCAGCACTGGCGCCAATAACAATGGCAGCGATCATAGAACCACAATATGATTCGAAAATATCCGCGCCCAATCCAGCCGTATCACCTACACAGTCACCTACATTATCAGCAATTACACCCGGGTTGCGTGGATCATCTTCAGGAATACCCGCTTCAACCTTGCCGACCAGATCTGATCCAACATCTGCGGTTTTAGTATAGATCCCGCCACCCACACGAGCGAANAACGCNATAGAACTTGCGCCCATTGCAAAACCACTAATNACAGTAAAAGATTCTCCCCGTCCAAATAGGAGNAATANTCCACCGACACCAAGAAGNCCNAGNCTTGCNACACAAAGACCCATTACNGCTCCNCCATTAAATGCAACAATTAATGCTTTAGGTTGTCCACCATCAACCGCTGCCTGGGATGTACGNACACCNGATGTTGTAGCTGCATTCATACCAAAAAAACCNGCAAGCATGCTNCAACCAGCCCCAACCGCATAGGANACGGCTGTCCAAAAACCAANCCATAACCCTTTTTGCATGGAGATCAAAAANAGCAGAAGAAGAAAAATTCCCCCAATGAAATAGCCTAGAATTTTATATTCTCTTGAAAGAAATACCATTGCCCCTTCATGTATTGCATCCGCTATTTCTGTCATTTTTTCATTTCCAGCTGATTCGTCATCAACGCCTTCAAAAAGTTTCCACGCGATGAGAAGACCAAAAAATCCAAAAATCACAGCTAAATAAACAAAATTTTGCGATGCGTCCAAAGAAGCCATCACCAAGTATGCCACCATGGCAAAACCGATAAAGGCTAATTCTCCTTTGTTTTCCGATAACATTCTTTTTATTCCTCCGTAGGGTTGTTGCGTTTATTGTTTTCTTTTAGCGCCGCTTCTATTGTATGCACCGCTTTATCCATTACTTCATTTAGCAAACTCGAATCCTCTTCAGCAAAAGGGGATAAAACATAATCAACAATATCATCTCTTTCTTCAGGACGGTCTATCCCTATACGTATCCTGCAAAAGTCCCGAGTTTGCAATGTTTCTATAGTCGATCTAATTCCTAATTGGCCTCCATCTCCTCCCTTAAACTTGGTCTTTATTTTTCCAAGTGGAAGGTCAATATCATCATGTACTATAAGAATTTGTTCTGGGGAAAGATTAAAACCGGAAAGAAGTGCTTTAACAGCTTTTCCGCTTTCGTTCATGTAGGTCATCGGTTTTGCGAGAATAACCGGAAGTCCTTCAATTTCCCCTTTTCCATAAAGGGAACAATATTTGTGTTGTGTCAGGTTGATTTTATATTTATCAGCCAGATTATCTAATACTAAAAATCCCGCATTATGCCTTGTTAATTCATAACGGGGCCCGGGGTTACCCAAGCCTAGAATCAAATACACAATTAATTATTACCATCCTCTTTCTTCCCGTCATCACCTTTAGAATCTGCGGGAGTTTCATCGGCAACTGCTGCTTCACCTTCTGCACCTTCTTCGGATTCTACTGGTTCCTCTTTAACTTTTTCTAAATGAACATTTACCACTACATCATTGGGGTCATTCAAAACAGTTAACGAACCATCTAGATCCAGCTCTGAAACCCGAATCATTTCATTTAGCTGAACTTCGCCCATTTGGACCTCAACCTTTTCAGGAATATCTTTTGGTAAACTCTCAATTTCCAAAGCTCGGATAATATGGTTTACATGCCCCCCCTGTTTTTCTCCAGGCGAAATACCAATTAACTCTATAGGTACTTTTACTTTGATCTTTTTACTTACATCAATTTCCAAAAAATCGATATGTAACCAACCTGGTTTGAGAGGGTGCGTCTGAAATTCTTTTAGTACTACATTTCTATTTTCAGTTGAGTCGCCTTCAACCTTTAATTCGATCAGCACATTTTGTCCTTTAGAATCAATAAGTTTTTTTACTTCCTTTGGGTTGACAGATACACTGACGTTATCATTGAGCCCATAAACAACAGCGGGTATGCATTCATCTGATCTTAATTTGCGTGCGGCTGATTTGCCGTTTGGTTCTCTAATTCTTCCTGTTAAAACCGACATTTGAAACTCCAATCAATAAAAAATATCCAAGCAGAGAATGCTCTGTGTTACTCCTGTGTAGAATCAAATAGGGAACTAACAGAGGTTTCCTGATGAATTCTTAAAATTGCTTCTCCCAAAAGGGACGCGACAGATAATACCTTAATTTTAGGGTTTTTAGCTAACTCATCATTCAGGGGAATGGTATTAGTTGTCACTACAGATTTAATAGCTGACTTTAAAATACGTCCCCCGGCCGGACCCGATAAAACTGGATGAGAACAACACGCGTGCACTTCTTTAGCACCTGCACCTAAAAGAGCATCGGTCGCCTCCATCAATGTTCCTGCAGTATCAATCATATCATCTACAATAAATGCTATTTTACCTTTTACATCACCAATAATATTCATTGCCTTAGCTTCATTCGGGACATCACGCCGTTTATCAATAATTGCCAAAGAGCTGTTTAAACGTTTTGCATATGCTCGCGCTCTTTCAACACCACCTGCATCCGGTGAAATAACAATTAAGTTCTCTAACTTCTGATCTTTGATATAGTCAATCAAAACGTTTATTGCAAACAAATGATCAACAGGGATATTAAAAAAACCCTGAATTTGTCCAGCATGTAAATCGACAGTCAATACTCTGTCGGCTCCTGCTGTAACAACTAAGTCAGCGATTAGCTTAGAAGTAATAGGAACTCGCGGCTCGTTTTTTCTATCCTGACGAGCATAACCATAATAAGGGATCACCGCTGTGATTCTTTTGGCTGAAGCTCGACGCAATGCATCGATCATAATCANCAATTCCATTAAGTTGGTATTGCCTGGAAAACAAGTNGACTGAACAACGAAAACATCACCTCCACGAACATTTTCCTCAATCCGCACATAAATTTCTTTATCAGAAAANTCTCGAATTACAGTTTTTCCNAGCGGAACATCCATGTACTCACAGATTTCNCCGGTTAGNGTTTGGTTTGCCCTACCAGAAAAAACCAGTACACNCCTATTTTCACTGGAAAACATNAAATATCCTTAAAGTCTGGCTGGGGCGGGAGGACTCGAACCTCCGAATGCAGGAATCAAAATCCTGTGTCTTAGCCACTTGACGACGCCCCAAAGCGTTATAACTGTAAAAACAAGAATTAAACTCACAACTATATAGAATAAGTAAAACACCCACCAACCTAAATAATTACCTTCTATCTATTCCAGCAGCATGAATCTGCATGTCCCACAGGCAAAAGTCTGGGGTAAAAAATGGAGTAAATACGAAAAGGCCTTTTAAAATGGCGAAAGCCATTTTTAAAAAGCCTGTATCATTTCATCAGGGAAAAATTCAGAAAAACTTTTGACACTTTTAGCCAGAAAGACTTTGTACTTTTCCGTCGCGAATCTGGCTAACGCTATTTTTGCCAAATCAGGATTATCGAAAATTCCAAAGACAGTCGAACCACTTCCTGACAAAAGCGCACCGTCAGCTCCTAAACTCAGTAGCTCATTTTTTATCCCTAAAATCTCTGGATACCTTTTAAATACAACGGCTTCTAAGTCGTTGCAAAGGGCTTTCCCCAACTGGGCAAACTCCGAGCGCGTAAGAAAATTAGCCAGAATGCTAATATTATTTTTAGACTTTGTCAACTTCAATTTTAGATTGCCATAGACCCAGGCTGTTGGTACAGGAAAATTTGGATAAACCATTAAAATATAGAAGCTAATTGGATTTTTAATAGGTTGTAAAATTTCCCCTCTACCGGTTCCAATAGCACAAGGCGACATAAGGAAAAATGGAACATCAGATCCCAATTCTGCAGAAATCTCAAGCAAATCCTTCCTTGGTAATTTTAAATCCCACAAATAATTTAAAGCCAACAAAGTTCCAGCTGCATTACCGCTTCCTCCTCCTAAACCAGCTCCAGAAGGAATATTTTTTTTCAATGTAATTTTTATTCCACCACACCTGCTAGGAAAATATTTTTGTAATAGCCTAGCAGCTTTGACCGCCAAATTTGTTTCGTCGTTTGGAATCCCCGGAGTATCACAAAACAAATCGACTTTTTCCAAGGTCCTTTCCAATTCCAGCTCATCGAACCAAGCTACCATTTGCAAAAGAGTTTCCAACTCGTGAAATCCATCTGCTCTTTTGCTATGAATAAGGAGGCCCAAATTTATCTTTGCAGGAGTTTTAAATCGCAGCTTTTTAGGAAGAATCATTTATTTTTTTTCAGATAATCCGGACATCAATTGGAATGCCTCTGGAGAAATTTTTCCATTCAAAATCGGGTTTTTAAATTTAATCTTTATAAATTCTTGCCTTTCAGGAAATCCAAGAGTAATCAAATGTGGCCAATCTATAGAGCCTATTTTTTCGTACTCCTGCCATTTAGCATAATACCGTTTTTCTCCATCCTCAAATCGAATCATTTCCAAAGGCAATAAGGTCAATGAATCGATAAAAAGACGCACATCGCAATTACTTTTTAAATCTGTAGCATAAATAATGTATTTGCTTTTATCCAAATTTAATCTAGATTCTTCGACTTTTAAAGACTCAAAATTTGGAATATGCCCAAAAAAAACTCTCAAATGCTGCCGAAAGTCAATTTCCATACCAAGCAATTTTCTTAGAAGTTTTTTTACATCTTCACCTGAATAAACTTTGTCTTTTGCTGGCTCTATAAACTGCACCTTACCGGCAGCACTAATAAAAACCCCTAACGCTTGCCCAAACATTCCAAAAGTATCAACTCGGATATAACGATCACTCTTTATTAGCAAAGTCTGGCGTAAGGTCCGCTTAGTTTCCCTGCTAATAAAAGTGGTGCGCGCAAAAGATTTAACGTTGTTAACTTTTTCCGCGCGCAAACGAAGATGATTAAAAATATATTCTGAAGAGATTATGCGTTTTGAAAGGTGTGGAGGTATTTTTTCAAGATTGGTTTTGCAACCATGCATTAAAAATAATATAGGTAATAAAAATAAAATATTGTGTACAGGACAAAAAATCTTTTTTTGTCTAGAGATTTTGTTGAATAAGTTTTTTTGCTTTTTCAATTTTTTCCTGGAGGGTTTTTGGGTTAGGAATTTCCCCACCCAAATCATCTTTTTGATGGATTGTCAAAGAGCGGCTATTTTTCCATGCCCCGGTGGCTTCATCGTAATTTTTTAAAGAAAACAAAATGTCTCCCAGATGATCATAAAGGACGGGGTCGGGGTCGGTATAAATCAATGCTTTCTGGATTTGCAATAGTGCTTTTTCCGGATCTCCTTTTTTGAAATAAATCCAACCTAGGCTATCCAAAAAATAACCGTTACGAGGTTGTATAGTAAGAGCTTTTTTTAAGTGCTCTAAAGCTCGATCAAGATCGCGACCTTCCAAAGCATAAATATAACCTAAAAAATTATGGGCATTAGAATGTAGAGGATTGATTTCAATTGCACGACGCATATTCTCAATAGCACCTTTAAAATCTCCAGTTTTTTCCTTTAACGCTCCCAGTTCAAAATAATAGGAATCTTTTCTGGGGTTTATAGCTAATGCTTTTTCAAGACCCTCAATAGCCTTACCATTTTCTTTGTCGGATATATAAGCTAAAGCCAAGGCATGATAAATCTGATCGTTATTTGGTTCCATTTCAATTGCCTTTTTTAATAAATCAATAGCCTGCTTGGTATCATCGTTTAAATGGTACAAACGCGCAGAATAGCGCAAAATATCCATGGATTGCGGTTCGATTTTTCTTAGTTTTTCAAATTCTTCAATTGCTTTATCTAGTCGCCCTTGATTTTCATAAATCCTCGCCATAAGAACATGAGGGTCCTTATGGTCATCCGCCGCTAATACCAATTGGAACTCGTCCAAAGCGCGAAGGAAACGATTCTTTTCGAAATAAATGGCGGCAATTCTCATGTGGACATTCGGTTGCCTAGCTAAACCTCTGGGTATTCTTTTTGAAATAGCTATTTCATTTTTATAAACATCGGTTGAATGGCGTTGTAGTTTTTGAGCACGTTCTTTTATAAAAGTATCGTTTCTATTAAGTTTTAAGAGAAGATTGTATTCTTTAAGGGCTTCTTCATTTTTCCCCAAGAGTTCATAGACCCACCCAAGGTGTTTTCTTGCTTGTATTAAATTAGGTTTCAAAACAACAGACATTTGGAACCTTTTTTGAGCTTCTTGTAATTCATTATTCTGCAAATAAGCTCGGCCCAAATAGAACTGACCTAACGGATTGCTATGTTCCATTTTAGAACCTTGCAAATACATCTCCTTAGCTTGATCCCATTTGCCTTGCCATTCTAAAACCGTGCCTTTTAAGAAAATAGATCGGGAGTTTTTGGGGTCAATCTGATTAACTTTTTCATAATGATATATGGAGGCATCTGCTTTTCCNTNAGCNGCTAAAATATCTGCCATGTCCATATGAATGTGTTTATTATTTGGAAATCGTTTTAACCCTTCTTCCCCAGCATTTAAAGCTTCACTCAACTGTCCAGTACGTAATAAAAGACGAACTAATTTCTCAAAAAAATTAGCTGTTTTGGGGTCGTATTTCACAATCTTCTTGTAATGCAAAATCGCTTTTTCAAATTGGTAATTCTTTTCGGCTTCTAGTGCCATAAGAAAATGATAATAAGCTCTTGGATCTTTGCCTTCCAAGAGTTTTGATTGTTTTTGATTTTGCTCAAATGTCTTTGTAGCATAAGACATGGAAAGGTCTATATCCTGTACTTCGGTTTCCATTTGATTATTGGTTGCGCAATTTGAAAGAATCAGGTAAAGGCAGCAGACAAAAACCAAGTTAGTTCGATGCTTGTTAAATATTTTAAAATCCAATGTAAATGATTTATAAATCAATTTCTTATAAATTAAATTTTCTAGAAATTTTTTCATTGNTTACTAAAAAAGGTGTCCTAAACTGTTAATTTTATTTGTTCAAGTAATTGTTTTCCTGCTCCACTATTTAACTTTAGTAAAATTTCTTGTTTTAGACTCTCTAAAGTTTGCAACCATTCAGAGCTCTTAACTTTTACGTGAAGTGTTTTTCTTGATACCCGTTCTACATTTGATATGTCTGCTATTTCTGCTCCAACTGCTAGATTCCATTGATATGATAGCCGCTCCTTTTCGTTCTCCTTGAAATTTTCAGGCAAGGATTCAAAAAGGACCGAGTTTAAGCTAGACCAATTTTTATTCAGGTCTTGTTTTCTTATCATATCTCATTAAAACTGAAAAAGTTAATTCACCGCTTAATATTTTTCCAAGTGGTGTTTTTCAAAAAAATTTGATAATTAGCATAAACAATTATGCCCTGTAATTGTTAATACAAGTTAATTTGAATTTGATAGCCTATAACCACAGTAAAATCTTTTTATCAACATTATCTTTCCTTAGTTATAGTAGCTTATTGGTTTAATCCTTATTTGTATTTTAGCTATGTTAAAACTTAAATTAAAGTAATAACTTATAAACAATCAAATTCTCTGGTTTAGGAATTAAACACTATGTCTTGCTCGTCACACCTTACCTCTCACTATTTCGCTTCCAACAATTCCAAGTGGGGAATCTATTATAGAATCTTAGTTAAGATAAGCGCTAGATGGTGATAGAAATTTTAGCGTCATTACCACCGCCCCCATACAATTGGCTTTAATAATTGAAATTGAAGGGTTTCAGGTTATACTGCCAAATAAAATCCTTACAAAGTTTATATTCCAAAACAAATTAAAATTATTTTAGGAGTGCTAAAATATTCAGTATTCAATTGCAATTAGAACATACTTTGGAAACTAAGTTAGAAGCCATGTCATTTAATAATACCCAACCATGCACCCATAAAAATTGTCTGGAGATTTACAAAACCTTTATAGTCCTCGCAATTCAAAAACCAAAAAAGCTTGAAGGGCAAAGCTTTTCAATATAAAGGCGATAACCCAATATGCGCATACGTCTCCAGGTGATTTCCCTGGGAATTTTCAGTCTTCTACTCTATTTATTTTTGACACAAATTTCAAAAGATTTTAATTGGGGAGAAGGTTATCCTGAGCGCCCTATAATTTCATACTTGGCTATTTACTTTTCCCTCTCTCTACTTTTTTTTGGTACTTGCTATACGATTTTAAAAAAAACGGGAGATCAATTTACCTTTTGGACAATAATTATTCTCGGATTATTATTCAGAATTTCTATACTACCCGCACAACAGATACAAGAAGATGATGTCTACCGCTATTTGTGGGATGGAAAAGTTTTTGCTAATAAAATTAACCCGTATAAGTACTCACCTTCAGAAGTTCATGAGTTTAAAGAACTACGGATCCAACAACCTGAAAAATATTACGAAATCTATGATGAAAAAGCAGAGAGTGAATTAGAAAAACTATCAGNACTAAAATGGAAAACTNCGAAATCCTTAAAATACCTTGAAAGAGTTAATCATCCTGGGGTTCCAACAATTTATCCTCCATTGGCTCAATACGTATTTTGGTCTGTTCATCTTATCCAACCGGATAGCATTTTTGCTATGCGAATCGCTTTTTTATTTTTCGATCTTCTAGCTTTGTGCTTCATTATTGGAATATTAAACAAGCTTAAATTAAATAGAAATTTTTGTGTGGTTTATTTTTGGAGCCCACTGATAATTAAAGAAACTTTCAACTCTACCCATTTAGACATCATAGGCATTTCATTTCTATGTGGATCAATTTATTATCTTATTTGTCACCGGCATAATTTAGCAACTATTTTTCTTGCACTAGGGTTTCTTGGAAAACTATATCCCGCTATTTTATTTCCACTTTATTTAAAATTCTTTTTCAAACACTCTCTAAAAAAAGGGGTAACCCCTTGGCTAATCCCGTTTGTTAGCTCAGGGTTATTTGTAAGTATAATAGTTTTGGGTTACACCCCTTTTATGGGGATCAGGCTGGAAATGTTTAAAGGTCTCAAAGCTTATTCTCTTTACTGGCAAAGCAACGATAGCATTTTTGCCTGCTTGGTTTTTCTTTTCCAAAAACTGCTAGGTAGTTTAGATAGCATAACCGTTTTNTCTAATTCTTTGCCNGTTTTTTTAAGCAANCTAACCGTCGTTTGTTTTTTAATAGGGGCTTTAGTCTGGCTTTTATTGAAAAACGATTCACTGACCGAAGAACCGCAAAAACTTTTAAAATATTTTTTTATTTTAATGGGGTTAGTGTTTTTACTNAGCCCAATACAGAATCCTTGGTACCTTTGCTGGGTAGTACCTTTTCTATGCTTTTTCCCTAACCGTTCGTGGATTCTTTTAACAGGATTGGTCGGTCTTTATTACATCGATTTTTATTTTGATTACCAGGAAATACAATCTTGGTCAAAATGGACTCCCTGGTTCGAATATATGCCTTTTTATTTGTTATTAATTTGGGATTTATGTAATAAAAAGAAAGTGTTGTTTGAAAAATAAAAGACTAGAAGCAAATGAAAGAAGTTTTTACTTGTTAAGAAGGTTGGAAATCGTTATAGTCAAAAAATAATTCCTTTGCAAACTAACTAAAGTTTCGATGGCAAATGTAACTGTAGCTGAAATTAGGCGTTTACTTATCAATAAGAGTATTAAACACTCTAGCGATATGGATTTTTCAGGCTTGGATCTTTCTGGTATGGACTTTAGTGGTTTAACTTTAGCCTCAGCGAATTTTAGCAACACCTTGCTGATAAAAGCTAAGTTTGTGAAGACTTATCTATCCAAGGGGAATTTTCAAGGAGCAGATTTGACGGATGCTGATTTGAGCAATGCGAATTTAAAAGAAGCTAATTTAAGTAGAACTAATTTAGAAAATGCTTTTATGAGTCGTGCTAATTTGACAAAAGCTACTTTATCTTCGGCAAAATGTAAAAATACTAGTTTGACGTTTGCCATTTTGAATAGTTGTGACCTTAGAAATGCAAACCTTACCTCCGCCTCTCTTCATGGGGCTGATCTCACCAAAGCAGACTTAACTTCCGCTATTACCCGGGGAGCAAACTTTAAAAGCGCNAAACTTATTGGTNCCAAAGGCTATAAACCTTCTTAAACCAANTCCATAAAAGAACGAATTTTAGGTTTAATAGAATCATCGAACCGATTTTCACGATCGATTAAAATAGCATGAATTCCTAAGTTGCGAGCNCCATAAATATCAGTTTTTACTTCATCTCCTATATGGCAAGCTTCGTTCGGTTTTACACCACTTAAACGTAATGCTTCTTTAAAAATTTCTTTATCCGGCTTGGCAGANCCTANTACTGCTGAGGGCAGAATAAATTTAAAATGATCCGCTAGTTTCAAATTTTCCAAGGTGGAAGTCAATCTAGAATCCCAATTAGAAATAACCCCTAAAATAATTTTTCTTTCTTTTAGTTTTTGAAAAATTTTGGACTCAATAACATCCTCATAAATCTTCCAGTTAGCACCATCCTCAAANACTTGAAAAATCAGTTTNAAATATTCATCAAAACGATCCAGTCCTCCCAAGGGTTGAAAAACTTCATAAACTAGGTTTTTCCAAAATTTTTTTTCTTCCTCAATTCCCGATTTACTACCTAGGGATTCTATACCACCCATTTTTTCCCATTGCGAACGAAAACCCTTATTAAGCTCATCAACTGTTCCCGTGAAGCCAAAGTCACGTGCGTATTTTGCGTAGACAGCACCTACAGAGGGGTGCACACTAATCAATGTCCCGCCAACATCAAAAAATACGGCTTTAAAGTAAGAAAGCTGCAAATCCTAATTCCCTTTTAAAACAAGTCAGCATAATTGTATTTTCGTATCCTAGCAAAACATATTTTAAAAGCGGAATAATATATTAAAGGGACAAAGATCGCTAATTTTATTTATGCCCTTATTCCAAAATTTATTTTGTATTGCTATTTCACCTTCGTATCTAAGTAGTAAAATTTTTTCAGTTACTTATGCCAATTTTAAGCAAAAGAGTTGTAATAAAAAATTAACTTATTAGGATCAGCAGCTCAACCAACAAATTTTTTAACAATTAAAACCGAATTTATACCGAACATACCAAAGGAGTTATTCATAATATAGTTTACAGAAGGAAGTTCTTCAGGAGTATTGGCAACTAAATTATTGACAGCGCATTCTGGGTCAAGGTCATCAAGATTAATTGTGGGGTGAACAATATTGTCATTAAAAGCCGGCAAATTGCCTGAAAGCTCTAAGGTTCCAGCTGCGCCCATGGTATGACCAATAAAACTTTTAGTATTATTAATACGAGTCTTACTGTCATTTCCAAATACCTCACGAATGGCTTTGGTTTCCTGAATATCTCCCATTTGCGTTGCGGTTGCATGAGAATTGAGGATGTCTATGTCACCAGGTTTAAGTCCTGCATGTTCCAATGCGAGCCGCATACATTGGGCCTGCCTTCCCGGATCTGGCAAAATAAAATCAATAGCATCAGAATTAATAGCATAGCCTACAATTTCGCCATAAATTTTAGCTCCGCGTTTTTCTGCATTTTCCAAACGTTCCAAGGTATAAACACAGCCACCTTCAGAACAAACAATTCCGTTTCGATTTATATCAAAAGGACGACTAGCTTTTGTTGGATCTTTATGCTCGGCAAGCGCCCCTTCACTTTTAAAACTCGCAAAAATACCAAAAGTATGAATACTTTCTGAAACACCTCCCGCTAAAGCTAAGTCAATTTCGCCCAATCTTAACATTTGTACTCCCTGAATAACCCCCATATTACCTGCTGCACAAGCAGCTCCTATAGTATAGTGAGGTCCTGTTATGTTCATATTCAAAGAAACCTCGCCAGCAGGGTTATTTGAAACTGTTCTCGGGTTATGATGGTGAGACCAGAACTTGACGTCATAATCATACTTACTAATATTATAAACCTCGTTTTCGGTTTCTACATTGCCATGCTCTGTGGTTCCCAGATAAATACCTATTCGCGAACGATCAACTTTTTCTAAATCCAAACCCGAATCAGAAAAAGCTTCCCTTGAAGAATAGATAGCGACAGAACCTACACGGGTTCCTCGACGACGTTCTTTTTTCTTTTGATACTTGAGTTCATCAAAACCACAAACTCCAGCATGAACTTTTCCTATATACCGAGTTTCAAACTCCTGAACTCCAGAAACCCCATTGAGTAAATTGTGGCGAAACTCTTCCAAATTATTGCCATTTGGGGCTGTCAAACCAATACCAGTTATGACTATGCGCGATTTGTTCATTTTTTAGTTGACCGTCTTAAAAAGTAAAACAACTGCGTGAGCAGCTATTCCCTCTTCTTTACCAGTAAATCCTAATTTTTCAGTTGTAGTAGCTTTTATGTTTATTTGACCAAAGTTAATTGCCATAGTTTGGGCTATGTTCTTTTTCATATCCGGTAAAAAGGAAGCTAATTTTGGTTTTTGGGCTATGATAATGGTATCTACATTAGAAACTTCAAAACCTTTATCTCTGCAAATGGCGGTAACTTGTTCTAGCAAAATAAGGCTGGAAACTCCTTTCCATTTTGGATCTGTATCAGAGAAATGTGAACCAATATCTCCGGCTCCCACAGCACCTAACAAGGCATCACATAATGCATGCAATAGGACATCAGCATCGGAATGTCCATCAAGGCCTGTTAAATGTGGTATTTCAACACCACCGAGTATTAGCTTTCTACCTTTAATAAGGCGGTGCACATCATAACCATTTCCAATACGAATTATAGGCGAGTTCATTAATTATTTAAAAACTCCACTTGGCAAAGTAAATATAAATCCCCTCAACCTTTTTTTCAAAAAAGCTCATTTAAAACATTTTAATATGAAACTTTAGGTAACGTTTCGTGAGCGAATAACCACTTCGCATTTCAGGAGATGCTCAGCTAATGGGCGACAGTAATCAGTTTTGTAGTTTCTTCTCGAGCCCATTGATCGGCATCTAAAATATCTTGCAATTCATTTAACTTGGTGGGAATGTGATTATGCATGACCAGACGAATGAGTTCTGCAATATCTTTATATGGAATAAGCTCATTAAGAAACGCTTCAACTGCAATTTCATTTGCAGCGTTAAGCACAGCGGGCATGGTTTTTCCGATTTCCATAGCATTAATAGCGAATTGAAGACAAGGAAACCTTTCAAAATCCGGTACCTCGAAAGTTAGGTTACCCATAGCAGTCAAGTCCAAGGACGGCAAATTACATTCAAACCGATCGGGGTAAGTCAAGGCATATGCAATAGGTACACGCATATCAGGAATTCCCAGCTGAGCAATTATAGAGGTATCAACAAACTCTATCATTGAATGGATAATACTTTGTGCGTGAACAACAATTTCGACCGGTGTCTCAATGCCAAATAACCATTTAGCTTCAATATATTCCAGTCCCTTATTCATCATCGTTGATGAATCAATAGTAATTTTTGAACCCATTTTCCAGTTTGGATGATTAAGCGCATCTTTCACTGTTATACTTTCCATTTGATTTGCATTATATGTTCGAAAAGGCCCTCCAGATGCAGTCAAGATTATTTTTTTAATTCGCTCTTTCCTTTCCCCGTTCAATGCCTGAAAAATTGCGCTGTGTTCGCTATCAATAGGAATGATGTTGGAGTTTGCTTTTTGTGCTTCTTTTAAAATTAATTCACCAGCAATAACTAAAGTTTCTTTGTTTGCAAGGGCAAGGTTTTTACCTGCTTTCAAAGCTTCCATTGCTGGCAATAACCCCGCCTTTCCAACAACACCTGAAACAACGATATCTATTTCATCAATGGTGGCAACTGTGACACAACCTTCTTCACCAGAAAAAATTTCCACATCCAGATCAGCTACCTTTTCTTTTAATAAAGGTATTTTTTGCTCTTCAAACAGAGCAGCAAATTTGGGTTTAAATTTTCTAATTTGTTCTGCGAATAAATCTACATTGGTTCCCGCAGACATAGCTAAGATTTGAAAGTTCTCTGGGTTGCGTTCAACTACATCCAACGTATTCACGCCAATAGAACCTGTGGAACCAAGAAGGGATATTTTTTTCATAAATATTTAATTACCAGTAAAAACTGGTAGTAACAGTAAAAAACAGGCCCCGCGAATAAAAGACTATCTATGCGATCTAGAACCCCGCCGTGACCAGGAATTAAATTACCAGAATCTTTAGTTTTACAACTTCGTTTGATCAAAGATTCTAGCAAATCGCCACATTGGCCGATAATACCGCAAATAAAAGACACAATCAAACAATGGATTAAAGGAACTTTATCGAAAAACAGGATACTTGCCAGCGCGGCTGTAATTAACGTTCCAATTATATTCGCAAAGGCTCCGGCGGTCGTTTTATTTGGGCTGATCATCTTAAATGGTTTGCTCTTACCATATTTACGGCCTACATAATAAGCCATCGAATCACCCGCCCAAATTAATAACAGGATAAACACAAACATTTCCCTTCCTCCTTCCATCTTACCAATTAAAAGGAAGTAACCCCCTAAGCCTGCTATGTAAAAAATTCCAAATAGTGTGTAAACAATTGCATCGATGGCAACATCTGCATTATTTTTCCTAAAAAACGAAGTTATAAATAATGTGAAAGGGATTAGGATACCAATCAAGCCCAAATATTTCGGAACAAAAAAATAGAACACAAGAAGTAAAAAGCTTAAAGCCAAACCTTCATTGGGAAATACGATCTTCCCCGCATTGGTGATCATAGAAAAATACTCTTGAGTGGCTAGCAGAACAAGAGACGCAACAAAAATAAAAAATAGCAACGAATGCCCATATAAAATGATACCAAGGACTATAGGAATTCCAATAAGTCCGCTAATTAAACGCTCCAAGGTTGTCTCCTAGGCGGATAAAAAATATTTTTTATTGGAAAAATAAAGATGAAATCGATTTATATTCCAGATTAAGAAGTTAACCCATTAGGCTTTAACAATTTGTTCCTGGATCAAACCGAACCGACGGTCTCTGCTTTGATAATCGACGATGGCATTGAAAAAATCGTCTTCGGTAAAATCAGGCCACAGCACATCATTATAATGTAATTCGGTGTAAGCACTTTGATAAAGAAGAAAATTACTTATTCTTCTTTCCCCGCTTGTTCTAATCAAGAGATCCGGATCAGGAATTGGGTGAGTAAAAAGAAACGACTCAAATAAAGGTGAATCAATATCTTCTGGCAATATTTTTCCATCTTTTACCATTTGAGCAATTTTTTTTACAGCATCTATGATTTCCTGCCTACCCCCATAACTCAAAGCTAGAGTAAGAATCATTCCCGTGTTATGTCTTGTTTCTTCTACCGCGGATTTAATCAACTTTTGTATTGTGGTCGGTAATTCCTCAAGTTGTCCAATAGCATTAAACTGAATATTTTCTTCTTTCATTCTATTCAATTCTTTTTTGAGATAAAAATCTAGGATTTTCATCAATGCTCCGATTTCACCAGATGGGCGGTTCCAATTTTCATCTGAAAAGGAATACAAGGTCAAAGCTTTGAGGTTCATCTTACAACCTAAAGCAACAATTCGGTCAACAACTTTAACACCAGCCCAATGACCTTCAACTCGGGGAAGAGAATGTTTTTGAGCCCATCGACCGTTTCCATCCATTATGATGGCAATATGTCTGGGTAATCTATGCGGGTCTATTTTTTCCTGTAACTTTGATTCGCCCAAGAAGTAAACTCCTGATTGAACGATTTAGCAACGGTGAAAAATAAAGTTCTAAAAATTGAAAAAATGAAAAAATTAAACTTCGAGAATGTCTTTCTCTTTTGTCTGAACTATTTTATCAACTTCTGAAACAAATTTATCGGTAATTTTCTGAATTTCCTCTTGGCCCTTACGACTCTCATCTTCAGAAATATCATGTTTTTTTTCAGATTGCTTTAGTTTTTCGTTAAAATCCCTTCGAATATTTCGAATTGCCACCTTGCTTTCTTCAGATTGCTTTTTTACCAACTTTACCAATTGTTGTCGTCTTTCATTAGTAAGTGGTGGTATTGCCAATCTAATCACCTTACCATCATTATTAGGGGTCAAACCTAAATCCGAAGATTGAATGGCTTTTTCAATATCTTTAAGGATAGATGCTTCCCAAGGTTGCACCGTTAAAGTTTGGCTATCTGGAGCACCTAATGTTGCTACTTGCTTTAAGGGAGTAGGGTTACCGTAGTAATCAACCATTAAACCATCAAGTAAAGCCACTGATGCTTGCCCAGTCCTTAGCTTTCCTAGTTCGCGAAGCAAATGCTCAATCGAATTTTTCATTTTTACTTCCGCATCATTTATGATCTCTGCTGACATACTTTAGACTCCTACAGTAGTTCCAATTTTTTCACCCAATAGAACTCTTTTAATACTGTGTTTATGACGAAAGTTAAATATTACCATAGGCAGCTTGTTATCCATGCATAGAGAAACCGAAGTTGAGTCCATAACCTTCAGTCCTTTTTTTAAAACTTCAATATAACTTAATTCGTCATATTTAACGGCATCTACATCTGTTCGGGGGTCTGAGCTATAAATTCCATCCACTTTCGTAGCTTTAAAAATCACATCAGCTCCGATTTCCATAGCTCTTAAAGAGGCTGCTGTATCAGTTGTAAAATAAGGATTACCGGTTCCACCAGCAAAAATAACTATGCGACCTTTCTCAAGATGGCGTACTGCTCTCCTACGAACATAGGGTTCCGCTACAGCCTGAATTTCAATAGCAGTTTGAACTCGGGTAGGTATGCCAGCCTGTTCCAGAGCTGCCTGGAGAGCAAGTGCATTTATAACCGTTGCTAGCATCCCCATATAATCTCCAGTAGCTCGTTCAATTCCAATTGAACTTAAAGAAGAACCTCGAAAAATATTTCCACCACCAATGACAATAGCTATTTCAATGTCTAGGTCTTTAGCAGCTTTTATCTCTTCAGTAATATTTTTTAGCGCATCCTCATGAAGACCAAAATCACCTTCTTCGTCGACCAGGCTTTCGCCACCTAATTTTAACAATACTCTTTTATAAAGAGCTGATGACATTAAATTTCGAACCTTACAAATCTACCAATGTTAATATTTTCACCCAAAAGAGCAATTTTTTGCTTGATCAACTCTTGAACGGTGATATTAGTATCTTTAATAAAAGGTTGCTCAAGAACGCAGTTTTCTTCATAAAACTTTTCTATTTTCCCAGCAACAATTTTTTCAATTATATTTTCGGGTTTTCCAGACTCTTTTGCTTGATGTGCGGCAATTTCTCTTTCTTTATCTAGAATATCTTGTGTGATCTCTTCCCTATTTGCAAACCGAGGTTTTGCGGCAGCTATATGCATAGCAATATCACGTACCAGTTCTTGGAAGTCTGGGGTATTAGCAACAAAATCTGTTTCACAATTCAACTCCAGCATGACCCCCAGTTTGTTGCCGGCATGAATATAACTACCTACAGAGCCATCTCCTGTTTGTCGATCTGATTTTTTATCTGCTTTTGCCAATCCTTTTTTTCTCAGGAAAGTGATAGCAGCTTCCACATCCCCACTTGTTTCTTTTAACGCGGACTTACATTCCATAATTCCTGCGCCAGATTGAGAGCGCAATTCCTTAACCATCGCAGCAGTTATTTCCATTCCTAAACTTCCTTAAATAATAAGTTAATTGTAAAAATAATTTAAAATGACAAATTACTTCGTCTGTAATTTATTTGAGTTACCTGGGTCAGTTATTTCGCAGACTAATTATTAAATAAATTATTCCAGCCTGGGTTCAAACCCGTAGTTAATAAATTTTAGGCAGGCATTACGACTTCGCTTTTGTCCTTATCATCAGACACCGGAGGCGTTTCTTCCTTTGGTTTTGTTTCAGCCTTTTCTTTTTCTTGATTAGATTTTTTCATCTCCTGGCCTTCAAGATAAACATCTGCAATTCTATTAGCGAACAACTTAATAGATCGCATAGCATCGTCATTAGCGGGAATTGGAAAGTCAATACCGTCAGGATCAGAATTCGTATCGACCATTGCTACAATCTTTATCCCCAATTTTTTTCCCTCTGCCAAAGCAATTTTTTCTTTTCGCGTATCAACGATAAACAAAATATCAGGCAAATCCTTCATTGTTTTGATGCCACCAAAAAACTTATTCAGTTTAACGATTTCCTTGCGCAGGTCTAACGCTTCTTTTTTGGAAAGATGATCAAATTGATTTTCCTCATCCATTTTCTCCAATTCTAATAATCGCCCTATGCTTTTACGAATAGTGGAAAAATTCGTTAGCGTGCCCCCCAACCATCTCTGGTTTATATAGTGCATTCCACAACGGCTTGCTTCTTCAGCAATCAATTCTTGTGCCTGTTTTTTAGTAGCTACAAAAAGAATCTTTTTCCCGGCTCGAGCACTTTCTCGAATGTATTTCTCAGCCGCTTGAAAACTATTGAGCGTTTTTTGCAAATCGATAATATAAATTCCACTACGCGATCCGTATATGTACGGTTTCATTTTCGGGTTCCAACGATTAGTCTGGTGACCAAAGTGAACACCGGATTCTAGTAGGCTTTTCATCGTAATTTCTGTCATTCTATCTCCTTAAATTTAAATGGGTTGTACCACCGCCTCCATCGACTCGCATCAGGAACCCGCAGGCCACCCCTGATTTGATCCGGAAACGTGTGTGATTGAGTTTTCTGGAATTCTTCCAAATAAGGAAGCCAAATTGTGGCTTAGATTACCATATTACTTAGTAGGTGACAATATTGAACCCATTCATTCGAGCTAAATTTACAAGTTTTTACCGTATTTTTTAGATTTTAAAATTTAGATTCTAAAATAAGAAGGGAGCAGTACTTACTTTATTTCAAGTGTGATTTTTTATTTAAATAATTCAACGGTTTTCGAGGTGGGTTCTGCAACTAAATCATAATCTGCAACAGCAGTAATACTTACTGAAATAATTTCTCCAGGTTCAGCTTCACATTTTTCCAAGATTACCTGCCCATCTATATCTGGAGCCTGTGATGGAAGCCTGCCCGTCATAATATAGTTTTCCTGTGCATCAAACCCTTCTACAAGGACAGACTTGGTATGACCAACCTTTTCCTGATTTTTCCTTAAAACAATATTTTTTTGGCATTCCATTAAGATATTTTTTCTTTCTATTTTAACTTCTTCAGGAACTCGATCAGGATAATCATACGCAACAGTTCCTTCTTCATCGGAATATGTAAAAATGCCTACATGGTCGAACTGCATTTCACCAAGAAATCGAACCATGTGTTTAAAATGATCGTCTGTTTCTCCTGGAAAACCAGTTATAAAGGTGGTTCGTAAAGCAATATCCGGAATTTTAAAACGCAGTTCATCCAGCATTTTCCGGACTCCATTTTCGGTTTCCTGACGTTTCATTTTCTTTAAAATCTCATTGTGTGTGTGCTGCAATGGTACGTCAACGTAACGACATAACTTTTCCTCAACAGCCATATAATCAATTAAGCTTGAATTTAGAAAAGTTGGGTAGCAATAAAGAAGCCGAATCCATTGTAAATCATCGATCTTTGCCATGTCTTTTAACAACCTTATTAAACCATCTTTCATGGCTAGATCGAATCCATACATTGTTGTGTCCTGGGAAATTATATTAAACTCTTTTACTCCTCTTTGAGCTAAGTTTTCTGCTTCTGCTAAAATGGATTCGGGAGACCGGCTGCGCATGGGACCACGCATTTTGGGAATGATGCAAAAAGCGCAACGGTTGGAACAACCCTCTGAAATTTTTAAATACGCTGTATAAAAAGCAGTGGTCAACAAGCGGTCTGTATATGACTCGTAATATTCGGCAGGGGTTGCCACATGGTTACGATTAGTAAAATCATCATCTTCAATAATATTTTTTAATTGTGGGTACTGCTTGACCCCCAACATATGATCAATTTCCGGGATTTCATCCAAAAGCTCTTGTGTGTGGCGTTCTGCAAGACAACCAGTAACAATTAACTTTTTACATTTCCCTTCGGCTTTGTTTCTGGCCATATCTAGAATTGCTTCCGCCGATTCTTTTTTTGCAGACTCAATAAATCCGCAGGTGTTAACAATTATAATTTCAGCATCTTTTTCATCTGGGGTAAGATCATAACCCGAAGCAGTCAAATCTCCGAGTACCCGTTCAGAATCAACAGTGTTCTTTGGACATCCCAAACTAACCATTCCAACTTTTTTCATTTTAATTCACTTATAAATTCAAACAAATCCAATTTAAAATTATTCAGCCCTGGGCCTCTTTTAGCTTCTTTTCCATTCTCCGAACTAATTCTTTAAATTCATTTTTCTTTAAAATTTTGTAAAATTGACTTCTTAAATTATTTCGCATACTGATACCGTCAAGGATAACATCTACTACAAGCCAGTTTTTAGAAGATTGCTTTAATAAAAAGTCGATATCCACTTCCCCTTCTTTTTTATGAATAACAGTTAAAGGAACCAAAACCGTATCTTTTTTTCTCTTTGATTTTCCATAAATCAGATCTAAATCCGAAAAGAATTTTGCTGAACTAGGAAAAGCAACATATACGAACAAATCACCCAATAACTTTTGAAATTGATTCCGTTGTTTTGAGTTATATTTGCGCCAATATTTTCCAAGAACCTTTTGACTTATCTCTGGAATTTTTAAAATACCTAAGGCAGTATCCGAATGCTTTTTATTTTCTGCTTTTTGGTCTTCTAATAGTTTCTCGCCTTCAACTATTTGTTTGATTTCTTTTAAAAGAATTTTTACGGCCTTTTCAGGGTTCCTTTTTCCCGACTCGGCCCAAGAAGATAGAGGCGTAATAAAAAGTAAAACAACTAAGGCATTAAAAGCAATTGACTGTAGATTTCTCATTATATGTTACATTTTATAGGTGATACTTTTCGTCAGAGGTTTTTATCTGTAAAAGTAATAAAGTTTTAATATTTCTCAATTATAGCGGAATCTAACCTTAGTTATGAATACCATTTTTAGAAAATTATGGGGTCTTATATTAGTTTTGTTACTAATTCAAAGTATAAATGCAGCAACCGCTTTTTCGGAAAATCCAACTTTACTTGAAATAGATCGTCTGTATAAGGGAAGCAAATCATCTTTACAGTATGAAAAAATTGCAAGGCAAATTGAAAAAATCCTAACAACCACTCCAGACAACCATGAATGGCAATGGCGGTTAGCCAGAACCCATTATGCAATTGCAAAAAAATTACCTAAGAAAAGCATCCAACATTTTGGGTTATGTATTTCCTACAGCTCCAAGGCCATTGAATTGCGACCAGATTCTGCGATTAGTTATTTTTATCGTGGACTTTGCCGCGGCAAACAAGGTGAAACTAAAGGGATTTGGGCTAGCCTGGGTATCATCGACCCTTTTGAGGAAGATATGAAAAAAGCGGTTAGTCTTGATCCCGCTGTCAATCATGCAGGCCCTCATAGAGCCCTTGGAAAATTGTATCTTGAATTGCCATTTATTTTAGGTGGTAATTTGGCCAAATCCTCCTTTCATTTACAAGAAGCTGTTCGATTAGCTCCTGAGTATGCAGAAAACCATTTAGGTCTAGCTCAAGTCCTCTTAAAAAAAAATAATTCTGAAGAAGCGCGAGAAACTCTTCACAAACTCATACAACTTACAGATAATAAACAAGATGAAAAACTTCTTTCCTTAAGAAAAGAGGGCATAAAGTTATTAAAAGAGATTACTCCTTGATGTCACCATGTTAAAAGAAATCAAAATCCAAAACTTTGCCATTATAGAAAACCTTGTGGTTAATTTTGAATCAGGGCTCAATGTGCTAACCGGTGAGACGGGTGCCGGAAAGTCCATCATTATTGACGCTCTCAATTTATTGCTCGGGGGTAGGGCAGACACGGATTCCATTCGCACAGGTGAAACAACCGCTTTAATCGAAGGTTTATTTCAGATAACTAATAGGGAAACCCTTTCACTAGTTGAAGAAATTGGTGTAGTGACTGAAGATGGCGAATTGCATATCAAAAGACAGGTTTCTAATTCAGGTAAAAACCGTTGCTTTTTAAATGATAGCCAAATCACTGTCTCTACTCTAGCTAAAATAGGCGACCGATTAGTCGATCTGCATGGACAACATGATCATCAAACCCTTTTGCATCCGGAAATCCATGTTGATTTATTAGACTTGTTTGGAAAATCCAAACAAAGCCGTGATAAATATTCTAAAGAGTTTTTAGAATATCAAAGCTTAGTTAAAAACCTTCAATCTTTAAATACTAGCCAACAGGAACGTTTGCAGAAAGAAGAATTTTTGGGGTTTCAAATTTCGGAAATCGATTCCGCCAATCTCTCTGAAGGAGAAGAGGAAGTAATCATGACAGAAAAAAATAAACTCCAACATTCGGAAAAAACTCGAGAAGCTCTGCAACGTAGCCAAACTTTACTTGCGGATCAAAGCGGCTCAATATTAGAAAACTTACGCCAAATATTAAAAGAGCTTGAACCGTTTATAGAAATATATTCAGATTTAGCTTCACCTTTTGAGAGATCGCAGTCTGCTTTTTACGAATTAGAAGATGTAGAAAATGCCTTAAGATCTCACAACCAATCTTTGGATTTCAACCCGGAACAATTGGAAAAAATTGAAGATAGGTTGGCTGAAATAAATGGGCTTAAAAGAAAATATGGCAACAGTATTGCTGAAATTCTTTTAAAGCGTGAGAAATTTGCTACTGAGCTAGGTCAATTGACAATTAATGAAGAAAATACCAAAAAGCTCGTCGAAGAAATTAATAAAAAAGAACAGGTGGTTTCGAAGCTAGCCATCGAACTTGCTGAAAAGCGTGAAATTGGCGCGAAGTCTCTAAAACAAGGGGTTGAAAAAGAACTAAAAGAACTTCATATGAATGGCGTTCGCTTTGGAGTCGACTTTAATTATCCTGCAGACACCGAAGGCTTTGTTGAATTTCGTAACACAAAGTTGAAACCAACATCAATTGGATTGGGTACCTTGGAGTTTTTATTTTCTCCCAATCCGGGCGAAGAACTTCGCCCCTTGGCTAAAATTGCCTCGGGTGGTGAGCTTTCTCGGATTATGCTAGCTTTGAAATCAATTTTAAATAAGCAAGATACCATCCCCGTGATGATTTTTGATGAGGTCGATACTGGGATAGGAGGTCGTGTTGCCGAAAAAATCGGAGACAAATTAAAAAAGGTAGCCGAAGATAAACAAGTATTTTGCATTACACATCTTCCACAAATTGCAGGTAGGGCAACAACCCATTACCGAGTAGAAAAGCAGGTACATGGAAAACGCACTCGTTCTGGAATTCGACAGTTGGATTTTCAGGAACGTGTGGAAGAAATAGCCAGGATGTCGAGCGGAGAAAAAATCACCCAGGCATCACTGCAACATGCCAGAGAACTGATCGAGCCCTCTAGTACAACCGAATTAACATGAAACAAGTGCAATTCCAGTTTTCGATCGCCACAAAAGGCAGAGGAATTTATAACATCAGTAGTCAAATTGAAAATTGGATACATAGTCAATCCATCCGTTCCGGTTTAATAACCCTTTTTATCCCCCATACCTCTGCCTCATTACTTATTCAGGAAAATGCTGATCCAGATGTATTGAAAGATTTAAATAGCTTCTTTAACCGGCTCATACCGGATGGAGATCCTTTATATGATCATCAAGCTGAGGGTCCTGATGACATGCCAGCACATATCCGATCTTCTTTAACTCAAACACAAATATCGATACCTGTGGAAGAAAATAAAATGGTGCTGGGAATTTGGCAAGGAATCTACCTTTTTGAACACCGCACGAGTCCACACAAAAGAAATGTGTTGTTACATTTATTAGGGGAATGAGTACAAGCTTGCTAAACCTCGGTTTTTCTTTTCAACATCGCACAAATTAAAATCAAAGAAAATATTCTAAAATACAAATTGACCTCTACGAAATAAAATCACTATTAACAAGATAGCCAAAGAAATGATCCATATTACCAAATAAGTGGTCATTGATTGGCTAGCCTTTTGTTTTTCCAGCCAACTTCTTGGCTTAATACCCCTTACTAGAAAAACAAGTTTGGCTGCCAGGTTCACACATATAATATTCATTGCTAATAATAAAGCAGCGCCGATAGCAAACTCAGTCTCCCCTGCTCCCAGCATGATCCCCAATGTAGCTGTAGGAGGCAATAAAGCAACCGCAACCATAACCCCTACTAACACACTGGAGAGTCCTGTGGTTAAAGAAATAACGGCTGCTGCTCCAGATGCCAATGCTAGAGTCATTGAATCCAATCCAGCATCCGTTCGAGCTAACAATTCTGGACTATCTAAGTTCATGGGATGATACATTCCCAAACCAATAGAAAGAAATAGCGCCAATCCAATTCCTGTAATTATTGTTTTGAAAGCTTTCCACATCAGCTGCGCATCACCCAAAGCGGCACCGAGAGCCAAGGCAATATTGGGACCTAAAAGAGGGGCGATAACCATGGCACCTATTACCACAGCGACATTATTTTCAAGCAATCCAATTGCCACCACTACGGTTGATAAAAAAACGAGCAGCAAATATGTGGAGTCGAGCCTAGTATTTTTTTCAATTTCATTATAAAGTTCCTCACGGGTCGTGGTAACAGTATCCGGGGTGGTATTCGCATCTGTAACTACTTTTCTAGGTAACGCGGCCTCCAAATTCATAACAAGAATTTTTGATGTGTCTTTGGTTCCAATTAATCCCTGCAACGAATCCAAAACGGATTGCCTTTCATCGTCACTGACTAAGGCCCGGACCATATTTTTCCCATCCTCATCGGAACTCACCCAAAAAACTTCGGAGTCATGTTTCAAAATTATACTTTTAACAGTAGCAAGTTTTTCGACTGGGGTTACAATTTCAATTATTTTCATTATTTAGCTATATCTAGGCTTTTAATGTCCAAGAAAGTTTCGTATAACAAGTAAAGGAAGGTAGCAGGTGTAGTCAGCCATTTCAAATTTTCCCTGCCGCAAAAAGTTAAATCATTTTTTTATTAGCAAGGTTAGCTATATTGCGAAGAACCTGCTCATTACATTGAACACAAAAATATCCTTCGCCAGAAAAAATCCAGCACTCATCTTCAACCCATTCTCGAGCCTCCTCTTTATCTTCACAGTATTCACTTTGCTGGACACAATCTTCAGCTATTTTTATTTGGCAGGGAATTGCAAACTCACCATTTTCATTTTCTAAATATGAAAGCTCATCGGACATGGTAATTACCTGTTTTTTATATTTTAGTTTATAAATTACATGCTTAAAAATACTATGAATATAAAATCGGATTTTATTATATCAGCCATACAACTCTATCATAAAGATTGATTTTATAATTAATTAATCCATTGCATTTCTTGTGCATCACAGTGTTATAAGGTAATAATATATTTCAAATATTTTTTTCAAGTACTAGGAAATGAAGATCAATACTAAAATTGGATTTTTAATTATTTTCATATTGCTTGCAGGCTGTAGTAATAATGTTGAAAATCAAGATGAGTTGGAGTCGCTATTACAATCTAACGACCCAAATGTTTTACTTACCAATGCCAAGGAAAAACAAAGGATCGGTGCCTACGAGGAGGCGATTGAGATATTAAATGCCGCCGTTAAAATTGACTCGAAATTTATTGCCGCCTACAACCAAATGGGTCAGGTCTTTTTTGAAGCAGACAAGAAAAATGAATCTGTTGAGGCTTTTAAAAAAGCCATCGCAATTGATTCTGAAAATTTGAATTCTCGGTTAGGGTTAGGGAAAACATATTCAATGATTACCCGCAACGATTTAGCTGTCGAGCAATATTTAAAGGCCGCAGAAATTAAACCAAATGATGTCGAAATTTATTTTAAAATCGCTTTAGAGTACTGGTATCACCAAAATTCAGAGAAAGCAAAAGATTACTACAAAAAAGTGCTTACGATTTATCCAGACCATATCCAGACTCATTTAAATCTAATAAGTGTTTATGAAAACCTTGAAGATTGGAAAAAAGCAATCAGAGAAATAGAAATCTCACGGAAGCTGGGAAAAGAAAAAAATGATTCCACAGCAATTTCCATAGCCGAAAGGAAAAAAAAATTCATTATTGGGAGAATGAACTTAACAGAAGAGGGATATCAAAGAAAAACTCAACCGCCTTTTGAGTAAGCGAATGGAAACTAAAACAAGGCAAATAGAAATGATCTCCCTAATTCAGTATTTAAAAATAGCAATCGTCAATAAAAATTAAATTATTTCCCTGTAGCTTGGTGGATATTTTCTTTTATTGTAGAAGATTTTTCTGGCGTGGGATCTATAAGCGGCCAAATGAGAATAAAAATTATAAAGCCTATCACTACAAATCCAATCGCACTGCCTATCCAGTCTATTAACGAAAAACTTTCTTTTTCCTCATTCATTTTGATTTGCCTAGGTATCTGATTTCATTTTAGGTATCCAACGCGGCACTTGGCGTTTGTATTCAAGATAGGTTTTCCCAAATCTACGCTCAAGGTCAGGTTCTTCCCAAAAAGGTATCAAAACCAGGCAGCCTTGCACAAATATAAGACACCAAGCCAATATGGGTAAAGAGCCAAAAAGCAATGCTTCACCTAATAAAACGAAAACAACCCCTATCATCATAGGGTTTCTCACACGAGTGTAAACTCCACATGCGACAAGTTTTTTAGGGGGATCATACGGGGCAGGGGTTCCTCCCCCACCATTTTCCGAAAACAAAGAAACAGAAATCCAACACAAGCTGACGCCGGAACCTATTAAAAGCCCACCGGGAAAAGATTTAATCAAGTCAATACTAGGTGAATATTTCTCAAACATTTCACCTTTCTGTGAAAACCAAATTAGCAGACCAGGAACCACGCCCATAACGTTCATGGGGAAAATAATAAACGCTTTTATTAAGGGACGTGTGACCTTCATAACATTAGCATATTAACTTTTAATGCTACTTCAACCGTAATCAAACACCATCAAAACTATAAAACCGATGGTGACAAAAGCTGAGAACCAAGCCATAAATTTAAGCATCATTAATCACCTTAAATATTTTTAATAAGGCATTATCATATCAAACATATCTCTAAAAGAGGAATACCTCAAAAATTTTATCGTACTAAATTCTGCTTCTTCTTGAACTCCCGCGCCGTGGTCTGCCGTGTGATGCATTTTTTCTTTTCGATACAGCTCTTTTGTTTTTACCAGCCGATGTGCGAGAGCCATAAAACCTTTTTCTTTGCGGTGATTTGGTTTTTGAATGCATTGAACGACCTCTTTTGGAAGCTACGGAATTAGAATGATAGAGATGGTCTTCTTCCATAATTACTGACTTATTGATTACCCGCTCGATTTTTCTCAGATAACCTAGTTCACCTAAATCGCATAACGATAAGGCAATACCTGCTGCACCCGCCCTGGCTGTTCGACCGATTCTATGAACATAACTCTCCGGTTCGTTCGGTAATTCGTAATTAATGACATGAGTTATATCATCTACATCTATTCCTCTAGAAGCAATATCTGTTGCAACTAGCACACGAACTTTTCCTGTTTTAAATTTATTTAAAGCATCCAAACGTGCAGATTGTGATTTGTTTCCATGTATCGCATCTGCCTTTATCTTACTTTTATTCAGATTTCTGACAATTCTATTTGCGCCATGTTTAGTGCGCGCAAATACTAAAACTCTTTCAATACTTGAGTCTTCCAGCATGGAAAGCAGTAGCGCGCTTTTATTTTCCCGATCTACAAACAATACCCGCTGATCGATTTTATCAACGGTGCTTGAAGGGGGGGATACCTCAATTTTTACGGGGTCTTTGAGAAAACTTTTTGTTAAGTGTCGTATTTCGACTGGCATGGTGGCAGAAAACAACATGGTCTGAGTATGATGAGTTATATAAGATCTAATTTTTTTTACATCGGGCAAAAAACCCATATCGAGCATACGATCGGCTTCATCTAGAACAAAAACTTCAACTTTATCCAGTTTTAAACATTTTTGATTGTATAAATCCAATAACCTTCCGGGAGTCGCTATTAAAATATCCACTCCATGTCTAAGTGCTTTGATTTGTTTTTCCGGTCTAACACCGCCAAAAATAACGGTCTGCTTTAAATTTAAATAGCGACCGTAAATCGCAAAGCTTTCACTTATCTGTACCGCAAGTTCGCGAGTTGGGGTCAGGATAAGGGAGCGCACGCGCTTTTTCACGGCTGGCTGGTGATTTTCTTTTAATCGCTGCAGGATAGGAAGAGCAAAGGCTGCTGTTTTCCCTGTTCCTGTTTGCGCGCATCCTAAAAGATCCCGGCCTTCCAATAAGTAGGGCACGGCTTGCATTTGAATTGGTGTGGGACTTGTGTACTCTTCATCATTAACCGCCCTGCAAAGAGGGTTAATTAAATTTAGGGCATCGAAACCATTCGATTCCAGTGGCGCTGTGTTGTTTTGCATAATTTCCTTAAATCAATTGAATGTAAAAAAAGCCTTTTGAAAAACTTAGACTCAGTTATGAAAGACTAATAGGTTTAAAGTCCGTTAGTCTTTTAACAAAATTTAGCCTTGGGGGTTTGAGCTTAAGTGAGAAAACGGGGGAGAAAACCTGGGGTCGGTAATATGAAACCAAAAACCATCAAACCTGTAATTCTCTAGACGGCTACAAACTCTTAAAGTATGGGTTATTCTACAACAGGTCCTTAAATAAAACCAGCCTATATTGGCTTAACCTACAAATGAAATATTAATAATAATTAAGCCTTATTCATGAACTACGTTAAACGAACAAAGGATAAACATACATTAAAAGCCTATAATGTTTGTGTTATCATTTTTATAGGAGCATAAAATATTTTTAACGGGATGGTTCTTAAAAAAGGAATTCTTTCTATTGAAAACCACTCTCTATTTTAACCGACCCATTTCTCAGGTTTTCAGGTAAAATAATCCTGTATGAATACCCTGACTATTGTTGCAGTAACGCTAGTTATCGTACTCGGGTTTTCAGTAAATTACCTTCTCGATCCTAATATCCGCCAAACCGCCTTAAACTTTGTAATTTGGGCTTTTGGTGCCTTACTTATTTTTTCTGCTGCAAAAAGTTTTTATCTTGGCGAAATGAGTACCTTCACGGTCAGTGAAGGGGAAGTTAAGATTTTAATGGATAAAAATCCATTTCGTTTTTGGGGTAGTTGGGTTTTCAAAGTGGTACTGGGAAGTTTCATACTTTATTTTTTGTACAATAAATCAAAACAAAAAAAAATTGATTAAAAAATGGATGTAACCGAACTCATAAAAACATTTGTCATTCTGGTAGCTGTTATAGATCCGATTGGCAACATCCCTATCTATATTGGTTTG
>PBKP01000047.1 GCA_002721515.1 Nitrospina sp.
TTTTCGGTTTCTGCAAGTGGCTCCACTTTTAAATTTACATGTAATACGTTTCGACCCTCTAAGTGACCTTTTGGGTTCATGCCATAGGCCCTACTAAAGACCTTCGCATGTTTGGGACCCAGTAAATTGAGTACTTCCCTTAATTCCCAAGTGTAAAAAATTCCTTCCTTACCCTCCGTGTCAGCATCTTGACTAGAAAAGAAAGTTCCCTCCTTAGATGTCATTTCCCGCTCCACCCAAGAGAATACCTGTTCGGGAATTTCTCTGTAAATTTCTTGTTTCGTGGCCTGGAACATATCAAGAAAAAGTTTTGCCAGAAACCCATTGTCAGAAAGCATTTTTTCAAAATGGGGAACCCGCCATGAACGATCAGTAGAGTAACGATGAAAGCCCCCGCCTAATTGATCATATATTCCACCCTCCGCCATTTTAGTCAGGCTCTTGTCTAAGATATGCAGGGCATCCTCGTCCCCCGTTTCAGCCCAATACCTAAGCAAAAGGGTGTAGTGCATCGGCTCAGGAAATTTCATTCCGGAACCAAATCCACCATACTCTTCGTCGAATCGTTTCTTAAATATTTCTACAGCGCCTTGAATTAGTTGACGGGATTCAATTTCTTGCGCCACGCCTTGTTTGTTTTGAAGAGAAATATTCTGCAATATTTTTTGCGCCTTACCATTAATAAGACTGGGGTCTTTTGAAAAAAGCTGATGAGCTTCTTTGAGTATCTGAGGAAATCCCGGGCGATTGTATTTTGAAGTAGGAGGAAAATAAGTACCCCCAAAATAAGGTTTTTGGTCAGGAGTGAGAAAGAGGCTTAGTGGCCAACCCCCCTGGCCGGTCATTTCCACCAATGCCTTCATATAGAGGCTGTCCACGCCCGGGTGTTCCTCCCGGTCGACTTTAATATTAATAAACCATTGGTTCATCAACTCGGCTATTTCGGGATTTTCAAAACATTCGTGGGCCATAACATGGCACCAATGACAGGAGGAATAACCGATGCTCAAAAAAATTGGCTTGTTTTCTTTTTTTGCTTTTTCCAAGGCTTCTGGTCCCCAAGGGTACCAGTCAACAGGATTAGTAGCATGTTGCAACAAATAAGGGCTTGTTTCCTTGGATAAGCGAACGTGTTTTTCAGACAAAGCGAGACCTCTTATGATTTAAAAAAGGTAGAATACTAAAAATTTAAGGAGAGTTAAAACAGAAAGAAAAGGTTAATCAGGGGGACTAAATTTATTCAGATTATTTCTTTAAGAGACCGTGCCGAAATTGGTGATAAAAATCTCTAACACTTTCATATTCATCGAGAGCGCTTTCATCCAGTTCCTTTTTATCATCAATTATAAAGGATATCTGATTAACATTATCTTCGGCATTAATTATTACATTTTGCCCGAAACTTGCACTCAATAAGGCACCCGGACTCAATAACGCGTCTCCTGCCCTACCCAACATATTTCTAACCGTAGCTGGACCAAAAAAAGGTAGAACGAGGTAAGGTCCGGTAGGAAGACCTAAGGAGCCCAAGGCCTGATCGAGGTCTTCATTCACATCTTCAATACCAAATTCCTCGCCTGCAACATCAGCCAAACCTCCAAAACCCCATGTTGTATTGATCAGTGTTCTAACTATTACACGTCCTGATTTTTTAAATTCAAGCTGTAAAAGAGAGCTAAGTAGCTTCACAGGAAACAAAGCATTGTTAAAAACATTCCTGATACCAATTCTCAAGTCTTCGTCAACCATTTCTCTATAGCCCTTCACAAAAGGCTCGACAGCATTGTCATATAAGGAATCGTTTATCCCAAACATCCATCGGTTGTATCCTTCAAACGGGTCTGAAAGAATGGGGATATCTTTTTCATTGCCGGCAAATGGATCTTCCATGTCCTCGTATTCTTCAATTTTTTGAGGCGACCGCATGGTACCTTGAGCCGTCTCAATTGAATCTGGCCATTCTTTTTCTTGTGAAGGTATATTTTTTTCAAGCCGAATGGTTACATCAGCAGTTTGTGCAAAAATTTTGCCGTTTTTTTGGGGATTGTTTTGGTGGAAAATATTATTGTCCACCATAATTGAGAAGGAATTATTTGCCCAGGAAAGGGAAGAATCAGTAAAAGAAAGGAACAACATATTTATTAATAAAACTTTTACTAAAACCTGGAGGTATCTGCTTAACATCATTCAACCCTATGTAGTTCAGAAGCACTATTTAAAACAGAAAACATAAAAAAGAGTTGTTATACTATCAAACTTTTTTATTAATTCACCATAATTATTTTCCAAATTTTCAAGTTTTTTCGATAATTTCACTACTCATTAAATCGACATTAAATTGTTGAAAATTTAAAAACATTTATACAATGTACGGTTTTTAGGTCTATGTTTTGGGCTCAGGGTAAACCTTTACCAATCTATCTAAAGAGCCTTTGGGTATCGCTATTTTAGCTTCCTGCGCTTTATGAACAGCACTCCAAGCCTCTTTATATCTATTTAGGTTAAATAACACATCAATTCGTAAGGTATGTGCCATAGTATTTAAAGGATGCAGCGCCAGACTTTCATCAAGTTTAGTTAAAGCTTCTTCGTATTGTTTTATGGCGTTTAAGGATGCACCCCAATAAGCATATGCATTGCTATGTTCAGGGTTTATCTCCAGAACAGTGCGATAGTGTCCAATAGCTTCTCCATACTTTTTATCCATGGCTAAGGTTAATCCCCAATAAAGATGAGCCTTCTCATCGGTGGGATCATTTTTAGCAGCTTTTATAAAATGTTGGATAGCCTCATCTGTCTTTTTTAGTTTAACCAGAGATATTCCCCACCAGGTTTGGAGTTTTGCGTGACCCGGAAATTCCTGGGCAACTTTTTCCGCCATTTCGACCGCCTCCTTATATTTGCCTAATGCATTCATTTCGCGAATGGCTTTAACAGGATCGACTTTAATGTTTTTATTTTTGGCATCTCTTTTTTTAAGTTGTTTAAGACGAGCATCCGATCTCTTGCTAGCCTTTTCTTCTGCTACCATTGCATCTTCCATTCTATCTTTTGCAGAAAGATAGAAAAAGCCAATTACAGTAATGACAATGCAAAGATACCAAACTAATTTAAATTTTGTGGGCATCTAAAAAACTTTCAAATATTTGGGATAATTGTTATGGGGTAGGAGCATAAACGTTTAGTTAACAGTATCCTTAAAGTATACTCTAAAATTGTTGGTATTAAAGCTTCTTTAATAAATTTTCTGCCTTTTGAATTAATTGTTCCTGTCCGAGCTGCCCCCCATTTAAACTCAGAAAAGTTTCTAAGTGCCTTCTTGCTGAGGAGGGGTCACTATTTTGAACCTGGACCCCTAAGTAAAAATGTGCCAGAGAATAGTCCGGCTTCAATCTTAGAGACTTTTCAAGTTCCTCAACTGCTCGTCGAGCATCTTTCTTAAAAGCGTAAGCCAATCCCATAAAAAGACTAATCTCATGGTCTCCACGATACCATTTGCGAGTATTTTTAAGTAACTGAACTGCTTTATCAGGTTGACCCGAAAAGATATATAACCTCGATAAGCCAATAACACCAAATACGTAAAATGGATTAGCTTTGAGTGCATTTTTATAAGCCTTTTCAGCCTCTTGTGTCAGTTTTAACTCTTGATAAATACTTCCCATGTTCATATGGGTGAGAACATGTTGCGGGTCTAATAATAATACTTCCTTGTATGAAGAGAGGGCTTGAGTTATATCGCCTATATTAAAGGCCGTTTCTGCTTTTTCCAAAAGTGTCGTAATCTTAGCCTTACGCTTAATTTCAACGATTTGACTTTCAGATCTTTCCAATTTAGAAAGCCTATTAATGACCTTAGCTTTCATATCAGGTGAAGTCTTATCAAATTTAACAAAACTCGATTCCTGCCTAATAAATGGAGTCAGTTGCCGGACCAATACATCTCTTTCATCCTTGTAAACATATTCTGGAGCATTAAATTCTAACAATGAATTGTCATCCGTGTGTAAGGTAGCATCACGACTAAAATCCACGAGCCTATCTCGCGACATAATCATCAAACTCATAAGGTCAGGTACATTTCTGATACCAATTTTGGCAAGATCGTTTCCAACAACCTCATCAGATAAATACATATTCGTTTTTTCAAAGGACAACCCATATTCTTTCTCTGAACCTATCAATAAATAATCATCTCCGGCAATAGATTCCCACATCGTTACATACGCGAACTTTTCTGTGAACGAACGAACAATCGACCTAAAACTATTTGGCGACATGTTAGTGTGAACCCAGATACAGGCCAATCCTCCAGGGTTCAAACGTTTTTTTAACATTTCAAAAAAATCCACTGTAAACAACGCACCTACTCCTGATATCCAGGGATTAGAAGGCTCGGAAATAATCACATCGTAAGTATTTTTTGAGAGTGCAATATGGTTTCGACCATCCTCTAAATTAAGAGTCAGCCTTTTATCATTGAGGGCTTCGTGATTGAATGGGTGAAAAAATCTTGATCCTTCAATAACCGCAGGTGAAATCTCAACAAGGTTAATTTTATTAACGGGAAGCTGCTCAACAGCTCCCAATGTAATACCGCTCCCTTGACCAATTACCAAAGCCGAATTTGGATTTGGATGTAAAAACATAGGCAAATAACCAGATAACAACTGGGTTCGCATATCAAGACCCAAAGATGCATCTGTTTTTCCATTCACACGCAGGAATATATTGCCTGATCTCGAAAGCTCAGTAGTAACCGTTGTGTGCATTCCTTCTTTAAAATAAAGTATCTTATTTTTCTTTAGTTCAGCCTCTCTTAAATCTTCAATCCGATAAGGCATGAAGGAACCACTCGAGATCACAGATTTGTCCCATTCAGGAATAGATTTGGCCATAAAAACGCAAAGAAAAAATACTGCAGGAAGAAAGTACATTTTCCAATTAAAATTTAATTGTGACCCAAATGCTAATAGGGAAATTCCTAAAACTACATTTATAAACACAGCACTCAAAATGGTAGTCTGTAAGCCTAATAAAGGGATCAAAACAAACCCAGCGAGAAAAGAGCCCACTATTGTTCCGAATGTATTAAAGGCATAAGCTCGACCCACATTTTGTCCAACGGTCTCCAATTTTGTTGCCAACATCTTGATGACAATTGGAAATTGGGCTCCCATAAAAAATGTAGGTATNAAAAGAAGCCCTAAAATAGTCATAAAGTTACTAACTTGCACCAATTGAAATTGCTGTCCCCAGTTCTCATAAACCCACCTGTTGACAAAAGGGATGTCCCCAAAAANNGGGATCGCAAATAAAGAAGAAAGTCCTATTATTANTTGNGTNAGACCATANCCCTTAACAAGNTTTTTTATNCTNCCCANAACCCTNGCAACNGTNAGAGTTCCNATTGCCANTCCCAAAATAAAAACTGTNAGNATAAGACTAAAGGCGTANACGGATGATCCTAATAATAAGGATAATATTCTTGTCCANGCAACCTGATANANCANGGCNGCGAGTCCTGCTAATGCAAAACTAAGNAGTATTGCNAAGTCTCTTTTTTGCAACAAAGAGNTGGNCTTGTTGTTGGNTGATTTAGATATCTCGANACGCTGCCTTAAAGAAGGTTTAAAAATAAAATAAATAATCAAGGCAATACNAATATTGGCCGNTGCAGCTNNANTAATGGTAGCCTTTACNCCAAAAAGACGCATAAAAATAAAAGCNGANGTCCACGCACCCACGACCGCACCCAANGTATTTATAGAGTACAAAGTACCAACATCTTGNCCAATATAGTTTTCATCTTGAGAAACAAATTTACTGAGTACNGGTAGTGTGGCACCCATAAAAGTAGCCGGAANNATTAATAAGGCTCCGCAAACCAAAAANCTGGCTAAACTGGCCTGGGTGTATGAGTCNCCTATCNCAAGATAGATCCATTGAAACAGAGGAAAAGTAAGATCAATNAGGNAGGGAATNAGCAAACAATAAATACCTATNCCGGCTTCAAGAATGGCGTAANCGNCAAGAGGNTTGAATGCNTTGTCTATAATTTTTCCACCCAAAAAACTCCCCAACGCCAAACCACTCATGAACACCGTTAAAACCGTAGCAATAGAATAATGGGTATTACCCATAATCAAAGTTAGCAAACGGGTCCATACGACTTCGTAAATAAGACCGGTGGCACCTGATATGAAAAAAAACAGAAAAATCCAGATTCGGAAAGGGAGTTTCAGAGGAGTTTCTCCATCCTGAACTTAAAGATTAATAGGGTTCAGGCTTGAATATGAAAAACAATACTACNGAAAAAATNNGTTAATCATCACCCCAAAATAGGTGNTTANTTTTTATCNGTTTNTGAAAGACCACAACGAAAACCCACAATACTATCTTTACGTCCTGGGGTTGCAGCAAACCTTTTTGAAGTACGAATGTCAACGCTTCTTGCATCCCATGATCCACCTTTAAAAACTCGGGTTTTACCGGTTTCGGGACCGGTTGGATTCATGATGGGTGCTTTTTGATAATAAAACTGATCGTAATAGTCATTTACCCACTCAGAGACATTTCCTGCCATGTCATAAACTCCATAAACACTTCTTCCCATTGGATAACTTCCAATAGGTCCCATGAACGAGTAACCATCTCCGGTCCCAGCAAAATTAGCGCGCTTGGGCAATATTTTATTTCCCCAGGGGAAATCCAAACCATGGGTTCCCCTTGCAGCTTTTTCCCATTCCGCTTCTGTAGGAAGTCTTTTTCCAGCCCAGGTACAGTAATTAACAGCATCATGCCATGATACACCCACAACCGCATGACCTGGAACATCCATCACCTTATCATCCCCAGGAAAAAAAGGAACCGAGGGCTTTACATACTTTGTAAGTTTTCGGTATTTGTTATATTCCTTTACACTCACTTCATATTTATCTATATAAAATGCATCTAGATAAATTTCCTGCGCCGGTTTTTCATCATACCCACCAGAATCTGAACCACGCGAAAAAATTCCTTCAGGAATCAGCACCATTTCACGACCATCATCACCCACAAGAGTTTCATAAATGCTAAAGTCGCGATTGTCTGCTACTTCCACATCATTGGAATTTTTTGACATTTGTTGTACTCTCTCGTCATGATCAATGGATTTTTTAATTTCCCATATAATGACAAGTAGAAAAATTATAGAAATAGCAAAACAGAAAACAACGCCAATCATTAAGTTTTTATCGCGCATGAGCAATCAAAGAAAATAGTTTAAACATAGGTTTTTCAAAGAGGTGATTATAGTTTAATCCACCATTAAAGCAATATCATTTTAAAACCAAAGTTAAAAGGAATTATTTAAAAAAACCTAGGACAGAGAATACAAGGATGGATTTACTAAAAGTAAAAGACAATGCTTTATCTTTTATGAAGCCTGCAAAAATTGAGGTTTTAAAGTGGTTCCGTGGTGTATATGAGGTAGATCTTAAATCAGACTCGAGCCCGGTTACAATTGCAGATCGTAATGCAGAAGAAATTCTCAGAAAAAAAATAACTAAATATTTTCCCGGGCATGGGATCATTGGAGAGGAATTTGGCAATGACAATGCCAATGCCGAATGGGTTTGGACTATTGACCCTGTAGATGGCACACGATCTTTCATACAGGGCCTACCCCTTTTTGCTTCTATGATTTCCCTTCTGCATCATGGCAATCCGGTTTTAGGAGTCATTGAACTTCCTGCACTAGGAGAAACGGCATGGGCTGTAAAAGGAAAAGGGGCTTTCTTAAATGGCAAGCCTCTTAAAGTCTCAAAACAAAAAAAACTTCAAGGTGCTTTCATTGCTGTTGGAGACTCGTATTGTTTTCGACAACAAAAACACACTGCATTTCTCAACAAATTAAATAAAAAGGCTGAAATTGTTAGAACCTACCCAGATGCCTTTGGTCATCTAATGGCAATCCGAGGTGCCGTCGATGTAATGGTAGACCCCTTGGCTAAAGTTTGGGATTATGCTCCTTGTAAAATTTTTGCAGATGAGGCGGGTGGAAAGTTTGCCAATTTTTCTGGTAACCGCTCAAGTATTGAGGAGGGGACAGCGATTGTAGGAAACGCTGCTATTGTGAAGGAAGTACGTAAACTTTTCGCCGAAAAATAATAGAAAACACTCTAAAGCTAAATAGGCTTTCGACCTGCAAAGCCAGCATTGAGGTCATGCCAAAATAAAATTTCTTTCTCTGGCATTTTCCAACAAAGATAAACTTCTCTACCTTCCCTTATAGAAGGAAAATCTATTAATCCCTCACGTATTCCCTTAATCTCGCAACCAATTTCCTCCAACTTGCCCATAAGACCATTATATTTTAGGACCGCTTTTAAATAGGCTAAGCCCTGCTCACTCCCCCCATTCCACTTGGCTT
Source organism: Nitrospina sp. (assembly GCA_002721515.1). Taxonomy (GTDB): domain Bacteria; phylum Nitrospinota; class Nitrospinia; order Nitrospinales; family VA-1; genus UBA8687. The sequence goes on from PBKP01000047.1 coordinate 8,417, forward strand.
TTTCCCTGGCATTTTTTATGTCAGGGAAATCCTCGTTCAAAGAAGCCGCTAATTTTTGAATTTTGGGAACACATTCCAACAACTGGGGAACAAATGCATTGGCCTCTTGCAGGGTGAATAGTTTTTTTGAAGGCATTTAGGGCAATAGAATGTGTTTTTGAAAAGAGCTTAGTTTTTAATTTTAAAGAGCACGCATTATACGGATTCAAAATGGTATTTCCAAGCCCCTACATCCAACTTAAGCCACATTGATCAAAATGGACAAATTTATAATTTTTCAATCATTTTCCGCCTTTCTAGAAGCAAAATAAAAAAATCTATAACCTTATATTTTTTAAACAGTTATACGTTATGAAAAAATTTGTTTTATAAATTCTTTAAGAATTGCTTTTAAGATTAAAATTTAACCCTGTTTTCTATTGACAAATNACCCNTAAGGTTATAGATTCTGACATNTCTGTTTTATTAATTCCTATAGNAATAATAGGATTNATAAGACATAAGAAAGAAAATATGGTGGGCAAATAAGCCAAAAATATAAATGTTCGAAGATTGTGTTTGTTAGTTTTTAGAAGTTTAGTAATAAAGCTGTTATTCAAACAATAAGTGTGGGGAGGTAAGTTATGAAAAAGGCAATNTTATTCGTAGCAGNAAGCGCATTTGTAGGAATGTTAGGTTTCGGTTCAATTGCTTCAGCTGATGACGTAATGCCAGGTGCATACGTTCAACATGATGCAAGCGTAATGAGTGTTGGTCAAACCATGATGCAAATGGGTGCCACCACAAGAACTATCACCAACGCAACCAATTTGGCTTCACAAGCAGGTAACTCTCGAAGACAAGCAGGTGTAAACTCTGACTATCAGTTTGGTTCTTCGCAGAGCGAACAATCCTGGAAAGCAGCAAGAACAATCGAAGAAGCGGAAGTTCATGGCTTGGTTCCTGGCGACTGTCAAGGTGAAAACTCTGATGATGCCTACAGAAACCAAATGAACGACAAGCGAATTGATCCTTTTGGGGCTCCTTACATGAAAGAAAACTTGGTATCAAATGCACAATGCGCTGAATACCATCCGACCTTAAAATAAGGTAAAGACTCAATAAAGGGAAAGCATTCAACCTCTTAATGAGGTATAAAGCCGGTAGAACTTTTGTTCTACCGGCTTTTTTTGTGCAATAACTACTACAAACTTGTTAGAAAAATCATTTGTATGGCTAAAACATTAGCTCCAAAACTAGTCTGTCTCACCGTCCTAGCGCTTTATTTAATACTAATAAACTTTTCCCTTTCCTGGGCATTAGTTAATAAGGTGTCATTTAAAAAATATCCGCAAGTTGGCATACAGGTGCCCAACCCAATGGTTACCNCCAAACTGCCCGCAAGGCAAACTTTTCAGGTTAACCATCAAGATTTTGTTCTGCAGTTTTTCTTCAATGAAAGGGATATATTTGGTTATATCCTAAAAAGGAATAAAAAGTTCCCAATACAATTTCGTTGGTGTTTTTTTAGATCCTGTGAAGAAAGCCCTTATGACTTCAAAAAGGTCATCGCCAAACCTTTTTCCGCCCCATTCGCCTCTGGCTTTTTTTCTATCCGTTTTCCCTCCTACCTAAACTACAGTTTCCAAGGAATCGAGTTTTCCTCTCCCAAATAACCAATCGTTATAGGCGTAATTCCTATTATCTAATAAGAATTAAAAACAAAATAATTCGATCCATTTAACAAATAAAATTATTTCAATAAATAAAAAATATTAAAGCCTACAATTTGTCAGATAGAGTTTAAAAAAAAAACATCTTTCNACCTATACATCCTGAACTGACTAATGGTTAGCATTAGTCAGTTTAAAATCCTATTCATCCTTCAAGGGGGAGGAAAGTAATGAAGAAAGTATTCACATTAGCAGTAGCAGGTGCTTTTGCTTTGGCTTTAAGCTCGGTTGCCACAGCTGACACAACCATTCCTGGTGCCTATGATCAGGACAACAATGCCCAGGTTATGGGTGTTGGACAAACTATAATGCAGATGGGAGCTCATGATCGTGCTCTTACCAACGCATCAAACCTTAGATCTAGAGCTGCAAGCTCTCGATCCCAATCTGGTGTAAATGTAGACTATCAGTTCGGCTCTTCTCAAAGCGAGCAATCCTGGAAGCAATGGAGAACAGTAGAGGATGCAGGCGGAGTAGTTGGCTTGGTAGTGGGAGACTGTCGTGGAGACAATTCCAGCGATGCGTACCGAAAACAAATGAATGCCCCACGCATTGATCCTTTTGGAAATCCCTACATGAAAGAAAATCTGGTTTCTCAAGCCGATTGCGAAGTAAACCATGCAACAATGAATACAAACTTAAAATAGTTTAGATTTATAGATTGCCGCTAAAAGAAATAAAAGCCGGTAGAGCAAATTGTTCTATCGGCTTTTTATTTTTCTCGTCCAAAAATTCCTCAAAAAACTCTTTTTNTGTTCAAACAGAAATCCTGTTATAATTTNNTTTTATTTAACNATTGAGGTTTACCATGTCTCGATTTACTGACAATGGNAACGATACTATTTTTGATTCTCAAACCGATTTAACCTGGCTTAAAAAAGATTCGCGTCAAATGACAGGAAAATGGCTGCACTTGGAAAAATCCATGAAATTTGCAGAAGAACAAAATGCTGCAAATTTTGGAGGATTCAACGATTGGAGAATTCCTAAGCTGGAAGATGTTAAAACAATATTTGACAAAAGCTTCAGCCAACGAGATTTTGGAAATAACGAAATACATATTCCTGCTGAATTCGAGGCTAAAGGAGCAGATTGCACATGGACAGACACAATCAATGGAGATAGGGCCATGATGTTCAGCCTAGTTAAAGGACGCTCAAGCTGGATTAACAAGTTTGGGGAGGGGCCCTTTGCCGTAAGGCTGGTAAGAGGAACCTGCAAAAAGAGTAATGATTAGACTAGCTTCTTGAGTCCACAAAGATCCAAACTGCAGTTATCACTAAAAGCACAGAAAATATTCTCTTAAAATTCTGTTCGGAAACATGCTGCAAAATTTGCGGTCCTATTTGCGCCCCGAGGATTCCTCCTAATCCCAAAATCAAACCTGTTTTCAGATCTACATTTCCAAGCCGGTAGTGAGCAAAGATAGAAGATATTGCCACAATTAGTATGAATACAAACGAGGTTCCCACTGCCAACTTTGCCTCCCTGCCCAGAAATATTAAAAGAGGTACCACCATAAATCCACCACCCAAACCACTTGCTGAAGACAGCATTCCTACAGTTATCCCAATCAATGCTAAAGTGATCAATCATTGCCTCCTTTCTCAATCCATTTTTTTTCAATCGTATCTACTACCGCTGCTCCTACAGAGTCACCCCATACATTCAAAGTAGTCCTGCAACGATCCAAAAACCAATCTATGGAAAGTAGCATACCAATTCCTTCCAAAGGCAATCCAACAGCTTGGAGAACCATTACCATAGTCACCAATCCTGCCTCAGGGATTCCAGCGGCACCAATACCTGCTAAGGTTGCAGTAACTAGAACAATCATTTGTTCTGCAAAACCCATTTCGACACCCAACATTTGCGCAATGAACATAACCGCTACCGCCTCATAGAGGGCCGTCCCATTCATATTTACTGTCGCCCCCAAGGGCAGAACAAATAGAGATGCCTTTCGACTAACCTGATTATTTTTTTCGGCACATTCAATTGTTACGGGTAATGTTGCAGAACTACTTGCTGTTGAAAAAGACGTAGTCAGAGCCGGCGCTAAGTTTTTAAAATAAACAAGAGGGTTTCTACCCGTCACAAAATATAAAATAACAGGCAAGACTAAAACCCCATGTACTAAAAGTGCCAAAATAACGGTCCAAGCATATTTCCCTATTTTTGCTAATTCATTTAGGAATAACTCTCCTCCTCCAGCAGCTCCCAACTTTGATGCTATTAATGCAAATACCCCAATGGGTGCAAAATACATTATCAAGTGAACCATTTTCATGATTGCAGTATTGACTGTATCGAAAAAAGCTATCGCTTGTTTACCCGGTTCACCTAAGGTGGTTAAAACGGCACCAAACACCAAGGAAAAAACAATAAGGGGAAGAATTTCCATATGAGCCATAGAATGAATTAAATTAGGAGAAACAAAACTCTTTAAAATATCTGTAATACCAATAGCCTCTTTGCCTGCAACATTTGTTGGGATTTTATCTTGCGTTATTTCGATCGTAGCTCCAGGCTCTAAAAGGTTGACCATCAACAAACCAATTCCAACTGCGATACCCGTAGTAGCCATAAAATATGTCAATGTTATTAATCCCGTTTTCCCTACCTTTCTGATATCTCCTAAACCAGAAATACCAACTATCATTGAAGAAATGATCAGTGGAACAACTAGCATTTTTAAAGAATCTAAAAACATTTCCCCTAACCAGGAAACAGACTCCATAGTTTTGCCAAAAACCCAACCACAAAGAATCCCTAAAAGAATTCCAGCAATCATTAAGTAAAGTAGTCGGTTATTATTCATTCAAGCTACCCTTTAGAACAAAATCTCTCGGTTTTATATAAACACCGTTTATAATACAGTTATACGAACACTTTGCAATTATTACGAAAAAAGAAGGTTATCAAACCGGAGGAACAAAATGGCAGAAACAGTTACGTTCACGTATCAAGGGAAAACGTTTGAACTTCCACTCCTAGAAGGCACAACAGGAGAAAAAGCCATAGACATAACCGCATTGAGAAAAACTACTGGGTTAATTACATTTGACCCGGGTTATATGAGTACCGGTTCCTGTAAAAGCAAAATCACTTATCTAGATGGTGAAAAAGGCATTCTACTTTATCGCGGTTATCCCATTGAGCAAATTGCGGAAAAAAGTTCCTTTATTGAAACATCTTACTTACTAATCTACGGTGAATTACCGACTAAAAAACAATTGGATGAATTTAATTACCATATAGTGCACCATTCCATGGTTCACGAAGCAATTAAAAATTTGTACGACGGATTCCCAAATAACCCTCACCCCATGGCNGTATGCAGTGCNGTTGTAGGNTCATTNGCAACATTTTATCAAAATGAGCTTAGCGTAAGAGATGACAAAGAAATTGAAATTGCAATTCATCGATTGATAGCCAAGTTACCTACTATTGCAGCCTATAGTTATAAAAAATCGATTGGTCAACCCTTTTCCTACCCAGACAACTCACTAAGTTATTCTGAGAATTTTTTAAAAATGATGTTTTCCCACCCTTGCGAAAACTACGAACCAGATTCAGATGCCGCAGAAGTATTGGATGTTTTATTGATCTTGCATGCAGACCANGANCAAAATTGTTCAACAAGTACCGCAAGGATTGTTGGTAGCTCCATGTGCAATCTTTTTGCATCGGTCTCTTCAGCAATATATGCCCTCTGGGGNCCNCTNCATGGNGGNGCCAANCAGGCNGTTATAGAAATGCTTCAAGAAATTTATGANNATGGCNGNGATGTCAATAANTATGTNGCNAAAGCCAAAGACCCNAANGANGGTTTNCGNCTTATGGGGTTTGGTCATCGAGTATACAAAAACTTTGANCCNCGNAGCCGCATCATNAAAAAGCTAGCACATAAAATATTTAATAAACCTGGGTGCCAAGANCCTCTATTNGAAATCGCCTTAAANCTTGAAGAAATAGCGATAAANGATNAATATTTTGTTGAGAAAAANCTTTANCCAAATGTAGATTTTTACTCAGGCCTTATCTATAAAGCNCTCAATATTCCCATTAATATGTTCCCNGTCCTATTTGCAATGGGGCGTCTACCGGGTTGGATTGCNCANTGGAAAGAATTNCAGGANGATGAGGAATTCCGAATAAGCAGACCNAGACAAATCTACACNGGNACAACTAAAAGAGACTATATAAACTNNGANAGCAGAANAAACTAGAAANTNTATAAAANNAANNAAATCTATTATAGNNANTNANNTNGGNTNAGGCNAGTTCAATGGTNCACGTGAAAGGGAATTCTTCCATTGCNGCTGCACNATGCACCTGATCTACNTTNAATTCAGCCTGTTCAAGNGNCATGGTTGCAACAGCNGNAGANCCNTGAAGNTGAATTTCNTACATTAANTTCTCAGCGGTGGAGTAATCTTTACNCATTAANGTAATAAGNANACGAATGACAAACTCCATGGTTGTGACATTATCATCCCACATAATAATTTTATACATCGGAAGATAAGCACTCTTNGTCNTCNCCTCAGANTCTTCTACAANCCCTGGNGAAAATGGTAANGTTTCAGTACTCATATGCAANAATCTNNGAAAAATNTTAAAAAACGTTTAGANNNTTNATTTTAGCAAATNANTANAACCAAAATATAATATAAAACTTANTATATNTTTTCAATATTTTTGCCAATTGTGAGAAAANATATNGNNNCNNGCNAACCAAAANNTNCATGTTNNCNTNTGCGNTTTANANNATAANNANANAGAAAAANTTNTAAGTTAAGATTTAGACATCAAATGCAGGNACCGGGGGNTCTTGCCAGAGGTTNACCTGTGTTGTTTCATCNAGGGTNACCGCNCCNNAATTNACNGTATACGGNTTTTCTCCTTCNCANTCAAAATCAACCNTAATTTTTTCNATTTCCCANNNACCTTTTTCNGGACCCACCAAGGTNAAACTNTGGGCAAAACTATTCACATCAAAGCTNCCNTCAAAATTNGAATCAGGTTCATTNGANCCCTTAANATTATNAAAGGGCATTTTATGACCGTTGAAACAAAAATNGACCNGTTCGTTNGGACCTTGCTTTCCNGTNTCAANATTTACNTTAAAAGTCANTACTCTTGGCATANNNACCTCATGAAAAATACGGNTTCANACCCGCTGNNTGATCNGTCTCATCAAAAATAGCACCTACCTGAGGNACTGCNTTTCTAAAAGAAGTATGNATTCCNTGNTTNAAAGTTAAATCCGCAGCNCTGCAACCNTGACAACCACCNCCCATTTGAATNGTNACTGANTTTCCTTTTACNGCAAGNAGNTTGATTTGNCCNCCATGNCCNGCTACCCCAGGATTAACTTCTTCATCGATNANCTTTTGAATACCTGNNCGGATGTNTTCTTCNGANGGNATTGAAGATGTTATTTCNTCAGAAATAAGNTGNCCNCCTTCTTNNANAGNNGTACGGNTGGCNNNTCCTATTTCCTTTGCCAAAGGAACCCAATCTANAAGCGTTTTATCTTTTCGTGTAATTGTAANTGTCGCCTCGCAGACGAGAATNGTTTCAACATCATCCAATGAAAAAAGAGATTCGGCAAGAGCTGAACCTGANGCACTTTCAAAACTANCAAAATACCAAGAATNACCATNCATCAATGTTCGNTTAACTGTNAACATACATTGATCTCCNGTTGGNGAAGGCTGTGCTTTAATTAAAANTTCTTCTGATTNTTNAGGNAAAATNTTTTCNCTCAANANAGGAGCATGNAGAACCGTNCGTGGAGCNGGNGGTTCATCGGCAAACCTTTCNACTTCTNNCTCNGAGGNTNNTTTTTCNNTAGGNTCAGAATTTTCTGNTTGCGNATCNANCTTTTCNAAATTATCAGATTCAGAAACNTCNTGTTTCNNANCTGAAAANAAACGNTTTATAAAATTCAATGGNATCTCTCCTATTATTTNTTATCAAAAAAATCTATNNANNCACATANTGNCATATTAATCTNTATGATGCTCGAAACATCAAAAAAGTAGCATCNAANTNANANANAANTANGAAGTTTAAGNTGGGAAATGCCTCTAAAAATCAAGAAATNGTTTTNAAAATGGNCATCAGTGNGCATCATTCCAGTTTANGCCCCACCCCATATCGACAACAAGAGGAACCTTAAGAGGNATAACCTGCTCCATTTCCTTTTTAACCAAGGNGCAAATTTCTTTTTCTTCCTGGGGAGGGCATTCGAANACCAGTTCATCGTGGACCTGNAAAATCATTTTTGATTTCATATTTTTTTCTATAATTTTTCGNTCAAGGTTAATCATNGCNANCTTTATCAGATCTGCCGCACTTCCTTGGACGGGAGAGTTAATGGCGATTCTTTCGGCAGCTTCACGGGCTTGTCTGTTTTTACTATTAAGATCTGGCAAATACCGCTTTCGATTCATCAATGTTAAGGTGTAACCTTTTGCCCTTGCCNCCTCAATNGTCTCTTCCATNTATTTCTTTACNTTTCCATANAATTGAAAGTACTGATCGATAAACTTTTTTGCCTCTTTTGGAAAAATTTTTAATTGCCGNGATAATCCAAAAGCACTCAATCCATAGACAATNCCAAAATTNACAGCCTTGGCCATTCGTCGCGATTCTGCATCAAGACGNTCAGCCGTTGTACCAAATATTTCNACTGCTGTTCTTGTATGAATGTCCTCACCATTTAAAAATGCATCTATTAGCGACTCATCCTCTGACAAATGAGCCAACACTCTTAATTCGATTTGAGAGTAATCAGCAGATAAAAGCATATTCCCTTTTTCCGCAATAAAAGATTTTCTTATTTCACGCCCCAACTCTGTCCTGATNGGAATATTCTGCAAATTTGGATTGCTGCTACTCAGCCTTCCTGTTGCAGCAACTGACTGGTTGAAAGAGGTNTGTACNCGTTTTGTCTTATTAAAAATTTCTTCCTGCAGAGCATCCACATAAGTAGATTTTAGTTTTCCCAACTGCCTGTAAATTAAAATAACCTCGGGAAGGTCATGCTCTGAAGACAACTCCTCAAGAACCGAAACGTCAGTAGAATACCCACTTTTAGTTTTTTTAATTACGGGTAAACCCAGCTTCTCAAATAAAATCACGGAAAGTTGTTTAGGAGAGTTAATATTAAATTGTTCTCCAGCTAGATCATAAATCCTCTTCTCTCTCTCCTGGAGTTGTTTATGAATTCTTTGGGACAGTTTCTGCAAATGGGCTTTATCTAAAGCCATTCCTTGCAATTCCATATCACCTAGAACTTCTAAAAGAGGCAACTCAAGTTCTTTAAAAATTTTATAATCCTGGCCTTTTAAAGAAACTGAAAGTTTTTCATAAAGACGCCAAGTTACATCTGCATCTTCTGCTGCATACTCGGCAGCTCTTTCAATCTCTACTTCATCAAAACTAATTTCCTTAGAAGCGGTACCCACTAAATCTTTATACTTAATGGTGGTATGCCCCAGGTGTTCCAAAGCCAACGCATCCATATTGTGGCCTCGCCTAGAAGGATTTAATAAGTAAGAGGCAAGCATTGTGTCAAAGAAAATTCCTTTAAGGTGAATCCCTTCATTTTTTAAAACGATATAATCATATTTTATATTCTGACCTACTTTTTTAAGTTTAGAATCTTCTAAAAGAGGTTTGAGCTTTTCAAGTACCCAGCCTATATCCAATTGCTCAGGCACTCCTAAATAATTATGTGCAAGAGGTATGTAACAAGCTTCCCCAGCATTAAAAGAAAAAGAAATCCCCACAACCCTTGCTTTAACCGGATCCAGGTTTGTAGTTTCTAAATCCAAAGCAAAGATCTTATTTTTTTTGATTTTTTTTATCCACTTATCAAAAGCTGCCTTAGTTAGGACTGTCTCATAATTTTTTTGAATAGCTACAGAAGTTTTTTCTTTTTCAACTGGTTCATTGTCTAATCCAGATAACATGGAAGAAAACTCAAACTTGGAAAAAAGCTTATTCAAATCTTCATTTTTATAGGGGCGTACCTGAAGATCTTCCAAAGAACAATCCAAATCCATCCCAGTATCGATAGTTACCAGTTTGCGACTTAAAAATGCCTTCTCTTTATCTTGGATCAACTTTTCTTTTAGTTTTTTCTTTTCAATTTCATCAATATTTTCGTATAACCCATCAATTGATCCGTATTTTTGAATAAGTTCTGTTGCTGTTTTTGGTCCAACTCCTTTCACACCTGGAATATGATCACTTGAATCTCCCATTAAACCCATAACCTCGATAACCCTCTCTGGTGAAACACCAAATTTTTCTTCCACTTCTTTGACTCCATACCATTTATTTTTCATAGTATCGAGCATTTGTATTTTAGGACTAATCAGTTGCATCATATCCTTATCACCACTAACGATCACAACACGATAACCAGCCTCTGAACCTTTAAAAGCGAGAGTACCAATAATGTCATCAGCTTCAAACCCTGGAACACGCAAACTAAAAATATTGTAAGCTTCTACCAAAGGTTCAAAATAAGGAAATTGTTTTGCCAAGTCCTCAGGGGGGGCGTCCCGGTTAGCTTTATAGTCAGGATAAATTTCATGCCTAAAAGTTTTTTCTTTGCTATCAAAAGCAATGCATAGTAAATCTGGATTTTCATCTTTAACCACCTTTTGCAACATATTGATGAAACCGTACAGAGCATTGGTTGGAAAACCCTTGGACGTAGAAAGAAACTGTCTGATCCCAAAGTACGCTCGAAAAATATAGGAAGAACCATCAACTATATAAAGAGATTTTGCTTTGCTCATAAAAACCTAAATTAAATTCTGGAGAGCCAAGTATAAAGTCGCAACTTTACCGTGTCTAATAATTTATGCTATGATTGGTTGTTTTCTAGACCATAAACTTATTGAAATAAAAGGCCTAAACTTAACCGTTTTAAACCATGCGTGCTCTTAAAAATTCAACTTCGGATCAGACAATCATCGATATGGCTTGTAGAGCTATAAAAATTGAAAGTGAAGCCGTGGCAGGGTTGGCAAAACGAATCGATGACACGTTTGTGAAAATTGTTCATCATATTGACAGATGTCAACATCTGGTCATCACCGGTATGGGTAAGTCCGGAATAATAGGAAAAAAGATAGCATCAACTTTTGCCAGTCTTGGTTTACCTACTTTATTTATCCATGCAGCAGAGGCGAGCCATGGTGACCTAGGCATGATAGTTAAAAACGATACTGTAATTGCAATATCTAACAGCGGTGAAACTGAGGAGGTTTTAAAACTACTTCCCTCTTTTAAAAGGATCAATTGTACATTGGTAGCATTAACAGGAAAACCAGAATCAACCCTCGCTAAATGCAGTGACTTTGTTTTAAATGTCGGTGTACAAGAGGAAGCCTGTTCAATAGATTTAGTGCCAACAGCAAGTACTACAGCAACCTTGGCTTTAGGGGACGCTTTAGCCGTAGCTTTCATGGAACTAAGAGGTATTAAAGAAAAAGACTTTGCACAGAACCACCCAGGAGGCAGTTTAGGTCGCCGGCTATTGACCACCGTTGCCGATCTGATGCATGCCGGTGACGACATACCAAAGGTTTTTGAAAATGTAGAAGCACAAAAAGTAATAGCTGAGATGTCCCAGAAAAGACTCGGTATGACTATAGTGACAGATCAAAAAGGCAAATTGAAGGGAGTAATAACGGATGGAGACCTTAGAAGGTTAATGGAGAACAACAAAGATATCTCCAGAGCAACCGCATCCGATATGATGAAAAAAACCCCCAAGACCATCACACAAGAAACCCTTGCCGCGAAAGCAGTCCAGGTAATGGAAGAGTATTCCATAACATCCCTGATTGTTTGTAATGAAGATAAAATTGAAGGAGTAATTCACCTGCACGACATCCTCAAGGCAGGTATTGTTTAATACACTCTCGAAAAAAACTTATGACAGGCAAAGAACTTCGCAATAAATTTCTACAGTATTTTAAAGACCGACAACATGCCGTTGTATGTAGTTACCCATTAGTACCTAAAAACGACCCAACCTTGCTGTTTACCAATGCAGGCATGGTTCAATTTAAAGATGTATTTCTTGGAGATGAAAAAAAAGACTACACCCGTGCCGCAACCGTGCAAAAATGTGTTCGCGCAGGTGGCAAACACAATGATCTGGAGATGGTAGGTCGCACCGCCCGACATCATACATTTTTTGAAATGCTTGGAAATTTTTCGTTTGGTGATTATTTCAAAAAAGAAGCTATTCAATATGGATGGGAGTTTTTGACTGAAATAATTGGTCTACCTCGAGACCGTCTTTATATTTCTGTATTTCAAGATGACGATGAAGCTTTCAACATTTGGGCTAAAGATGTAAAGATGCCTCGAGAGCGTATATATCGGATGGGCGAAAAAGATAATTTTTGGGCAATGGGTCCTACAGGCCCATGTGGCCCCTGCTCTGAAATTTTCATTGATCAAGGTAAAAACATTGGTTGTGGCAAATCCAGTTGCGCTGTTGGTTGCGACTGCGACCGTTATCTGGAAATTTGGAATCTTGTTTTTATGCAATTCGATCGTGACACAACAGGTAAGCTAACACCTCTTCCAAAACCCAGTATAGACACTGGAATGGGACTGGAACGCCTAGCCGCTGTCGTACAAGGAAGAACCACGAACTACGATACCGACTTGATGATGTCTATCATTAATGAATCCGCTAAAATTACCAACTGCGAATACGGAAACAATGATGAGATAAATGTTTCCCTTCGTGTATTGACCGATCATGCACGCGCTTCCACATTTTTAATTAGTGATGGAGTTATTCCCTCCAATGAAGGGCGTGGCTATGTGCTTCGCAAAATTATGCGCCGTGCCTTAAGGCATGGAAAGCTGCTCGGGCAAAAAAACCCCTTCTTTCATAAAATAACCAGCAAGGTCATTGAGGATTTTAAAGAAACCTACCCAGATTTAGTGAGCAATAGTGATTTCATCAAAAGGGTTGTTCTTAACGAAGAAGAGAGTTTCGGAAACACATTAAATTTTGGAACACAGCGTTTGGAAGAAATTTTACAAAAAGTTCGCAAAGATAAACTGACTTCTATCCCCGGCGAAGAAATATTTAAACTTTATGACACCTATGGGTTTCCAACTGACTTAGTAGAAGAAACAGCAAAGGATGCTGGCTTGGAAATGGATATGNCGGGTTACGAAAAAGCNATGCAAGAGCAAAAAACAAAAGCCATGGCTTCATGGAAAGGGTCTGGGGACAAAGAAGTAGCTCCTTTCTACAAAGAGTTTTCACAAAATTCTCCATCCACCGAGTTTGAGGGTTATATATCCAACGAAGGAATTGCAACGATCTTAGCGATACTTAAAGAAGATACAAAAATAGAGACTGCCAGTCAGGGAGATCACATTGAAATTCTGGTAGACAAAACCCCCTTTTACGGAGAATCTGGNGGACAGGTTGGCGACTCGGGNACTGCTTTCAATGATAACGCGCAANTAGAGTTGCTCAATACNATAAANCCTTTGTCAGGTTTAATTGTNCATAAAGCAAAAATNATAAAAGGATCTATTGCCACTGGCGATTCCTTGACATTNCAAATCAANAAAGTCAGNCGCAAAAATACAGCTCTGAATCATTCAGCTACCCATTTGTTACATTCTGCTCTAAAANAAGTTTTGGGAGAACACATNAAACAAGCNGGTTCACTAGTAGCACCTGACCGATTACGTTTTGATTACACTCACTTTTCNCCTCTAACANAAAAGGAAAGACATAAAATAGAGTCGCTANTNAACGAAAAAATTAGAGACAATATTCAGGTTTCCACCCAAGAAATGGAAATTGAAGAGGCTCTTAAGGAAGGGGCCATGGCGCTATTTGGAGAAAAATACGGAGATCAGGTTAGGGTTGTGTCCGTTCCAGGTTTTAGTAAAGAACTTTGCGGTGGTACTCATGTTTCTGCAACTGGTGACATTGGATTATTTCGCATTATTTCAGAGGGCGGTATTGCCTCTGGTGTCCGGCGCATTGAAGCTGTAACCGGAGCTGTGGCTTANAACAAAATCAATTCGGAATACGAATCTCTAACAGCCATNCGTTCCATTNTAAAAGCTCCTNGCAACGAAGAGTTTTCNAAAGTTAAAAAACTATTGNAAAAAAATCGGGAGCTGGAAAAAGAAATCACGCTGTTAAAAGAAAAAATAGTGAGCGGAAAAAATTCTTCAAAAGAAGATGACATAAAAAAAGTGGGTGACATTTCATTTTTAATAAAAAACCTNGATGGCNCCGATGCAAAGACCCTGCGAACTTACATTGATAANGCCAAGAATAAATTAAAATCAGGCGTTGTAGTAGCTGGTTCTGTTGCTGATGGAAAAGTCGCCATGGCTGCAGGAGTCACCAAAGACCTCACCAATAAGTTTCATGCCGGAAATATTATAAAAGAAATTGCAACAATTGTCGGCGGTAGTGGTGGCGGAAGACCTGATATGGCTCAAGCAGGTGGCACTCAAACCGACAAATTGGGTGAAGCATTAAAAAAAGCCGAAGAAATTATTAAAGCAAGCTGTTAATCGTTTCTTTTATTCATACCCCCTTTCCCAACAAATCCCAACTGGTCAATCCCCCTAGAATCAGGTATTATTTTAGTTAATTAAATTATCATTAAGCGTAAATAAAATTTTTAAGGAATTTAGAATGAGTGAAATTCTTGGAGCCACGGGAAGCAGTTCCCCAATAAATCCCAAACGCAAAAAAGAACTCGATGATAAATGGAAAATTATTGTCACCAAGGCTATTACCGATGAGGCATTTAAAAAGTTATTAGTTGCTGATCCCATAAAAGTAATAAGAGGCGAAGGTTTGCAAGCGGTTAACGGGATAAAAATTGCGTATGACGAAGTAACCAAGATTCATAAGGTGGGTATCGATAACGATGCCGATGAAGAGATTTCGGCCGAAGGAAAATGGTGGTCGATACGTTTGAAAATGATCAAAGAGTTTGGAGTGGAACTAAATCGACAAGTTGGGAACGTAGCCGGATTTGAAGAAGGCACCAAGCCTAGGGAAATCATTTAAGTCTATGCGCCCGTAGCTCAGTTGGATAGAGTGGCGGTTTCCGGTACCGTAGGTCGGAGGTTCGAATCCTCTCGGGCGTACCATTTTCATCATCTATTTTGACTGAGTTCTTGCTTTTTCTATTACGATAATTTAGTGGTTACTGGTCTATAAGTTCATTTTTTTTATAAAAATTTTGCCTGCGATGTTATACTCTCATTGAGCAAACTAGCAACGATAAACCTTTTAATTAGAGCTATGGAAAACCTCGAATGCAAAACGGAGGCAACCTAATGAGTAAAGGAATCGTTTTACTAGGAATCATGTTGGCATTCCTTCTAACTTCCTGTGCATCAAATCCTGCTGCAGTGCCTAAAGCTTTCGAAGGCTCTTCAAAAATATTCAAAGTAAATATTAATGGGACGGTAGAAGTAAAAGAAAATAACTTAAAAGACCAACCCATGCACTGGATTTTTATTCACTGCGCTCACTGGAGTGGTTGTTATATGCGTTGTCAGGGACCTGCAAAAACCTGCAATAGTATTGCAAAAAAATCGGGTCTAAAAATTAGCCATACCCTGACAAGCAAGTAAATGTAAAAAAATTTAAAATTCTTCCAAATGAAGGAGATTAAATTAATACTTATTTTGACATTCGTTTTAAATTGAGCGATTCTATGAACGCGTGCCTGATGAGTTTAACAGGGGGACTCATGAGGTGTTGATGGATGCCCTGAGAAGGAGGTGATCCCATGCTATCTGACAGTATCAAGGGAGCTTCCGGAGTAATTTGTTAACGCCAAGTTAACGGGAGCTCCTTTTGCTTCTATAGCGCCCCACGAATGTGGGGCGTTTTTTTTCAAATCTTGACAGTCACTTCTTTTAGTAAAAAATAATATTTAAATTTTGATTCACTTCTAAATCTTTTCTAATTAAAAAATGTCCGAACTTGAAGCTTTTATCTCTAAAGAAAACACCTATATCTTTCAAACTTTTTTGGTAATTTTCTTAGCTTTAATTGTAGATCTAATACAAAAAAGGGTTTTTAGGGGGCTAGCAAAAAAAGCAGAAGAAACTAAAAACAAGTGGGACGATGCCATTCTATCATCCATACCTCGACCACTAAGTTTGATTGTCTGGGTATCTAGCATTGCTTTTTCTGCTGAAATTTTTCA
>PBKP01000048.1 GCA_002721515.1 Nitrospina sp.
TAGCGGGGCGCACTCCAGAATAAAACAGATCGGTTTCAAGAAAAATCTGTCCATCAGTAATTGAGATTACATTAGTAGGAATATACGCCGACACATCACCTGCCTGAGTTTCAATGATGGGTAGAGCCGTCATAGATCCCGCGCCCAATTCATCGCTAACTTTCGCTGACCTTTCAAGTAATCTAGAATGCAAGAAAAACACATCACCCGGATACGCTTCACGTCCTGGGGGTCGTCTTAAAAGAAGAGATAATTGTCTGTATGCTGCTGCCTGCTTAGAAAGATCATCATAAACAATTAAGCAATGTTGGCCATTATCACGAAAATATTCACCCATTGCACAACCTGCATAAGGAGCAATAAACTGCATAGGTGCTGGGTCACTAGCTGATGCGGAGACAACAATGGTATATTTCATTGCATCGTATTGCTCAAGGGTTTTTACCACTTGTGCAACCGTCGACCGCTTTTGCCCAACGGCTACATAAATGCAAAACATGTTCTGCCCTTTTTGATTGATAATTGCATCAATGGCAACTGCAGTTTTTCCGGTTTGCCGATCACCAATAATCAATTCCCGCTGACCGCGTCCAATTGGAATCATTCCATCAATAGATTTAATACCGGTCTGCATTGGTTCATGCACGGACTTTCTGTCAATAACACCCGGGGCCACTCTCTCAATAGGACCAAACTTTTCTGTTTTAATCGGACCTTTACCATCAATAGGCTGCCCTAAACCATCAACAACTCGACCTACCATCTCAGGTCCAATCGGAACTTCCATAATCCTTCCCGTTCGTTTTACTTCGTCTCCTTCTTTAATATTCTCATCGCGCCCAAGAAGTACAGCACCTACATTATCTTCTTCAAGGTTTAGAACCATCCCAGACAACCCGCCAGGGAATTCTAAAAGTTCACCGGCCATGGCTTCTCCCAAGCCGTAAATACGGGCGATTCCATCACCTACCGAAATCACACGACCGGTTTCCTTGAGCTCGATCCCTTCCTCAAACCCTTCTATCTGTTTTTGAATCAGGGAGCTAATTTCGTCGGCTCGTAAATTCACTTAAGCTACCTCCTCTTTCTCTATTGTTTGTTTCAAGATCCTTAAGCGATTGCGAATAGTATCATCCGCAACTTGGTCTCCGATGCGCAGAATCACGCCACCAATGAGAGACTCATCCACTTGGGTATCGATCAATATGGTTTTATTTAAAATTTTATTTAAAGCTGTTTTTAGGCGATCAATGTTTCCATCTGTCAAAGAGTGTGCTGAGGTAACATAAACCCTTATTTGATTTAACCGTCGATCAACTACTTGTTCAAAATATTCAATTATTTTATCAAGAAAAATTATTTTCCCACGCTCATTTAGCAGAACAAGCAAGCTGACAACTTTATTACCTATTTGCAAACGTCCGCAAAGTTCTTCAACAACATTCTTTTTCTTTTCAGTAGAAATAGACGGGTGTTCAAAAAAACGTGGCAACTGTTTTTCTATTTTCATTGCTTCGCCAAAATCTCTTAGATTTTGAAGTGCGCCCCCTAACTGCGAATCATCGTCGATATTACCTGACAATGCTTCCGCATATCTTTTTCCTACCTGATTTTCCAACATGTCAATATTTTCTAGTAAATTTTAATTTCGCTGTCTTTTTTCAAGTTCTTGTATAACTTGCTCGATCGAGTCATCCACCAAACGTTTTTTGTCAGTGTCGTCCATAGTTTTTTTTAGAAAATTCTCTGCAGAAGCTATTGTTAAAGCCGCAGTATAGTTTCGAATTTCCTGCAAAAGCTTATTCTTAGAACTTTCTATCTCTTGTTCAGATTCGCGTTGCACTTGCTTGACTTTAGCTTCAGTTTCCTGAACCGTCTTTTCTTGAAGTTTCTTAGCCTCGTCCTGGGCAAGTTGGACAATCGTCTCGGCTTTCTCATGCGCAGCTTTTAATTTTTTTTCCAAATCTACTTTAATCTCTTCAATACCTTGCTTCAGTTTTTCAGACTCTTCAATATCACCACGGATTTTCTTTTCTCTTTCATCGAGAGCCGAAAGAATTGAAGGAAAAGCAAATTTCTTCAAAAAGAATAAAAGAATTACAAAAGATAATGCAGATAAATAAAATTCCATTTCAATACTTTCTCAAATTCGTATTAATTGAGCTACCTTTTTTCAAACTCCTGAACAACCTGATCAATCGATTCATCCGCCAAACGTTTTTTATCAGCATCTCCTAGTGATTTCTTGAGAAACTTTTCTGCAGAAGCTATTGTTAAAGCTGCAGTATAACTTCGAATTTCGCGCAGAAGCTTATTCTTTGAGCTATCTATCTCTTGTTCCGATTGGCGTTGCACTTGCTTGACTTTAGCTTCAGTTTCCTGAACCGTCTTTTCTTGAAGTTTCTTAGCCTCGTCCTGGGCAAGTTGGACAATCGTCTCGGCTTTTTCATGTGCAGCTTTTAGTTTTTTTTCCAAGTCTAATTTTATCTCTTCAACATCCTGCTTCAATTTTTCAGATTCTTCAAAATCAGTACGGATCTTCTTCTCTCTTTCATCTAATGCAGCAAGAATTGGAGGAAAAGCAAATTTTTTCAAAAAGAAAAAAAGAACGGCAAAGGATATTACAGACCAAAAAATTAATGACTGAAATACTTCGATTTGCTGAAATTGTGGCATCGTTTATTTTTATTAGGTTGTTAACAATTTCTTCCTGTTTAAGCACACAAAGAAATTTAAACTATATATTTCCCATTATAATGAACGCGACAACTAGACCGTAAAGCGCAATAGCTTCAACCAATGCGAATCCAATCCAGCAATATTTTGCCACTCTTGATTCAGCATTAGGTTGACGCCCAACCGTTTCAATTGTCTGCGCAAAGATATAGCCGATGCCTATTGCAGCTCCAGCAAAACCCGCCGCACATAAACCCATACCAATTAATGCTGCTGCTCCTAATTCCATTCTTTTTTCTCCTTAAAAAATATTTCCTAGTTAGTGAAGATTGATAACATCTCCA
Organism: Nitrospina sp.; assembly: GCA_002721515.1. GTDB lineage: Bacteria > Nitrospinota > Nitrospinia > Nitrospinales > VA-1 > UBA8687. The sequence continues at coordinate 3,021 of PBKP01000048.1, forward strand.
ATATAAACACAAGTTAGAATTGTAAAAATATATGCTTGAATAAATGCAATTGCTATCTCAAGTCCATTGATAGCAATGGTAAATCCAAATGGTAGCCAGCCAATCATTACAGATGACATCGCCAAACCAAATAAAACAGCAAGAATGGTATGACCCGCCGTCATATTGGCAAACAAACGAACTGATAGCGAGACTGGGCGCGCAACCATACTAATAATTTCAATTGGAATCATAAGAGGAATCAACACCTTGGGAATTCCAGGTGGGACAAGGATCCCAAGAAAATGTAGGCCATGTTTTGAAAAGCCTATCACCAAAGTCATAATAAAAATTCCAAGGGCAAAAACCCCAGTCACTACTATCTGGCAAGTAATCGTATAGGACCCTGGAATCATGCCAATTAAGTTACAAGCTAAAACAAACAAAAATAGGCTTGCAATAAATGGGACATACTTCTTCCCCTCTTCTTCTCCGATAAATTCATAGACCATGCCGCGGATAAACTCCAGCGCAATTTCTAAGACATTTTGCAATCTACTGGGTATAAGAGACAATCCTCGCTTAGCAGGCAGCACAAACATACTTCCAATTAAAGCCAGACCCACCCACATTGCAATAACAGCATTGCTAATAGAAAGATCTAGCCCGCCAATATGAATGGGGATAACATTGTGAACTTCAAAATGATGTAAAGGGTTTCCCATAATGTGATAATTACTCTAAATTGCTATTTAATCTTCCTCTTCAATATTCATTTTCATCGCAACACGGTATACTCCCAAACAACCAGCTACCACGCCAAAAATGACGCCAACTATTAATCCCCAAGGTTTGGTTTCAAATAGATTATCGACAGCATAACCCATCAAACCACCTATTATCGTTGCTACCGTCAGTTCCGTTCCTAACCTGAACGCAATCTGCATACCCTGACGGAGACCGCTCTTTTTAGTCATTTATTTGTTACTTGGTGGGGTTACCCAGAAAACCGACGTATCATACCTCAACGTCTCAATGTTGTCCAAAAAAATAATTTATATTACCGCCAATCTATAAAGCTTTAATAATAAAGGGCTGAAAGTTGCAAATTTATCACGTTCCCAGTCAAAGAAAAATAAATCTTGTCTTGAAGCAGGATTCTGTGTTTTTAACGAATTAGAATTTAATTTTGAGTTTTATTTCTTTTAATAAGGTAAGGTTCCAAATTTTTCTTCATATTGATCTAAAGGCACCATATCGATGGCATCCCATGGGCAACCCTCTAAAAAGGTATCCATGGGCCCTTTGCTGATGCACTTCTTACAACCAATACATAAAAGAGGATCTACGTCTACTCGGTTAAATGCTGGAGCATCAGGATTTCCCACTTCATACATACAAAGATCTACTGGACACTCTGTAATACAAATAGGCGCCCCTCCACAACCGGTACAAGCATCATTAATTACCGCAAGTATTTTAGGTTTTCTCTTACGTTGAACGTTTCTTTTGGCTTTTTCTTTTGTCGCCATGAAGTAATTCCTAAAAAGGGTAGTTATTTAAACACATAGAATTCTTATAAAATTGGCGGTAATTATAACTTAATTCCCAAACAATTTTCAATTATTGCAATGATTCTATGTAATTATTTGAAATTATTTTTGAAATTCCAGAAATCTTTTACCTCTCCTTTAGGCAAGTATAAAATAAAGGGTGCCCCATCTTGTTTTAAAAGTAGCACTGTATTAAGATAGTAAAAGGTTTCAATAAGTTCAATTTCTTTAAAGGGTTGCAGATTTCTCCTTCTTCTTCCTCTTTTAGGANTAGAAGACTCTCAACTTTCTGACCCTGATGATTTTCACTGACAATCCAAAAAAAACAACTGGTATATAATGTCATTCAATCATATCGTTGGACAGGAAAAACCTAAGCAAATCATAAAAAATGCAATCCAAAACAACAGTCTTGCACATGCCTATTTGTTTTATGGTCAGGAAAGCATTGGCAAAAAGTTGGTGGCATTTGAGTTAGCAAAAGCTTTAAATTGCACCTCACCAAGCGACAGAGAAGCTTGNAATGAATGCCCCTCATGNNANAAAATTGCAAATAATACCCATCCTGACTATTTTTACATTGAGCCAACCAAAAGCACGCCAACAGCTCGAGAAGCCACAATTAAAGTTGAAGTCATTCGCGAACTACAGAGAAAGCTTAACTTTCAGCCTTATTTAGGAAAAGTAAAAGTTGCAGTGATTGATGATGCAGATCTTATGAATTTGCAGGCCGCCAATTCTTTTTTAAAAACCTTAGAAGAACCTCCAACTTCCACAATATTAATTTTGATATCTTCTCATCCGTTTAAATTACTACCCACCATATTATCTAGATGCCAGACAATTCTGTTCCAACCTCTCTCTCCTGAAAGCATAAAAAAAATATTGCAGGAGAAAATTAAAAACGAAGATATAATCGATCAAAATAACATAGAGTTTCGCACCNTAAGATCAAAAGGAAATGTTAATAAAGCCTTGAGGGAAGANATTGAAGAAATTGCCAACTTAAGAAATGAAATACTGACTCTCTTGGAAANAGTTTCTTTTCAACGAATGGACGTAGTATTCTCCCATTCAAAATCGTGGGCAAAACAAGTGGATCAATGGGAAAATATTTTTAATGAATTGATGGAACTATTACGCGACCTTGCGTTCTTTCGCTCCGGTTGCTCTGACTCGCATATTTTTAATCGAGACATAGCAAAAACCCTAAAACCACTAGCTACAAAAAGAAATTTAAATTCATGGATNGAAATGTTTAATTCAGTGCATAATACCCAAAAGGCATTAGCCGGAAANGCAAATGCTCAACTATTTTTTGAAAACATGCTTATGGACTTCTGCGAAGCCTCTTAAACACCATGGAATTTACCACCGAAACAACAACAAAAACACATACCTCTGCAAACGAACCCAAATTTTTAATAGGAGTTCGCATTAAAAATCAGATCAAATCCGAACTTTATGATCCAAAAAGTTTAGACCTGCGTGTAGGAACATCAGTAATAGTCAATACCAACCAAGGTCTTAAAATGGGCACAATTGCGTCCAATAAAATTATAAATTTTCGTAAGGAAAAAGGAGAAAAGTTTTATCAAGTAATTCGCAAAGCCAACGAAAATGATTTTCAAGCCGAAANCCGACGAAANAAAATTGAAGATAAGGCTAAAGATTTATGTTTAAAATTAATTGTTAAATTAAAATTACCNATGAATTTAAGCAGAGTTTCCCACCATCCTCATATGAACAAAACCCTTTTCTTTTTTACTGCTGATGGGCGAGTAGATTTTNGGCAACTCATTCGTGACCTGGCTTCAAACCTGCGACATCGGATAGAAATGAAGCAAGTTGGTGTAAGAGATGAAGCAAAAGTTTTAGGAGGGTTTGGAATTTGTGGTGAAACCTTATGCTGTTCATCTTGGCTTCCTTCTTTTACTCCTGTCACCATAAAAATGGCAAAAAACCAAGGGTTGCCATTAAACCCCAGCAAGATCTCTGGAGTATGCGGCAGATTGATGTGCTGCCTTCAATANGAGCACGATACTTATAAGGATATGATCATAGGGCTTCCCAAGACTAATAGTCATATTCAAACCCCTGACGGNCCAGGNAAAGTTTTAAATGTTGAAATTCTTTACCAAAAAGNTNTTGTTCTTCTAGATGATGGAAGCATCATGAAGTACCATAAAAATGAGCTGTTAAAAAAAACAAAATCAAATTAAAACTCCTATAGTTTAAAAATATTAACATGATAGAAAAAAAGTTTTACATAACAACTCCTATTTATTATGTAAATGATGTCCCGCATATCGGCCATGCTTATACAACTATAGCTGCAGATGTAATGGCACGCTTTAAAAGGTTAGATGGGTATGAGGTCTTTTTCCTTACAGGAACTGATGAACACGGACAAAAAGTTCAACAGGCAGCAGAGAATTTAAAAGTCAGCCCTCAGGAGCATGTTGACAAACTTCATCAGCGATTCAAAGAATTATGGGTAAAGCTTAATATATCAAATAGCGATTTTATCCGCACCACTGAAGAACGCCATAAAGGTGTGGTATGCAATATTCTNCAAACACTCTTTGACAAAGACGAAATTTATCGTGATAGCTATGAAGGTTGGTATTGCACACCATGCGANAGGTTTTGGACNGAAAAAGATTTACAGGATAACAATTGCCCAGAATGCCGTAGAAAAGTAGAAAAAATAAAAGAGCATAATTATTTTTTTCGCATGAGCAAATACCAGGGATGGCTTGTTGATAAAATAAAAAACGATCCTCATTTCATCCTTCCTGCATCCCGCAGAAATGAAGTTTTAGGTTTCTTGGACAAACCCTTGGAAGACCTTTGCATATCACGTCCCAAGTCAAGACTTCCNTGGGGAATTCCNTTACCATTTGATGAAGANTACGTTACTTACGTATGGTTTGATGCACTCATAAACTACATCTCTGTCCANGGATCTTTANCTGAAATCAAAAATAGCAGTTACTGGCCTGCTCAGCATCATACGGTAGGAAAAGATATTCTAACNACACATGCAGTGTATTGGTCCACCATGTTAAAAGCTATAGGGTTAGAACCCCCTAAAAATATATTTGCCCATGGTTGGTGGACAGTAAATGGATNTAAAATGTCTAAATCCCTACACAATGTTGTTGAACCAAATCAACTTGCAGACCAATTTGGTGTCGATGTCATCCGCTATTTNCTTCTAAGGGANGTGCCATTTGGGCTTGACGGGGATTTTTCACATAANGCTCTGATCGGAAGACTGAATAGCGATCTGGCAAACAACTTNGGCAANCTTCTTAACCGCACCATCAATATGATGAAAAAGTATTTCGAAGGTGTCATCCCCATTCCCTCAGAAACCGCAGAAGAAGACACTGTATTAGAAAACAAAGCAAGAGAAGTTATTAATGAAGTTCATAAACTTTATGANGANCTATCATTTAACAAAATTCTGCANAAAATTTGGGAGTTGGTAGATACCACAAACCAATATATAGATAAAACCGGACCCTGGAATCTCGTCAAAACAGATGAAGGCAAAGAAAGGTTAAAAACCGTCATGTACAATGCTGCCGAATCTTTAAGGGTTCTAGGTGTTTTGTTATACCCTTTTATGCCCAAGAGTTGCGAATCATTAATGCTGCAATTGGGAGTTCAACAACAAATAGAAGAGCAAGGAATGACATCATTAAACAAATGGGGCAATCTAACATCTGGCACACAAACACAAAAAGCTAAGCAACTTTTTCCAAGAATAGAAGATAAACAGGCAGAAAAAATCCTCGCTAATTTAGAAACCTCAAAAGAAGACAAATGTGAAGATACTAAGAAAATCACCATTGAAGATTTTATGAAGGTCGATTTACGTACCGGTAAAATTTTAGAAGCAGAGAAAGTAAAAAAATCAAAAAAACTTATTCAACTAAAAGTAGATATTGGAACAGAAACAAGACAGATCCTTGCAGGAATTGCAGAAAGCTATGAACCTGAAAACTTGATAGGGAAAACAGTTATTATTGTTACCAATCTAAAACCGGCAAAACTCATGGGAATTGAATCACAGGGAATGGTGCTAGCCGCAAGCAGTGATGGCACAATTTCCCTCGCAGGTTTTGATCAGGAACCGGGGCAAGGGGTACAAGTAAGATGATCATTGACACTCATGCTCATATAGATGTAGAAGATTTCGAAAAAGATCGCGAAGCAGTTATCAAACGCGCACGTGAAGCAGGTGTGAAATACATCCTTAATATCGGCTGTGATATTGAAAGCAGTTACCGGTCTATGGAACTGGCTGAGCAATACGACTTTATATATGCCACTGCAGGTATCCACCCTCATGATGTGAAATCAATAGACAATGATACCTACTCCCACCTCCGACAATTGCTGACTCATCCTAAAGTAGTTGCTCTCGGGGAGATTGGTCTCGATTATTTTAAAAATTATTCTCCGCCCGAATTGCAGCGCACACATTTTCGAAATCAAATTCAATTAGCCAGAGACATGAATAAACCTATCATTATTCACAGCCGTGACGCAAAAGAAGACATAATTTCCATTTTATCTGAATTTTTCCCAACAAACCCCACGGCCCATTCAGGAATTTTCCATTGTTTTTCCGGCGACCAGGAGTTAGCTGATGCCGCTCTAGATATGGGTTTTTACATATCTTTTCCGGCTCAGTGACCTTTAAAAAATCGGATGAATTGCGCGAAGTGGCAAAAACTATTCCTGCAGACCGTTTATTTTCGGAAACCGACTGTCCTTACCTCACACCTGTTCCACATCGAGGCAAACGCAACGAACCTTCTTATGTAAATTTTACAACAGAAAAACTTGCAGAAATTCGTGGCTTAAAAATAGAAGATGTAGAACGCACAATGGCGTTAAATTTTTTCGAACTTTTTGGCATTGGAGAGCAAGCAAAAACAGGAACCATATCTTATAAAATTCGCAATTCACTCTATCTTAATCTAACTCAACGCTGCACTGCCGACTGTGTGTTTTGCACCAGACTTACAAAACCCGTGGTTCAAGGTTACAATTTAAAACTAGATCGGGAGCCCACTGCCAAAGAAGTCTGGGAATCAATTGATGATCCTAAAAAATATGATGAGGTGGTTTTTTGCGGGTTTGGCGAACCTACACTGAGATTGGATGTTATCAAGGAAGTAGCAAAAAAAATAAAAGACGCTGGAGGACGTGTAAGACTTAACACCAATGGCCACGGAAACGTGATCAACAAACGCAATATAATCCCCGAGTTATCGGGGCTAATTGATGAAATTTCTGTGAGCCTGAATGCTGATTCCTCCGAGGCATACGATGATATTTGCCAACCCTTACCCATGTTTCGAAATGGGATATACGGCAAAATAAAAGAATTTATTGAGGAAGCAAAAAAGCATATCTCAGAGGTACAAGCATCTATCGTAACGCACCAACGCGGAGTCGACGAAACACAATGCGAGGAAATCGCAATTAAAGACTTCGGGGTTAAATACCGCGCGCGGAGATACAATATCGTTGGCTAGCTGAATACCAAGAGGAAACAAAGGGAAATACAATGGAAGACAACAGCAACACTACTCAAGATAATCCAACTTCGAAGACAGGCTTAGGTTGGATAGCTCTTGGCTCAGGCCTTGCCGGGTTAAGTGTTATGCTTGGTGCTTTTGGCGCTCACTCTTTAAAAGCAAGCCTAACAGAGAAAAAACTGGCTACCTTTCATACAGCTACTGATTATCTAGGTTACCATTCGTTAGGCCTAATCGCCGTTGGTGTTCTCATCTATATTTTAAAAGGTGAAACTGCGAAAAAGTTGAAACGATCAGCCATTTGGATCCTCGTTGGAATCGTTTTCTTTTCCGGCAGCCTTTATGGACTGGTTTTTGATGGGCCTAGGTTTTTAGGCCCTGTAACTCCCTTGGGTGGACTCAGTTTTATGATAGGCTGGCTAACCTTGGCAATCAACCTCTTCAAATTTTCCAAGAAATCACAATAAAGGCCTGGTTCGCTAACCAGACCTTTATATTTTTTATTGTGGGAATTCTTTAGGCGCTTTGACATGCTGCCAACCTGTTCCTTCTAAAGATCGAAGCATCGCAATAAGGTCCTTAATTTCTGAAGGTGTCAGGTTAAGAGGAATAATCTGGTTATCCAAAAAAGGATTTTTTACACCACCTTTATTGTAATGTTCAATAACCTGCTCCAACGTTGCAAACCTTCCATCATGCATATAAGGTGCAGTTCTAGAAATTTCACGAAGCGTTGGGGTTTTGAAGGCACCTAAATCCTTAACATTTTTAGTCACATTATAACGACCCACATCCAAGGAACCTCCTCCCCAACCGATCCCAATATTGTGGAATTTTTCATCGGAGAAGTTTGTTCCGAAATGGCATAGGTTGCAACGGGCCTTATCAAAAAAAAGTTTTTTTCCGCGTTTTGCAGACTCAGAAAGTGCTTTCTCGTCACCATCATAATCAAACCGATCAAACGGACTATTGCCTGAAATAAGAGTTCTTTGGAACGATGCTATGGCTTTTCCAACATGCTCTTTAGTAATAGAGTCTGCCTTAAATTCCTTCATAAAAAGTTTTTTATAACCTTCAATCTGACTAATTTTATCTACCAATTGATCATGGTTTGCAAAACCATGCTCAATAGGATTAGCAAAAGGACCAATAGATTGATCTTCTAGGGTTGACGCACGTCCATCCCAAAATTGGGCGGTGCCAAACGCACGGTTGATGGCCGTAGGAGCACTTCTACCTCCTTGCAAATGGTGTATACCAGATGAAACAGGCTGACCATCCGTAAATGCTANTGCCGGTATATGGCAAGTAGCACAAGCAATAGTGTTATTTGCCGACAACCTTTTATCAAAAAAAAGAAGTCGCCCTAAATCAACTTTTCCTTTAGTCAAGGGATTGCCNTCNGTAACCTTGAGGGCTTCTTCATCAAGNCCCAAGGGAATTTTNAATTCATAGGTTTCGCCTTGNGAAACTAATNCTGTGGACAAAACCAATAAAAAAAGAAACGTAAGTGCACTAGAAATTNTTATTTTCAACATTTTAGTANTTTTTATTTTCATAATTCTATCCTTCATTATTTTGNAAATAGTAGAAGNGTTATANATNAAATAGATAGTCAATCCATACGTTCGAAAAAACTGTAATTTAAAAAAAATAACTTTCAATTATATTTATCTAATGACAGCTACCCATACCGCGTTTTTCCAAATATTTCTGATGATAATCCTCGGCAATATAATATTTTGACGCTGCGGTTATTTCNGTAACAATNGAACTNGAAAATCGACCAGCATTTTTTTCTTTCGATTGAATTGCCAAGGTCTCCTGCTGTGAGCCTTGAAAAAATATAGCTGAACGATATTGCGTACCTATGTCCGGACCCTGCCTGTTTAATGTTGTGGGATCGTGACAACCCCAAAACACATCGAGAAGTTTTTCATAGGTTACTNCAGAGGGATCAAACTCAACCCAAACAACTTCTGCATGACCCGTTTTCCCAGTACAAACTTGTTCATACGTCGGGTTTTCAGTAGCGCCGCCTGTATAACCTACCGATGTNTTAATCACACCTTTTACTTGNCCAAAAGCNAGCTCCACACCCCAAAAGCACCCTGCCCCAAAAATCGCTGTTTCCATAGCTNTATCCTTTTAGCTTCTACTTGTGATCTCAATAAGATGGTACCCAAATTGTGTCTTAACTGGGCCATGTACTGCCCCCACCTCATCATTAAAAACAACCGTATCAAACTCGGGCACCATTTGACCGGGACCAAACTCACCTAAGTTGCCACCTTCTCTTCCCGATGGGCACTCAGAATGTTCTTTGGCCATTTCCCCAAAATCCGAACCCTCTTGAATTTTACTTTTTAATTCCAAACAAGCTTCTTCTGTTTTAACAAGAATATGTCGAGCACTTGCTCTAGCCATTGTTATTACCTTTCTTTTTTAGAGAAATCCCGTAAAATTTAAAATAAAAGCACAATATTAANAATCCNATTACGAACAAAACCGAAAAATGCGGTAAATATTTTACTGAATACCAAGACGGGGAAAATTGAATAATTCCTTTTATTTCCCTCGAGTAATGTTTGAGCATTTCCCCATATTCTACCATCAAGCGAACAGGAAAACGATCTTCGTCTAAATTGAAATTTCGTTGAACTGTGACCTCAAAAGTTTTCTCCTCTTTACCTCTTAAAGTAAAACCCATCATTCCCTTAAAGTTTTCTGCAGCCATTCCAGGTGGCAACAACAACATCATTCTGATATTTTTTAAAGAATCAGATTGATTTTTTAAAAGTATTTTNAGAACAGANGATACAGGACCTCCTGAGGAATTGATACTACCCACAACTTGCGATTGNAGNGACTCTTTAAAATAAAAAGAGTCTGTATATAAAATNGTTTTTTTCATNCCCCCATCAAGCCTGTCTTGATAATTCACCAATGCNGTAATTGGATAATTACCAACACGTAGAACCGGNGGGTGTTTATCATTTTCAAGTGTAATNCTNTGCCCAGGTTGAAGCTCTCTAATTACAGACATCATAGACATCGAATGGTGAAAATGAAACATGGGATGAATATGAAAAAGAGANTGCGAACTNTTATTTTTCAAGGTCAAGGCCAATGCNACCTGACCTTTNTCATTCACTTGACTATCTATTAATAATTGAATTGGCTCCCCAAATACCTGATTTGGAAGCATAAGAAAAAATATATAAAAAATGAGCGGACGCATGGAAAATTCAACAATTTGTCATAGATTAAATTAAGTTTATTTTAATTTAAAAATCCTTAACTGACAATAAAAGGATATCTAATAAATCGTACTTAACAATAAAAAGTTGTTATCATTATAGTAAGCGTATTAACTTTTTGGAGAAACCTTTATGGATTTTCTTTTGACTTTTTCTATCTTAGTTGGGTTGCTTTTATTCAGCATGATAAAGGTATTAAGAGAATATGAAAGAGGTGTTGTTTTTCTTTTAGGAAGGTTCTGGAAAGTAAAAGGCCCTGGCTTAATTATTGTTGTCCCAGTAATACAATCTATGGTCAAGGTAAGTTTACGTACAGTTGTAATGGACGTACCTCCCCAAGACATTATCACCAAAGATAATGTAACCGTAAAGGTTAATGCTGTTATCTATTTTCGTGTTGTTGATTCTCAGAAAGCTATCATTGAAGTTGAAGATTTTCTTTATGCTACTTCTCAACTAGCACAAACAACCTTGCGTAGTATTTTGGGGCAAAGCAATTTAGATGACCTCTTATCAAACCGAGAAGAAATTAATGCCCACTTACAAAAAGTAATTGATGAGCAAACTGAACCTTGGGGCGTAAAAGTAGCCAACGTAGAAGTGAAAAATGTCGATCTCCCCCAAGAAATGCAAAGAGCCTTAGCAAAACAAGCAGAGGCAGAGCGGGAACGACGAGCAAAAGTTATTNATGCTCAAGGNGAGTTTGAAGCAGCTCAAAAAACTTGTGACGCTGCTGATCTTATAGGGGCTCACCCACCAGCCTTGCAACTTAGGTTTTTTCAGACCCTGTTAGATCTTTCTAATGGTGATGGAGCGCAAACTTACATTCCCATTCCGCTAGAGTTATTTGAGTCAATAAGAAATAAAGGAGGGAATAAAACTCCAAACTCTTAAAAATCTATTTATTCTTAATTTGTCAGATTGGATTTAATAAAATTTTTATGGATGAAATTGCTCAAATTAACCAGTTTTTAAATAACGTAAGAAAAAACTGGAATCAAGCGCGGCTTATTTTATGGATTTATATAGTGTTTACTGCTGCAACCGGAACAATCCTAGCCGCAGCATTATACTTCTATTTTCAGCCAGCAAAGATCAGTTATATCGTACCTACCCTAATATTATTAGTTTTAGGAAAGTATTTATTCTCCATACTAAAATCTAACTCACTAAAAACGATTACTCTAGAGCAAGCAGCCTTAATNACTGAAAAAAAGTATCCTGAATTAAATAATTCACTTATCAACTCAACACAACTAGGNGAACTTGTCAGAGCCTCTGANCTAAAAAATATATTTTCCGCAGCAATGATCCGCGAANATATNAGGCGAACAAATAANCAACTAACAACACTAGACTTAAGCNCTGTTTCAGAACATCGAAAAACNGAGCCAGCTAGGAATTTATTNCTGGTTACTTTAGCNGTATGCCTAATTNCNACCTTATTAGNTCCAAANCTCTGGCAACAGGCNCTATTAAATAGCAGAGAANCTAACAGCNCAAATCNAATCGAGTTTTCAAACAAACAAGCTNNAAAGACAAAANAGNTGAAGCAGGAAATTACTTATAAAATCAGCAATCTTGCTCTAACNCTNAATTANCCAGCTTATACACGCTTNCCCCCNAAANTAATCAAACCCTCANATGGTTCTGTAATCTCACTACCTGGAACAGAAGTTNTTATCAAAGGAACTAGTGACAAAGAATTTCAAGAAGCCAACCTGATGNTAAACGCCAANNACACATTNTTGATAGAGTCGAANAAAGGTNTTTCTTTTGCGGGTGAATTTATAGTACGAGAGAAAGGATTTTATCAATTTAAATTAAAAANTATTTNTGGCACATATTCCTTACTACCTAACAAATATCCCATTCAACTTGAGAAGGACAAGGCACCAAAAGTCAGNCTNCTCCCTTCTAATCCCAAGCCCGTTTATTTTGATTCTGACAAAATCCAAGTACTTTACGAAGGNAGCGATGATTTTGGACTACAAAGTATCGAAATGGTTACATTAATAGATGAAACTCTTATAAGAAAAAAAATTAAAAGTTTCAAAAATANGGAAAAAGAAGTGCAAGGNCGACATGAGTGGAACCTANCCTTAGAACAATTCAAACCTGGGCANNAAGTGCAATACTATTTGGAAGTAACGGACAATGANAATATTAACGGACCCAANAAAGGNCAATCNGAAATNTTTANTTTTACTATTTTTGATTANCGNGAGGAACAAGAAAATCTCGTCCAACTTCAAGATGAGCTTACAGAAAAAATGATTTCCTTATTAGCGACAGGACTTGTGGAGGATAATATTCTCAAAACCACCACCAAAGATGCCATTTACGGAAAAAGGGTGCTCACTGCCAATGCTGATGCACTAATTGAAATCATTGGGTTAGCTCAACATATAAAAACAAAAGCTGAGGAGTTTNGCAGTTTTCCACAAGCTTANTTAACATTATTAAAAAATATCATTTCTGNTTTAACTGCAATTCGTCAGGAAAAAATTGACACCATCGACAAAATCCAAGGAACACTTATGAAACCAACCCCAGTTGGTTATAACGCATTCTCGATANANATTTTAAATGATCGCATGGTAAGCCATTTAGAGCGAGATATTCTTTATTTAATCAAAATCACAAATCGCCAAAAAATGGATCAAGTTATGGACCTTGAAAATCAATTNTCAGAATTAACTGAATCACTTAAAGAGGAGTTTTCAAATTTAAAAGACAAAAAATCTCCATTAAACTCTAACCAACTAAAATCCAAATTAAACAAAATTCAAAAAACATTACAAAAATTGCTGGATAAACTGTCGCAACAAAACCAGTCCCTTCCGGACGAGTTTTTGAATACCAAATCATACAAAANCATGAATCTCGAAGAAATAATGAGTTCANTCAAAAAAATTCAGGAACTTGCCAATAAAGGAAAAATGGATGAAGCTATGGAAAAACTTGAAAAAATGGCTGAAGACCTGAGAGCTTTTTCAGAGCAGTTAAATCAAGCTGACTCCTCAATGGATGAAATTGTAGATACGCAATTGATGGAAAAATTAGACCAATCTTTGAGTCAGTTAGAAAAGATGGAAAAAAAACAAAATAAAATTATTAACGAAACATCCAAAATAAATCAAGAGTTGAGAAAAAAACAAACCAAGCAATTCGAATCAATGATTAATAATATTTTTGAAGAACTAAAAAAGGATGTTGACTCTATACGCACAATTTTAAGTGACGACAAAAACTTTTTAAATAACCATTCAGCCATGAAAAAAACAAGCAAACTACTTGAAAAAGAGTCAGCGCTTAATAAAGAAATACAAACTTTAGGTCAAAAAACCATTGACTCTAGTCTTAAAGAGAGCCTGGCTGAAAATTTTGCAAATTTAAATGATCGCCGCCGCCAACTATCAAAAACACTTTCCGAGCTGAATAGCCTTAGAACCATGGGGTTTCAAGAGTTCAGGGAAAAACTTCCAGAATTACAAAAAAAATATGATTCTTTGAAAGAGCTAACTGAACTAAACGATTTAAATGAATTTAATTTACTTTTCAAAAGCACCTATCCAGAATTATTTCGATGGCAGGGTAGCCTGAGAACATCTAGAAATAATTTAGAAGGTATTGAAGTAAAAATCATTAAGGACTTAAAAGAAGTGACTCGCTTAAATGGAGAAATTTCTAAAAAACTTGGCTCTCTCAAGAGAACGATTGTAAGTAGCAACAAAGCCTTTCTATCAAAAGATTCTCAAAAAAATTTACAAAAGATTGCTAAACAAGAAAAAAATATGCGCAGGAAAGCAGAAAAAATGAAAAAAGAATTTCAAAAAATGAATCAAAACAACCCCCTATTACCCTCTTCTCTTGCTCAAAATATGCAAATAACAGAAAAAAGCCTTAATCAGGCTGAGACACGACTACTAGACAATCAGGTTCAAAGGAGCATTGAATCTGAAAACAAGGCTATAAAATCAATACAAGATACAAAAGAAATGCTCAAGGAAATGAAAAACTCAGGGTCGCAAATGTCGAGACAAGGCAGACAAAAAAATCAAATGCGTCTTGGATTAGGGAATCGCAGAGATTCGCGACGTGGTGGCTCCGTCAGAATGCAAAAGGAAAAGGTTCTCCTACCTTCCGAGGATCAATACAAAGTTCCAAGAAAATTTCGAGAAGAAATTCTAGATGCCATGAAGAAACAAACCCCAAAAAATTATGAGCAATTGGTAAACGAATACTACCGTGAGTTGGTGCAATGAAAAAAAAAATAAAATCTTTTTTTATTTTATTAACTACTTTCTGGTTTTTTTATACACCAAAGACCTCGCATTGCGATGCACCTCTGACCCAACAAGTATTTGTTGGTTACGAGCTTGCCCAAGACTGGAATTTGATTGCTGCAGAAAAACTATCGCAGACCCTAATTAAAAAATATCCTGAATCTGGTGATGCGCATCTCCTCAAAGCCAGAATTGAATTTTTAAAAGGAAATTATGCGCATTCCTGGGAAACCCTTCAAAGCGTAAGCGATGATTTTAAAGAGGTCGCTGATTTCAAAAAACTTGTAAATGCCACCCGCAAAGCAACCAAAAATTTTATCAGTCAAGAAACTGAGCATTTTATTATTCGATATGAAGAGGGCCCGGACGAAGTACTTCTTACATACGCAAAAGAGGTATTAGAAAAATCTTATGACGTGTTAGGAAAAATTCTAGGATATTATCCTAAAAATAAAATTCTAATAGAGATTTATCCTGACCGAGAACCATTTTCTAAAATTTCTCCTCTTACCATGGAGGACATTCTAACATCAGGCACCGTTGCCCTTTGTAAATACAATCGAATAATGATGATCTCACCAGGATCACTAGTACGCGGCTATAACTGGATGGATACTCTTAGCCATGAGTTCGTTCATTATTTACTCACTAAAAAGAGCCGAAATCGTTTGCCCCTTTGGATGCACGAAGGAATTGCAAAAATGCTAGAGACAAGATGGCGAAGTGAATTGAAATACATGTCACCTATTATGGAAACCATACTCTCAGGAGCACTAAAAAATAACTACAGAGTGGATTTAAAAGATATGATGCCTTCACTCGCAAAGCTAAAGACAGCTAAAGATGTCCAGCTAGCTTATGCAGAGGTTTCGACAATGATGGAATACCTTACCGAAAAAAAAGGAATCGAAACTTTCTCCTATTTACTTGATGACCTTGCTGCAAACAAAAATTTTGATGACAGTTTTCTTGCAAGAGTGGGATTAGACTTATCTAGCTTTCAAAGCGAATGGGAAATATGGGCTAAAAAGAAAGAGTTAAATTATATTCCTGGAATCACTGCATTAAACAAGGAGTTTAAAAGTGAAAGCAAATTAGCACCTGAAAAAGATTTTAAAGGCCTTAGCACAAAGCGCGCTCAAGACTTAACCTTTTTAGGAGACATACTAAAATCACGCGACCATTATATGGCCGCCATACTTGAATATCGGAAGGCCAAAGAAGAATCAAAAACGCATTCGCCAATTTTATTTAATAAACTTGCGAACGCTTACATTAAAACTCGAAAATATGAAGAAGCGGAATTGCTTTTAAAAGAAAGCCTAGGATATTATCCGAATTTTCATACCTCGCTTGCGAATCTTGGTGAACTTTTTTTTGTAAGCGAAAGGTTGGATTTAGCACAGAAATATTTAGAAAAAGCATTATTAATCAACCCATTCAATCCATTTATCCACAAAAGATTAGTAGATTTATATGATCGAATGAAAATGCCCGAAAAAAAGAAAATACAAACCCAGCTGTTTAGCTTTATAAATTGAGGTTTTTAAATGGAAGATTTAGAACTGGCGCAAGAACTGCTTCAAGCTAAAAATAATATAGTTGCTGAAATTCAAAAAGTAATTGTGGGCCAAGATGAAGTAATCGAAAACCTATTAACCGCACTTTTTTCAAAGGGGCATTGCCTTTTTGTTGGAGTACCGGGACTCGCCAAAACCTTACTAGTCAGCACGCTCGCTCAAGTTTTGAGTCTGGAGTTTAGCCGAATACAATTCACTCCTGACCTGATGCCATCCGATATTACAGGGACCGATATCTTGCATGAAGACTCAGTAACTGGAAAAAGGTCTTTCCAATTTATAAAAGGCCCTATTTTTTCTAATATAATTTTAGCTGACGAAATCAATAGAACACCACCAAAGACCCAAGCCGCTCTTCTACAAGCAATGCAAGAAAAACAGGTAACCGTAGGAAGCACCACCTACCCACTTTCTGCACCTTTTTTGGTTTTCGCAACGCAAAACCCGATTGAACATGAAGGCACTTATCCCTTACCAGAAGCCCAGTTAGATCGATTCATGTTTATTATTAATGTCGCTTATCCAAACAAAGAAGAAGAGATTAAGATCGCTCTTTCTACAACTTCCGGAGAATTGCCAAACCTGAAACCTATTTTAAAAGCAGAAGAAATTTTAAAATTTCAAGATCTAGTTCCACTTGTTCCTGTTTCTGAGCATGTCGCCCGTTATGCAGTGGAATTGGTCCAGAATACTCGACCTCAACAAAATGGAAGCGCACCTGATTTTATTAAAGAATGGATTGATTGGGGGGCAGGACCGCGCGCGTCTCAATATCTTATTCTAGGAGCTAAGGCCAAAGCCCTTATGGATAATAGAGTCGCCATTACCATTGATGATATTAAATCTGTTGCACGACAAGTTCTAGAGCATCGAATTATATTAAACTTTAAGGCCGAAGCCGAAAGCATTAAAGTCAACGATGTGATAGGAAAACTTCTAGAAACCATCAAAGCTTAAAAGACTTGGTAGTAAGCTTTCTATTTATTCTTATATAAACTACCCACTCGAAAACCTCCTCGATCTGCTTGGTCGATAGTTGTTTGACGAGTATCTTCCTCATCGAGTTTACCAAGTGCCTCGGATACTTCTACCTGATAGTTTTTCACTTTTTGATAAAGAGGGTGCTTGATATCTAACTTAAGATTTGTGAGAGCAGCAGTAAACTCGCCGGTGCCATCGGGTGTAAGCTTACAAACCAACTCGCCAGAATTATCATCTCTGTATATATCCCTAACTTCTAAGGGTGTTTTATTTTTTACGTGGAAACCCATTTCACGTAACAAGGTTAATACAGCCCCACGACCATAAACCCTAAGAGGTAAGCATTTTAACAATTCATCTAACAAAGCTTGTGCGCTCAAATCGACTCTCCGAAAATTACGAAATTACAATTATAAACAAAGTGTAAATATAACTCTGAAAAAATCATTTATGCATCAACATCTATTTTAATACTACACAGAACCATAATTATTTAAAGGTCTTACTTAGTTTTCCGAAAAATAATATAGAAGTTTGATTAAAAAATTTGATGGCAATACAATCTATCAAGCCTCAAGGTTATATAAATTTCTTAAAATCATGGCCTGTTATCAGCCGTCAAAATTTTGTATTGCCTTGACAAAGGCCAATAAATTCATTAAGTTAGAGAAAGAAAACGTGAGGGTAATCTGTGCCCGTGAATAAAATATTTCCAGCAATCAATTTGATCCTTCTACTATGCATCGTCGCTCTGGCAACAATGTCAATTAGAATATGGACGCACCCTACACATCCATTAAGGGTAGATGGATCTTCGGTTATAGCATCACCGAAAACCATTAAAAAATTAGCAGTTAGCAGACCCAATTACAATTCAGAAGCAATATCACAGGTGATTCGGACGAATATTTTTCGGAAAGAAAGGAAGGAGTATATTCCACCTATTTCTCCTAATAAGCTGACCACAACTGTTGTAAGCAAACCTATATTACCGCCACCTGAGATGCTTTTAACAGGGATTTTAATGTTGGGCGGCACAAAAATTGCTATTTTACAAGGCAGTTACTGGTTAAATAAAACTAATAAACTTGTAAAACAAAAGATTAAGAAAAAAGGCTATACGGCAGGACAAATGGTTGGAAATTTTCAATTGACAGAAATAGATAAAACCAGTGTAACTCTAGATGATCAAAAAGGCCAGGTGGTACAGTTGCAATTGATAAAGCGAGGATCCAAAAAGGCAATTCAGCGTACCGGCACCGCTTTTTTTCATAAAAACAAAATAGATGTTATTACAAAAGCACCTTCAGTAGTAAGTGCTTCTAGAATTTCAGGAACAAGAACACTAGCTGCACCGGTTTCAACAACGGACACTGCTCATATTTCAGGAAAATAATAGAATGTTGAAAAAAGTAAATCCGGTCGAACGAATCTTGGTTAGACATAAAAAAATCTCGGAAAANGTTTTAAAAGAAATCAAAAGCAANAAACTGCATTCCGGAAATTATATGGGTAAAACTCTNGTAGATCATGGATATATNCATACTCAAACTCTGCTGGAAACTCTTAGTACCGAGNTNCGCTTGCCTTATGTTAAAAAAGATCAATACCCCAANTCCGGACTTCCAATTGAAGGGCTTTCAATTTCGGAAACTTTCTTACGGGAAAAAATNATTTTTCCCCTTCAACTCAAAGACAATACTTTGATCGTTGCCGTTTTCGACCCTTTTGACCTTTANACCATCGAAGATTTAAAAGTATCACTTGGTAAAAATATTCGAGTAGTCTTNAGCAGCGAGCAAGANATTTTAGAATCCATAGAAACCTTCTATGGGAAGGGAATAAGCTCGGCAATGGACCGTATGGTCNNNAACATTAATGATGATGACGTGCATGGTTTAGACTCTATGAATGAAAGCACGGAGCATATACGCGATATGGCTTCCGAAGCTCCCGTCATCAAATTAGTAAATCACATAATCAGCGAAGCTATCGAATCGCGGGCCAGTGATATTCATTTTGAACCCTTCGCAGACGAGCTTCTTTTGAGATATCGAATTGACGGCATTCTTCACGAGTTTGATCCACCTCCTAAGCGTTTGAGTTCTGCAATTACCACCCGTATAAAAATCATGGCAAAGATGGATATTTCTGAACGNCGACTACCTCAGGATGGAAGAATTAAATTAAAAATACTAGGCAAAGATATCGATATGCGCATATCTACATTGCCTACCTTACATGGTGAAAGCGTAGTCATGAGGATCCTTGATCGGGGCAATCTTTTGTTGGACCTAGGCCAAATGGGTTTCCCGAAAAAAGTTCAAGATGAACTCGAAAAATTAATCCTCAAACCTTACGGAAAACTTTTAGTGACTGGCCCTACAGGCAGTGGGAAAACTACAACACTTTATGCTGCATTGAGCAAGATCAACACACCAAACAAAAAAATCATTACTGTTGAAGATCCAGTTGAGTATCAAATGCGTGGTATCAATCAGATTCATGTAAAATCCCAGATTGGACTCAACTTCGCCAGCGGTTTACGTTCTATAGTAAGACAGGATCCTGATGTCATTATGGTTGGAGAAATTCGTGATCCGGAAACCGCTGAGATTTCAATTCAAGCCGCTTTGACAGGACATTTGGTATTTAGCACAGTTCATACAAACGATGCCGCAGGAGCAATTACGAGATTGCTAGATATGGGTATTGAAAACTTTCTTATTTCGTCAGCCCTATTAGGGGTGTTAGCACAAAGATTGGTAAGAGTTATTTGCCCTGATTGCAAAGAAGAAAGGCCGTTAAAAACATCCCTTCGTGAAGAAATGGGAATCCTTACAAAAGAAGACATTAAAGTTTACCATGGTAAAGGGTGCAAAGCATGCAGTCAGACTGGTTTTCGTGGNAGATGNGGAATCTATGAACTACTGGTAATCGATGACAATATTCGGGAGTTGATATTGAAAAAAACCACNGCTCAGATTATTCGCGATCAGGCTCGAAAAGCNGGNATGACAACTTTAAGAGAAGATGGCTGGGATAAAGTAATAAAAGGTATTACCACNGTTGAAGAAATTCTTCGCGTCACCCAAAATGATCGAATTTGAATTTTATAAAACTGTTAGCAAACACCTAAGGACCTCAAAAGGCAAACCATGACGGTTTATTCTTATAAAGCAACGGACCAAAACGGTAAGTATGTAGAGGGCGATGTTAACGCTCTCGACTATCAAAACGCAATTCAGCAAATTCGCAAATTAAATTATTTTCCGGTAAAAGTCTCACAAGGAAAAAGTTTTTCAAAGCTTTCTTCGAATCTGAATTTTTTATTTCCAAGTTGGCGTTCTAGAATCCCAACCCAAGAACTGATGACCCTTACTCAGCAGCTTGCCACCCTGGTGGATTCTGGATTAACTCTGGATGATGCTCTCGCTATCCTAATTAAACTGGCTGAAACAAAAATTATCAGAGAGGTATTTACTGATATTCGAAAGAATGTACATGCAGGCAGTTCTTTTGCCGATGCTCTGGCAGAACACCCAAGAATCTTCTCAAGCCTCTATATCAATATGATCCGGGCGGGTGAGGCTGGTGGAATTTTAAGCGAGTCTCTTTCAAGGCTTTCTTTGTTTATGGAAAAATCTGTTGAATTAAAAAACAACATTCGGTCAGCCATGGTTTATCCAGCCATTCTTACACTTATTGGTGGAGCAGCCGTTATAATTCTGATTACTTTCGTAATACCACAATTTTCAAGGTTGTTTGAAGAAATGGGAGCGGCATTGCCCCTTCCCACTCAAATTATGCTAGGCATAAGTTCCTTAATTATAAATTACTGGCCCATATTAATTTTAGGAACAGTTGGTTTCTTTATTNNTATNTCTTTTTACAAAAATACTAATAAAGGAAGNTTCAAATGGGATGGAATGCTACTAAAGCTTCCCCTCTTTGGACCNCTGATCCGAAAAATTGAAGTTTCTCGGTTTAGCTTGACTATGGCTACCTTATTAAAAAGTGGTGTGCCAATTTTACAGGCGATGGGAATCGTTCAATCTATTTTAGTAAATCNAGTGATAGCAGANTCCATAACACCTCTTAAGCAGGCCTTAAAAAGGGGCAAAGGACTTTCNGGNCCNCTCCAGGAAACAAAAGTTTTNCCTCCTATGGCTATNCATATGATCACTGTNGGTGAAACTTCAGGAGCTTTAGATGAAATGNTAGTAAAAGTTTCCAAGGCTTATGACAAGGAAGTNGAACAATCNATAAAACAATTGGTNTCTCTTATAGAACCTATGATGATATTAATCATGGCTGTNGTCATCGGCTTTATCGTTGTGTCNATGCTACTTGCAATTTTTAGTGCTAACGATATTAATTTTTAAAGTACTTTTTGATTTAAAACCAAGGATTNTTATGAANCTGAATTTAAAAAAGTTCNAAAAATTAGACACTGAGGGGTTCACTTTAATAGAGCTCATGGTGGTGATGGTTATCATCGGACTGTTGGCTGCTACAGTAGCACCAAAATTCTTCGGTCAGGTNGACAAAGCAATGCAACAGGATGCACAAGCNCAAATCGAACTTCTAGGNCAAGCACTAGATCTCTATCGTTTAGAAAAACACAAATATCCGACTAGCGACGATGGTCTAGTTGCTATNAAGTCTTATTTAAAAAAGAATATNCCAAAAGATCCGTGGGGGAATNATTACATTTACGAATCCCCAGGCAAAGAAGGACGTGGCTACGATTTATACTCGTTAGGTGGGGACAATGCAGAAGGCGGAGAAGGAACTGATATGGATATTGTCAGTTGGAAAAACTTTGAATAAACCGCACATTATAAAATGCAAAGGCTTCACTTTATTAGAATTGGTTCTTGTTCTGTTTTTAATGGGATTAATCGTTGGTTTAGCTTTACCTTTTGTAATTAATACTATTGACCGCGTTAAACTTCAATCAGAAGCCAGACAAATAGCATCAGCCATACAATATGCACGTAGCGAAGCTATTAGCAAAAAAAAATTATTCACCTTAAATGCAAGCATCAATCAAAATAAATATTGGCTTGCAATCCCGAAAGAAAAAAAAATCATTCAATCAAAAACCCTTGATAAATCAGTCCGAATTAGAGATTACATAGGCACAGAAGATGCCTTAGCAAACGAAAACTTTATAATTAATTTTTACCCACTTGGAAACTCCAGCGCAGGAACAATTCGCATACAGTCATCCACAGACAAGAGTGAAACAAATGTTTATTCCATCATTATCAACCCCATTACAGGAAAACCTAAAATCGAGCACATTGGATAGTGACAAAGGCTTCTCTCTTCTAGAGGTCATAGTTGCTCTATTGATAATGGCTGGTGGGTTTTTAGCTGTAGTTAACCTTTTTTCAGGAAGCGTACGTTCTGCAGACCTATCCGGCCAATATCTTAAAGCTGTATCTTTAGCAAATTCAAAAATGAACGAATTGGAAATTGAAAATTATTTANTAGACGATAAATCCGGAAGGTTTGAATATGAAGAGAATTATCGTTGGGAGCTNAATATTAAGCCNTTCGATTCCAACTTGAACGAAAAGGATCCAAANATTCAATTACAAAAGATNTTGTTAAAAGTTTTATGGGAAGATAATGGCAAACCTAGAAACTTAGAATTNGCAACGTTACGCCTCAGTGGGAAAACCTATCCAATAACCGATGCAAAATTAAAGCAACTATTTAAAGGAGGTGCAGTAAACATAAGCAGTAGCCCTGCAAACGGAGAAGAAACTACTAATTCGCCAACTTCCTCAATCCAAGAGAGAATCTCTGGTTCTGGAACATTGATAATCAGTGGCGCAAGAACTCAGAATATTTCTGGCAGCTAATGAAATATAATATTTCAAAAAATCAAGACGGATTCACCCTGATTGAGCTGATTGTATCTTTGTCAATCGTCGCAATTATTATTGCCTTAGGCTTAGGTGGCATTCGGCTTGGTATTACTGCGCGTGGTGCTGGAGAGCGAAAAGTTGATAGTTACCAACGAATACGTATCATTACAGAACAACTTACTCAAAAACTGCAATCGACCTATCCTGTTTTTGTTACTCANAAAGATGGANNCCCTTTAGNAAAAGGNCCAGCTTCTAACCAAAGAATTATGGCNTTTGAAGGAGAATCTAATTCTTTACGCTTTGTAACCTTTGCTTCCCCCATAACAGCCACTAACCAAAACTCACTGATTCATGAGGTAAAATTTTATATAGGAAAACANCCNNAAACAGAAAAACGCGGNCTTATACTCATGGAAAAAGAAATTTCAGGAGGAGATATATTTTCCCGTATTAATAATGGCGCAGAAAATACACAGTACTTTTTACTTTCTGAAAATGTAGGNCAAATAAAGTTTCGCTATTATCAGATAAAAAAACTTGAGCCAAATGAAACCAAAAAATTCAATAGATTCACCTATTCAGGAAATTGGGTAAATAAAGTCGTGATGACTCCCTCAGAAGCGAATCAAGAAACACCAATAGACCCTCTTCTTGAAACTGAAAAGGAAAACAAAATTTCACTTCCAAGAGCGGTAGAAATAACATTAGGATTAACCGAGAAAATNATTGAAAACAAGGAGGNCTNCTTGCAAGANACACCAAAAACCATTTTTGCTCCTCCAATCATTGTTTTACTCAATTCTGGAATGGAAATTGCATTACCTGAAAAGAAGGGTGAAATTGATGAAAANGCATAAAAACAACCAAAAAGGCATAGCCTTAATGGCAGTTCTTTGGGTCCTAGTGGTACTAATTGCCTTAGCTACAGAATTTGCTCATTCCATGAAAATGGAAGTAAACACAACTAGAAACTATAAAGAAGATGCAGAAAGCTATTTTTTATCGAAAGCTGGCNTTAATTTAGCCCTAGCAGAGCTTTTTAAANATGCTAGTTTCCATTCCATNCATGAAGAGCATGGTTGGATAGCAGGAAATATNNTACCNGNGNAAACCAAATCACCTAATACGNTAGCAGGTNTNANTAAGGAAAAAGTTCAAGATTTTGACATTGTCAATAGAACAGGTATTAAATTAGAAAATGGAACAATTAACTATACGATTAAAGATGAAAATGGAAAAATTTCTATAAATTCTGCAGATAAAAATACATTGGATAAACTTCTCGAATATTCAGGAGTCCAAGACCAAATTAAAAGAAACATAATAACCGATTCAATATTGGATTGGATTGATGCAGATAAAAATCATAGGCTAAATGGGGCTGAAGATGACTATTATCGCAAACAAAGTCCTCCCTATTTTACAAAGAATGGAGAAATAGAAACCTTTGATGAACTATTAAAAATTCGAGGCATGACAAAAGAAATTCTTTATGGATCTGAAGTTTATGATGGCGGATACAAAGGCATAGTCGATTATTTGACCATTTATAAAATACCAACAGTAAATCCCAATACAGCCAGCAAAGAAGTATTGGATATTTTTTTCGAGCCAGATCAAGTCGAAATAATTTTAAAAAACATATATTCAAAAGGATTCTATTCAAACACGCTATCAAATTTTTTTAGGATTAAATCAACAGGAAAAATAAATGGCAGCAATACGGAACATAGCGTGGAAACGGTAATAGAAAAACAAATTGCCAAGGATAAAATTAAAATGGTGATTCACTATTGGAACGATAACGCATTAAACTTATGAAATCTGCTCTTATAGAAAAATCTTTAGGCCTGGATATCCGTGAGGATTCTATTTCCTTAACCCTTATAGGTAAAAAGTTTCGTATTACCGAAATAATTGCAGGCGAATTCATCAGTTTAAAATTACTAACAGGCAAGGACGAAAAAGCAGAAAAACATTTTCTAAATGAGATAAACAAATTTTTGATTGAGAATGATGCATGGCCAGAGTCAGTTGTCTTAAGTCTACCAAGAAGTCTTATGCTGTTCAAAACTTTTGAACTGCCAGCGCCAGATACAAAAGCTGTATATTCAATGATAGAATTTGAATTGGAAAGGCATTTCCCGTCCGGATTAGACGAGTTTTTTTACACCTATCATCTTACAAAAAAAACAGGGAACAACTTTCACATTGCTTTAGTGGGTATAAAAAAAGAAATCGCCACTTATTATCTTAAATTGATTGAAAAGCTGAATCTAAAACCAACCATCCTAGACATTTCAACCTTTTCTAATACNAACNTTATTCTTNCATCTGGNCCCAAGGACCCTNATTTAAGAACATTAATTGACATCAGCCCACGCAANCTGGAAGTTGTTTTAATAAAAAATGGAGTCTTAGAATATTCCCGAAATCTNCCATGGGATNACGAAGACTTGAANAATTACTATTCGAGAAAAGCAGATAACCCTGAAGAACTAGAAAACCTCAGNAAAAAAACTTCAAATCTTATAATCAAAGAATTNGAACAAGCCCTTTCTTCTTGCNNNAATATTGAAGAGAATGAATCCATANGGCATATTTCTATTATTGGNGGCGGGNCANTNACTACTCANGTCGCAAAAAATTTGCAAAAAGAAACAAAGGTTAGGACGCAANCTTTAAGCGTCCCAAATTCGATTTCCACCAACCCACCCAAATCTTTCTCNAGNCATAATATGATNACGGCATTAAGCTTGGCTACNNGGGGTATTAAAAAACAAAATATAAATANAAATTTATTACCAAANATTCTNCAGCCCAANAGAATAAAANNAACTTTNAAAACAACAGTAGCCTTAGCTGCAACAGTANTAATTTTCNTCGGAGCTTGGNNTGCNAANCAAATTCANTTTAACAACAAAACGCTGGCNTCTTTAGANAACCAACTCCAGGAAATAAAANGTGAAGTATCATATCTTGAAAAAATTGATTTNGAGTATATATCAATTCAAAANTANATAGACATTNTCAATACCATTGACAATTTATACCCAGCNAAACTATCTCTTCTAGGCAAATTNAGTCAGTCGCTACCTAGNGATACCTGGCTAACAAATATTAAATTNCAAAAAGGAGAAATGGAAATAAAAGGTTTTTCTCCTTCAGCTTCTAAATTAATACCTTTAATTGAAAAGTCCCCTGGCTTTGAAAAACCTGGTTTTGTGGGCTCCATAATCAGTGAGCCCATGGGGGAAAAATTTACTATTCGCGCAAAGCTGGAATCATAATTTATGGTAATCAAAATAGGTGAAAGAGATAAAAAAATTTTGATCGGTGGTGGAGTTTTCGTAGTCTGCTATCTTTTTTTTATGTTTATCGCGCAGCCAATATATATAAAACAAGTTAATATAAACAAAAGAATTAAAGAAAAATCAAACTTTATCAAAAAATACTATGAGGTTTTGAATCAAACCGCACACTACCAAGCAAAGGAAATAGTAAACAAAAATAACACGACAACTTTAGAACAAAAATTTCTAAAAGAAAATGAACCCGGACTTGCTGCGGCTGGACTACAAAGAATATTGCAAGAGTCATCTAAAGGAGTTGTGGACATAAAAAAAACCCAGGTAAAAAAAACAAGGTTTATTTCTGGAGTGCTAGCAATTCCTATAGAAATCACCATAAATTCTAATTTAAAAAACCTTGCATTATTTATAATGCGAATTGAAAACCACCAAAAATTTTTAATTGTTGAAGAGTTTCGATCTAGAAGAATAAACAAACAAGAACCAGAGGATCTCCTAACTCGTTTACTCATCACAGGTTTTATCAAAAAGTTGGAATCTAAAACTGGAAAACCAATATGAAAAAAAATAACCTTATAGCCATCCCGATATTACTGATTTTGGCTTTTTCGGGATGCAGCTTTAATAAAAAATCCACTATGGAACTTTTAAAAAACAAAGTGGATTCAGTAGAGTCAATGCGCTTACCTGAAAAAGTAACCTCGCATGACACGAAAAATAAAAACAGCGATATCATTGACAAAAAAAAATTAAAACAAATTAGACCTCAGCAGAGTGCTAAAAAAATTAGGGTAACTGGAAATAAGGTTGCATTACGCAGAGGACCTGGCGCTAAATACTTAAAAATTGGCAATGCTACAAAAGGGGATGAGTTCGAGTTAGTTAGGGTAGAAAGAGGTTTTGATAATGGCAAAACATGGTATCTCGTTCAAGACAGCCTTGGAAATAAGTTTTTTATAGCAAAGGCGTTGACTACTGAAGTAGGTAAAAAGGTAAAAATTAAAAAAACGAAGATCAATCCAGAGTCTATCGATTCCACAGTTGGAAACAACAGCACAACTAAAGTTGAAAAAGTAGAACTACAAAAAAAGAAAAACATATCACTCAATAAGATACAAACCTTAGTAGATGTTGAGCCAAAGCTTCCCGAAGAGCTTCTTCAGGCCAAGCATATCACCTTAAACTTTGAGGAAACTGAACTTTATGATGTCATAACAACTTTTTGTGAGCTTTTAAAAATCGACTACGTTATTGAAGGAAGTGTTGAAGGAAAAGTCACTTTGCAAACATTTAATAAAATCCCCGTCGAGGATTTATATTCCGTTCTAGAACAAATTTTAGCCCTTAATAATATTGCAGTAGTTAAGAGTGGTAATTTTTACCGTTTTCTTAAGGCCCCAGAAGCTGCTAAGAAACCTTTAAGTATTCACTACTCTAATGATCCAAGTATACCTAATAAGGAGCGGATGATTATTCAGATTGTTCCAC
>PBKP01000049.1 GCA_002721515.1 Nitrospina sp.
TTCACTCATACTCTCGATTTTTTTACTCAAAGCACCACTGGAAAGTTCCATTTCACGAGCTAAATTTCTTATTTCTTGAGTAGCATGCGGCAAAAACTCATGAAGGGGAGGATCAAGCAATCGAACGGTTACAGGAAGGCCTTCCATCGCTTTAAAAATACCTAAGAAATCATTTCTCTGAACTGGAAGAAGCTTTCTTAAAGCTTCATTACGAACCTTATCGCTGTCAGCAAGAATCATTTTACGAACCTGGAAAATATGCTCCTTATCAAAAAACATGTGTTCTGTTCTGCAAAGTCCTATTCCCTGAGCTCCGAATTCCCTTGCCATCAATGCATCACTCGGAGTATCTGCATTTGCCCGAATTTGTAATGAACGCGTTTCTCCAGCCCAAGTCACCATACGGGTAAAAGAGCCCGTTAACTTTGATTGAGTCAAAGGAACAATACCTTCAATTACCTCCCCAATCGTTCCATCCAAAGTTAGAGGAGTCAGCTCTTTCATTTTGACTCCTCCTAATGAGCAGGTTCTTCGACGGCTGTTCACGATCAACCCTTCCACCCCAGATACACAGGGCTTTCCCATTGCCCGAGCAACCACAGCAGCATGCGATGTCATTCCACCCTTTGCTGTGATAATACCTTCCGCAACATTCATGCCTCGAATATCCTCGGGCGAGGTTTCCATTCTAATCAAGATTACCTTTTCCTTTTTTTCCACCATTTCCTCTGCTGCTGCCGAAGTAAAAACAATTTTTCCGGCTGCAGCACCTGGCGATGCTCCTAACCCTTTACCCAAGCGTTTGACTTTCGCTTTAGGATCTATCATTGGATGAAAAAGTTGACCTAACTGTTCAGCGGGAACTCTCATGAGCGCTTCATTCTTGTCTATCAAACCTTCATCCACCATATCGACGGCCACCTTGATAGCCGATTCCGCAGTTCGTTTTCCGGATCGAGTCTGTAGTAAGTATAATTTTTCATTTTCAATCGTAAACTCCATATCCTGCATATCTCTATAATGCTTTTCCAGTTTTCGATAGATATTCACTAATGCTTGATAAATATCCGGCATTTCGATTTCAAGCTGGTCAATCGAATTTGGGGTACGAATTCCCGCCACAACATCTTCACCTTGTGCATTGATCATGTATTCGCCGAAAAATTTTCTTTCTCCAGTGGCCGGATTACGGGTGAATGCGACTCCGGTTGCAGAGGTTTTACCCATATTTCCAAAAACCATAGACTGCACCGTTACAGCTGTCCCCCATTCATGTGAATATCCATTCATCTTCCTGTAAATAACCGCCCGCTCGGTATTCCAGGAGTTGAATACCCCTTCTACCGCCATTCGCAACTGTTTCATTGGGTCATCAGGAAATTTTTTATTCGTTTCACGAACAACAAGGGCTTTAAACTTTTTAATGATCGATTTTAAATCTTTAACCGAAATTTCCGTATCGACTTTGATACCGCGCCTTTTCTTTTCTTTTTCTAGAATTGTTTCAAATCGGGCGCTATCAATATTCAAAACAACATTACTAAACATGGAAATAAACCTGCGATAAGTATCGAGCGCAAACCATTCATTTTGTGTTTTTTGTGCCAAACCATGAAGAGAGTCTTCGTTTAGGCCCAAATTCAACACCGTATCCATCATTCCCGGCATTGATACTCGAGCTCCAGAACGAACTGAAACTAGTAAAGGATTTTCAGAGCCGCCAAATTTTTTACCCACTGTTTTCTCAAGCGATTTTAAATGTATTAAAATCTCATCCCATAATTTTGGCGGAAATTTATTTTTATTTTTAAAATAATGAACGCATGCTTCAGTAGAGACGGTAAACCCGGGAGGAACATCTATGCCTAACGATGCCATTTCAGCAAGGTTGGCGCCTTTACCTCCCAAGAGGTTTTTCATGTTTGCCTTGCCATCGGTTTTCTTTCCAGCAAAAGCATATACAAGTTTTTTGGTCATAAATAAATAAGCGTTTAAAGCTTGATAATATTAGGTTAAATAAAGGAAGAAATACTTTCTCCTACTTTAAAAAGTATCTCCATATTTTAAACTTTCTTCACAACAATTTTTGAGAAGTCTGCAAGATCTGAAAATAAAATAGATATATCTCGCAACAGGCACATTCGATTCTCACATAGTGCAGAATCATCTACCATCACCATGACATTGTCAAAAAAATCATCTACCGCAGGTTTGATCTCTCCAATTTTTTCCAGTGCCTTGGAAAATTCTTTTTTTTCAATATAATCCAAAGCCGGGTTGCGGATCTTTAAATATTCTTCATATAATTTTTTTTCTGCGAGCTCATTCAACAGCCCTGGATCAACTTCTCCATCTACTTTTTTACTCAAAATGCTGGCGACTCTTTTAAAAGCAATGGCAAGAGGCTCAAAATAAGGCTGTTTTTTAAGGTCGGTGAGAGCTTCTACTTTTGCCCTCACATCGAGAACAGAATCCATTCCCGTCGACAAAACAGAATCAATCGCATCATAATGAAACCCCTTTCCATTAAGCA
Organism: Nitrospina sp.; assembly: GCA_002721515.1. Lineage (GTDB taxonomy): Bacteria > Nitrospinota > Nitrospinia > Nitrospinales > VA-1 > UBA8687. Next base: position 2,534 of record PBKP01000049.1, read on the forward strand.
AAGTTTTATATCTTTGGGAAAATAAATCTTCAATATGTTTCTTTATTTCATTTTGATCTAGTTTTGCTTTTTTGGCTATCAAATTGAGGCTGTCTTCTATCAGAGTTTGAAAAGAAAATTGCCAACCATTTTCTAAAATGATTTGTATAATGCCCAGGGCATGCCTCCTTAGTCCATAAGGATCCTCAGAACCCGATGGAATTAGCCCTACACTGATACAGCCGGCAATGGTATCAATCTTGTCGGCCACTGCTATGATCGATCCTGAATCACAGGACGGCAAATTATCACCCGCGAAGGTAGGACGATAATGTTCTTTTATGGCTTTTGCAACTTCGGCATTTTCTCCAGAGTGCAAAGCATAGTATCCTCCCATAATCCCCTGTAGTTCGGGGAATTCGAAAACCATCTGGCTGACCAAGTCAGCCTTGCTTAAATAAGCTGCCCTACGTACCTGCTGTTCTTTTTGAGGACAAATCCGACTCGCCAAGATCCCTGATAGATCTGTGATCCGACATACTTTTTCATATATGGTTCCAAGTTTTTTCTGAAATACAACCCCTTTTAAGGGTTCGACAAAGTCTTCAAAATTTTTCTTACGGTCTTCATCATAAAAAAAACGTGCGTCTTCCAATCGAGCGCGCAATACCCGCTCGTTACCTTTCTTTATTTCCTCACCTTTCTCCGCAGGCATATTGCTTATAGTAATAAATAAAGGTAAAAGATTATCTTTCTTATCCCAAACAGGAAAATATTTCTGGTGAGACTTCATGCTTATAACCAGCAATTCTTTTGGTAATTTTAAAAATTTTGAGTCAAAATCTCCTTTAATTGCTACCGGGTACTCAACTAGGAAATTTACAAGGTTTAGTAAATCTTCATCTTCTTTTATATGGCCCCCTGCTTGTTTAGCCAAACTATGAACCTGTGCTGAAATTGATTTTTTTCTAGTTTCAGGNTCAACCATTACAAAATGTTGGTCACATTTTTTTAAATACGATTTAACACCATCGATTTGAAAATGTTCAGGTTTAAGAAATCGATGGCCTCTTGAAAAAATATCATTAGCAATACCATCAAATTCAAATTCTAAGGCTTTCCCATCAAATAATGCAGCCACCCAATGTAGTGGTCGAGCAAACGGACGCGAGTTATTTGCCCAGCGCATTTTTTTCTGAAAAGGAATTTCTTGGATCAATTGTGGTAAATATTCATTCAATAAGGATGATGTAGCGCGGCCTTTATTTTCAATCAAAGCACAAACCACTTCTCCCTTTGGGGTTGTTTTGCGGGTCAAGCTGTTAACATCTAGCCCCTTACCACGTGCAAAACCTATTGCAGCTTTTGTGGGTTGCCCCTTTTCATCGTAGGCCACAGAGACTCCTGGACCAAGAAATTCATCCACAGAATCCTTCTGCATTGTGGTTACACCCTTTACTGAAACTACTAGTCGCCTTGGGGTACCCATGGTTATAGAATTTTCTGCCTCAATCCGGTGTCTTAAAAAAAAAGAGGATATCTCCTCTTTCATATACTTTAAGGCGGGTTCAATATAACCAGAGGGTATCTCTTCGGATCCTATTTCTATGAAAAATTCTGCCATCTTTAAACTATTTTTAAATTACTATACGTTTCCAAATACAAATTAGTAAATGATCCTACAGTCTAAATTACCTATATCTAATAGCTAAATTTATAGAGTTAAGAATTATTCTTTAAAAGTGGGAATTGCATCGCTTCCCTTTGCTGCACATAAATTTCCGCACATAAACGTGCAAGGTTTCTGACCCTACCTATAAATCCTGTACGCTCAGTAACGCTTATGGCTCCCCTAGCATCGAGCAGATTAAAGGTATGTGAACATTTTAATGTATAGTCATATGCAGCAAGGACAAGTTGCTTTTCCAATAATTCTTTAGCTTCCAATTCATACATATCAAACCACTTGAACAAACGTTCCTTATTTGAATCCTCAAAATTGTAACGTGAAAANTGCTTTTCCGTTTCTAAATGAACATCACCATAAAGTAGTTTTTCATTCCACTTTAAATCATAAACGTTTTCCACGTTTTGCAAGTACATGGCAATGCGTTCCAACCCATATGTCAATTCGGCAGTGACTGGTTTTAAATCTATACCGCCTACTTGCTGGAAATAAGTGAATTGAGTGATCTCCATTCCATCCAACCAAACCTCCCAGCCTAATCCCCAAGCCCCCAAGGTAGGNGATTCCCAATCATCCTCCACAAATCTGATATCGTGCTTAATTGGATCCACACCTAAAACATTGAGGCTTTTTAAATATTCATCCTGCACATCTTGCGGTGATGGTTTTAGAATAACCTGAAACTGGTAATAATGTTGTAGGCGGTTAGGGTTCTCACCATATCTGCCATCGGTCGGGCGACGGGACGGTTCTACATACGCAGCATTATAAGGCTCTGGCCCCAAAACTCTGAAAAAAGTACAGGGGTTAAAAGTACCCGCTCCAACCTCAATATCGTAGGGTTGATGAATGGCGCAATCACGAGATGCCCAATAGCTTTGAAGTTTTAAAATGATATCTTGAAAATACATAACCGATAGGGTTTAGCAGAGATCGCCCAACAAAGTCAACCCNGCTTCGAATCACGACAATAATGATCAATACCCATAAAGCTGATCCGCTGAATCTAACTTTTTACTATATTTTTTGTAAATTTTTTCTGCCCTATTGAGAATATAATTTTAAATAGGAAAATGTAATTCTGCGCCGGGACAAGCTTTATCAATAAGGATATCGACTACTTGTTTAATCAACTGATCATGTTTTTTAACAGAAGGCATAGCATCATAATCAGTTTCCTTCTGGTCTAGCGAAATAATCCCGTCTCCCAAATAATTACAGTAGAAGGCACCCAATGGTTTAAATTTTTCAAGCGNTTCATCTTTGAGAAAGGAGTTTACAATCACCATAGCTTGCGAAGCTTCTTCACCAATATATATCTCAAAAGGACCTTTATTTTTTATAGTGTGTTGCTTGCAATAAGCAAGAATCCGACTGATATCATCTGGCGAAACTGCTTTATAGATTGTATGCAATGTTTTTATACCAAAGAATTATGATAGCGGTCAGAAAGGCCTGCACCTCTTACTCTCCAATTCGCTGGTGAACCCTTTGGCCTTGATAAGAAAAAATAGCACCATTAGACTCAATCTTTAACAGAGTCGCGGATTCTATTGAATCTCCAACACGAACCTTTTGATTACTGATATTTGGGGTTGAAACGAATATATGATTGGACGGACTTTCAGAAGAAAAAAAGATAACACCTTTAACTCTTAATCCTGGGACAATAAGGTTTTCATTGATTTTTGGGGTAAAAATCTCCTCAGGTTCATTGGCAAGTGATTTTGCAGATGCAATTAAAGATTGAATTTCATGAATGCCTTGCTCTTCAAGAACNGGCTCTCTTGCTAAGTCAGCAGTTGAATTTTCAGGTTTCATCAACCTATTATTCAGGATTATTTTTTTTTNTATTAAATCGCTATTACTTTCCATTGTTGGTTTATTTCTAGGCCTTGGTCTTGGCTGTTCTGGAATATTTGAGAGAGGTATACCNGGTACAGATGAGCTGGTTTGCCTTTTTAACCTAACCGGAGGCTGTAATTTAATAGAACCAGGAGGCGAAATAGCTGAAATTTGAATATTTTTTGGTTTATCTGTCCACAACCAAAAAGCGGTAACTGCAACTCCAGTCAAAAATAATGCCCCACCCCAAACAAACCTTGGCGAACTATTTAAGAAAGAAACGGAGTAAGAGTTTTCTTCTTCCTGAAGAACCATATCTTTTAAATCTAATCTTTTTTCTAAAACACTTTTTTCTTCTTCAAGTTTTTTTAACGTTTTTAAAATTGTACTCATTTGCTATACCTATATTGAAGAAGAATTAACGCGTAACAAGACCTGGCGTTTGATAAATTTGCAAAAGATTATAAACAAGCATTTTACTGTCTGTTTGAAATTTTCCATCGTCCTTAATCTCGTTATTTCGTTGTAACTCTCTTACTGCTTTAATTGTTTTAGGACCATACAAAGGGGCTTCTCTTCCTTGAAAATAACCGAGGAGACGTAGATTTTTTTGCAACCAAATCGCTTCTTTACCCTTGTATCCATATTCAAGTGATTCAGGAAGATTTTCAAAGTCTTTCCATAAAACAATGGACTTGCGTGTCCAGAGTGAGTCAATTATTGAAAGAGGCATTTCAATTTTATCTACCGAACCGAATACACCCTTCTCTCCCTTGATTGAAGAGAGTGCTAAATACTTGGTTCCTTGAGCATTGGGAAGCGCAATCTCCAGCAATGCCGGGTAATTAAGGCTTTGCAAACGTTTCATCGTCCCGTTCATCTCGTATTGTTGCAAATTGAAATGCTCAGCCAACATTTCTAAATCTGTNTTAGCTTGAATCTTTANAGGGTCAACATCCCAAGCTTGAAGAATCCACTTAATCGCTTCCAATTTGCTTTCNATAAGTGTCAGGCTTGATAAGTAGGTAACTAACTTTTCTGCATCTACAATGTTTAATTCANCCTTAATCGGAGCATTTANAGATGTAGGCTCCTCCAATANATTAGGTTGCGGGANCTCATCAGCATCATAAAAAGGTTCTTTGGGGTTAACCACCATTTGGGAAGAAGAAAAAGTTATAAGTTCATTTGGTGGAGTCAGCCCAATAGGCTCTGGTTGAATAAGGGTCACCATGTCTGATCTTTGTGGCTTGCTATTAAAATCTGGCAGAACAAGAAAATTCAAAGCTAAAAACCCAATCCCTGCTGCAATCGCTGAAGGAATTGCCAAGTTCCAAAACTTGCTATACCACGACTCAATAGGCGCTAAGCTGCCAATATCTTGTACTGCAGTTTTAACAATTTGCGTATTTATTTTCTTTGTACTTTCTGTAAAGGCAATCAATAGGGTCCTGTCACAAATGACATTTATCATTCTCGGAATACCATGTGAATAACGAAAAACGGTTTCGACTGCAGAATTGGAAAAGCTTACTTTTCCTTTTCCCAAAGCTACATTTAATCGGTGTTTAATGTAGCCGCGCGTTTCTTCAAGATTGAGTGGTAACAATTCCCATTGAATGGTAATCCGTTGTCGCAATTGGCGTAGGCTCTCTTTAGCCAAAACATTATCTAACTCAGGTTGTCCAATCAAAACGATTTGGATGAGTTTTTCAGTATCGGTTTCAAGATTAGATAATAATCTCAATTGCTCCATAACTTCTGGTGCCAAGTCTTGGGCTTCATCAATTATGACAACTACTCTGTGACCTTTCGCTCTTTCTTCCAATAGGAAAGCGTTAAGCACATCAATGAGTTTCTTTTTACTTTTACTTTTGCCCGTTAATCCTAGTTCACTGTTGATAGTCTGTAATAATTCCAATTCATCAATCGCTGGGTTAAAAATATAAGCAATATTGAAATCGGTTCTTAGCTCCCTAAGAAAACTTCTGCAGATCATGGTTTTACCTGTACCGACTTCACCCACTATTTTCAAAAAACCATTATTCTCCTGCAAACCATAAACGAGATGCGCAAGAACCTCTTTATGCTTTGGGCTTAAATAAAGGTATTTGGGGTCGGGAGTCAGGTCAAACGGCTTTTCAGAAAAACCGAAAAAATCTTGATAAACATTTTGGTGCTTTGGGCTTTTCTCACTCTCTTTATTACCTATAAATTGAAAAGGGCCAGGTTTTATAGTTGCGGTGATTTCGGGTCCCTGTTGCACCTGCACCACAGCATCATAAGCTTCACGCTTCTCCTTATTAGAAAGCGTATCGTAAGCCTCTTGAGCTTCTTCGATTTGTTCTTTTAAACTAGGCTGATCAGTGGAATCACCATAGATTTCTGAAGAGTCGAACTTACTTATTAATTTTTGATAGGCTCGGTCGATTTCTTTCTGGTTGGCCTCAGGCGTTACTCCCAACAACTTATAAAAGTCTGTGGATTGAACTTCAGGTATCATGCGCTTTCTTCCATATAATTAATTTAGAGGGTAAGCAAAATATAGTTTGAAAATTAATCTAACCCATTGATAGTTATTATATTATTTGGTCTTTTGCCTTTTTGAAAAAGCTTTCAAACTATTTTTTAAAAAAATACACTACTTACAATTTTTCAAATAGTTATAGGCATCTAAAACTTGGACAATTATAACTTCATATTATCGAAAAATCAATAACCCTATAAAACACATATATTTACAATGCGATTGGTAATCAACCTAAAAATCTTACGAAAAGGTCCATTCTTCTGATAATTTTTGGAAGTTTTAAGAAAAAATGTAACTAGCTATAATGAATCATTAAACCAGATTAGAAAATGCCCTACATTCAAAAAACCTGCAAGTTTGAATAGGAAAAATGCTTACGTGCTATTTTTTGGGAACGTTTTCACCCCATCGAACATGGGAGCTAGTTGGAAGGTAAATATGTTAAGCGTCAATGGGAGGGACGCTAGCCTTCCTTAAAAACACTTCTAGGATTTGTTTCTGGTAAAGTACTACTGCAACATCCATCATTCCATCCCGATTAAAATCAGCACCAGTAATAGATCTAGGTTGTGAACCAACAGAATAATTGTAATGAGGGTAAACAAAAGTTCCATCACCGTTTCCCTGAATCACAGAAATCGATGCGCCACGCCGGTTACATACGACAATATCGGGGACCCTATCATCAGTAAAATCACCCACAACAATATTATGGGGCCCTTTTTCACCGGCAAAATCCTGCATTTTAGTAAAAGTTCCTTTTCCATCCCCTATAAAAATGCTGAGGCTGTCTTTCATGGGGCTCGAAGACAATAAGTCCAATTTTCCATCCATATTCATATCATGATGAATTAAAAAAGAGGATTGACTGCCCCCTTCAAGCAACTTGGGCGGCTGAAATGTTCCATCGCCATTACCGTAAAACATTTTTAAAAACCTTGTTTTTACAGCATTGAGCGCTAACGCAATATCTTGATTGCCATCGCTATTGTAATCGCTGATGGTTATATGGGCGGGAGTGGGTGATGCCTGATAAGCTTCTGCCACTTTGAAGGTGCCATCTCCAACACCTAGAAGAATGATCAATTTGTTAAATCGAAGAGTCACGGCAAGATCATTTATCTCATCATTGTTAAAATCTCCAGAAGCTATGGCAATCGGTAAGCGCCCTACTTTAACATTTGTCTTTAGCTTAAAAAGCCCATCTTTTTGTCCCAAGATAATAGAAACATCTCCATCGCCATAATTGCATAAAGCAATATCGGCAATACGGTCACCGTTAAAGTCTGCCAGCTCAACTGCAAAAGGCTCACGACCTGTTTCAATAATCTGTTGATCCTTGAAAGTTCCATCCCCTAAACCTTCAAAATAACTTAACGAATTTCCAGCCGAGTTGACAACCAGCAAATCTGGAAACTCATCATTGTTCATATCATGGGCTTTAACCACCTCTGGCTTTTTACCAACCACATAGGAAATTGGCAAAGCAAAAATATCCGGAGGAGGCTGACTTGTTCCGCATCCCAACAGCGCCCACATTACTAAAAATATTGATGAAGATTTTAAGAAATTCATCCAAATTGTCTCAATTTAAATCAAACCTTTAACGATTTTTCGGTTATACAGGATGAAGGGTAACTTGTAAACGAATTTGAAAAAATGATATAATTTTCAATGAGTTGAATCTCACTTCACTTCAGTAAAATGCCCTTCCATAAATATTTTAACACCTTATTTTTACTAGGCTTTTTATTTTTGTCAGCCTGTCAGGGCTTTAAATTTGACCCTTGGCCAGAGTCGCCTTATGGAGTTCATCATACGGTACAAAAAGGCCAAACTATGTACCAAATCGCCCAAGCTTATGGCCTGGATCTGGAAGTATTACGACGCGCTAACCATATTCCAGATGCATCAAAAATAAAAGTTGGAGTTCAATTATGGATTCCAGGTGCGCGTCGCGTGCTTCAAATCCCTAGAAACTCAACCCCTTTACGCTCAGAATCAACTCGAACCGCAAACAAAAAGTCCTCAAATAAACCGCGTAAAGGAATTTTTATTTGGCCGACAAAAGGAACTTTGACTTCTGGCTTTGGCAAAAGAAGCGGTCGTAAGCACGAAGGGATTGATATTGCTGGACCCAAAGGAACGCCCATATATTCCGCTGCTGCAGGCAAAGTAGTTTTTAGTGGTTGGGGTCCTACTGGTTACGGAAAAATGGTTATTGTAAAACACGCCCAACATCTGACCACTGTTTATGCACATAACTCTAAAATACTGGTTAAAAAAGGTATGCAGGTAAAACAGGGTCAACAGATTGCCTTAATGGGAAGTACCGGGCGGTCAACTGGACCTCATCTGCATTTCGAAGTACGAAATAATACCGAACCAAAGAATCCCTTAAAATATTTACCAATGAGAAGATAAAGTTTTCATATCCTCAATTTTTTGGTAAAAACCAAGTAATTTTTAGAGTTTTATTTAAAGAAAGGCTCGCCCATGGATACTGTTAAGCAAATTGTCCGCGACATACCTAACTTTCCAAAAGAAGGAATTGTGTTTAAGGATATCACCCCGCTACTTGCAGATGCCGCTGCATTTGAAAAAATAATCAAAACATTAAAAAAAAGATACTCAGGAAAAGAAATCCATAAAGTAGTTGGAGTAGAAGCTCGTGGGTTTATCTTCGCATCAGCTTTAGCATACGCATTAAATGCGGGTATTACCATGATTAGAAAACCTGGCAAACTGCCTTACAAAACCTATCAAGAAACCTACTCTTTAGAATACGGAACCGATACCATCGAAATTCATCAGGATGCCTTGCGAGAAAACGAACGTATTATTCTCATTGATGATGTTTTGGCAACTGGGGGAACACTGGCAGCAACGCTAAACCTAATTCGTAATAATTTTAAAAATGTAGAAATTGAAGAAGTCGCCTTTCTCATTGAACTAGATTTTCTAAACGGTCGTGAAAAACTTAAAGGTACACCCATACATTCTCTCATCCACTATTAGCAACTACTTCAAATGGCTAAAGGTATGCAGTAAAAATCATCTAGCTTTCAACAACAGTCCATCAGTTATTAAGCTATTGCACTTTAATTATGTTAAAAGGGATTTCCTTTGATAATGCTTCGGTTAGCCTGCGAGTGTCTTCCAAAAAATCAGGAGAGATCATCAATTCGATGAGACCGCGTGAGGGATCAATGGTTCGCACTATTGCCAAGCAATCGTAACCCTCAAAAATACTTACAATATATGCGATGTCTTTTTTATCAACTTCTACTTGCCATTGAATAGAATCCGTGTGCATTGGATATCAATCAGGAGTCATTACGGTTTTTCTCTAACAACAACATGATAAGACTGATAGCAGAAGGTGTGATACCTGAAATGCGCGAAGCCTGACCCAGCGTAACAGGTCGGATCGCTTCCAGTTTTTGGGCAACTTCATGTGAAAGACCCGGAACCCCTTCATACTTAAAGTTATCTGGAATACGATAGTGTTCCAATTTTTTTTGTTTTTCAACCAGTTGATTTTGTCGAGCAATAAACCCTTCGTATTTCACTCGAATCTCCACCTGTTCTCCTACCAATTGTGGTACTTCCTCACTTTCAAATGCCCGAATCAATCTATCGTGTGTTACCTCTGGTCGTCGCAACAAGACATTGAGGGTCGTAGCATTTCTTAATCCATTGATACCCAGTTTCGATAGTTTATCTAATGTTTCCGGGTTGGGTAAAATAGTTGTCTCTTCTAGTCTTTTTATCTCACGTTCAACTGCATGGTATTTTTCCATACAACGGTTATAAAGTTCGCCACTTACCAACCCCAGTTCATGCCCCTTACTCATCAACCTTTGGTCTGCATTATCTTGTCTTAAAATCAAACGATACTCGGCTCGAGATGTGAACATGCGATAAGGTTCCTGCGTTCCTTTAGTGACAAGATCATCTATAAGCACGCCAATATAGCTGTCCATTCTTGTCAGTAAAAAAGGTTTACGCTTTTGTGATTTAAGTGCCGCATTGATTCCGGCCATCAAACCCTGGCACGCCGCCTCCTCATAGCCTGATGTTCCATTAATTTGTCCAGCATGAAATAGTCCGCTAACCCGCTTTGTTTCTAAAGAAGGCATGAGCTGTGTTGGTGGAACAAAATCGTACTCTACTGCATAACCAGGAAGAACAATCTCGGCTTCTTCCAGTCCAGGAATGGTACGAACCAGTTGTTTCTGTACTTTTTCATCCAAACTGGTAGAAATCCCATTAGGATAAACCCAATCCGTATCAAGACCTTCAGGTTCCAGGAAAATGTTATGAGAAATTTTATCGGGAAATTTAACGACCTTGTCCTCTATGGATGGGCAATAGCGAGGTCCAACCCCTTCAATAATGCCACTATATAATGGTGACAGATGCATATTTTCCCTAATTACTTCAGCGGTTTTTTCATTAGTAGAGGTAATATGGCAAGGAACTTGATCCCGCTCTATACACAAGGTAGAGAAAGAAAAAGGTCGAGGCAAATCATCCCCATCTTGAACTTGACATTGAGAAAAATCGATGCTGTCTCTCTTCAATCGCGGTGGTGTGCCTGTCTTTAAGCGACCAAGTTCGAAGCCTGCAGACAGAAACGATTGCGATAGTTTTGTCGAAGGTTTTTCGCCAACACGACCTGCTGGACGGCTGTTTAATCCTATATGGATACAACCATTTAAAAAAGTTCCTGTGGTAATGACAATAGAAAAACATTGTAATTCCAAACCACTTCTGGTGCGCATGCCTTTTACCACACTGTTTTCAAAAATTAACTCATCCACTTCTTCGTATATGAGCTCCAAGTTAGCTGTACTTTCTAAAACCTGGCGCATTGCATTCTTATATTGGTGTTTATCTGCCTGAGCGCGGTACCCATGTACAGCTGGACCTTTGGAAGAATTTAATAAACGAAATTGGATCCCCGTCGCATCGGTAACCTTTGCCATTTCACCACCAAGGGCATCGATTTCACGGACTATATGCCCCTTACCGACACCCCCAATGGCGGGATTGCAGGGCATCAAGGCAATCTTGTCGGCTTCTAAGGTAACCATCGCTGTGGCACAACCCATGCGTGCAGCCGCTAGGGCAGCTTCACAGCCAGCGTGGCCGCCTCCTATCACTATGACATCGTATCGTTTCATGTTATCTTGCATCAATTAAGTCGGGTCCTTATTTTACAATAAATCTCTCAAAATATAGAACGAATAAACTTAAGACCAATTACAAATGGATTTACAAGCGGTAAATAATGATGTCAAACAAGAGTTTGAAGAGGAATGGGAAAGTACCTCTGTAGAAGCTCTATTGAAAACTAATGAATATCCGCGAACAAAAGAAGAGTTCGCTTGTCTTGAGCGATTTCTTCCTAAAGACGATCTTATCCTAGAAGCTGGATGTGGGCTCGGTCCTAAGCTCATCCACTTTGACAGCAAAAATTACAAAATTTGGGGAATCGATTACATTTATTATGCATTGAACCAAGTAAAACATTACAATCCAAACCTTATAATTGCACAATCAGATGTACATGCTCTTCCTTTTCCAGAATCGACGTTTGGAGCCTATCTTTCTTACGGTGTAGTGGAACATTTTCCACAAGGTCCACAAGATTCGATCCTTGAAGCCTACCGGGTATTAAAACCCGGTGGACTTATTTTTATGATGGTTCCCGCCGCCAATCCTGTGACAAATTTTGTATATGACGAAGAAAACTTTTTGAATAAACTAAGAAGAAACAGTCTGGTAAGAAAATTAATGGGTAAACCTCCATTGCTACCAAAAGAAGATCATTTAACTTATTTCAAATTACATGGTAGAGATGAAATGCGCATTATTCTTGAAAATTCCAAATTCAAAATCATCCATGAACAACCGATGAGCCATAGTTTTAATTTATATCTCGGATGTGAATGCTTCCAAAAAGATACTAACGGAAGAACCAATCACCTTGCAGAAGGTCTAGCAACGGTCCTCCGCAAATTCTTCCCATGGTCTTCTTGTAATTATCTTTTGTTTGTCGGAGAAAAATAAAACCAGCTTATTTTTTCGGATTCATTAAAAGAAGTTTTAATTTTAAGGATAATGAGTCATCCATGGTGGCAGAACCTCTGAAATGGCGAAATATGGAACGTAATAATGTTATAAGAAAATTTATTTTGTAAAGAGCCTTTAGAGTCATATTCCAAATAAAAGAATAATATTTCGAATAAAAATAAATATTACTGCGATAGGCTTCCATTATTACTTTTTTCCTATGCCGTTTCTGATGAGTACTTTGTCCGTGTAGATGTTGTACGGAGGTATCAGGAAAAAAACAAATCCTTTTGCCAGCTTTTCGAGCCCGCCTGCACAGATCGTCTTCCTCGTTATATAGAAAATAATTTTCATCCATCAAACCGATACACTCAATCAAATCTCGTGTCATAACAAAGCAACAACCAGAAATCGCCTTCGCTTCCTTTGATAAAATCGGCTTCATTTTTTTTAGCTCATTGGCGGGGTTATATATTCCCAGAATCTTTAATGCCGCATCGCGCGGATTATCCTCCCAAAGACGAATAGGGCAGGGTTGGTTTTTTTCATCAACTATACCCGTGCCTAGAATAGAAAAACCAAGGTGCCTCTCTAAAAAATCAATAATTTTTTTAAAGCTATTTTCGGTTAAAAGAGTGTCTGGATTAAGCATCGCAATCTTTCGACCTTTTGAAGCAACAATTCCCTGGTTATTAGCGGCCGAAAACCCGCGATTATCTGTATTAGCAATCACCTGAAATTCAGGAAATTCCTTCACCACCGCATCAACTGTTCCATCCTCCGAAGCATTATCAATAATGATTACTTCATAGGAAATATCCTGAGTATATTTTTTAATAGATTCCAGACAACGCAAAAGAATATCACGGGTATTAAAACTGACTATCACAAGAGTCAAATCGAATTCTTCGGGTTGTTCGAATTTAAAAACAGGTGGGGTCATTGTTTAATAAGTTTAACTGTAAAAAATGACTGAAATAAAAACTTGAGGATAACGGGGACTATACGGATACCGGCTTAAAATCGCAGGAAGTCCACCGATCAGCCCATGATAAATTTTCGGTCAGATAAAAATTTTCCATTGTCATCGTAATACTCTTTTAGATTATGCCAACTTAAATGGATATCGCAATCTTGACAGAGAGCAATATCAAACCGCTGGCGCTTAACCATCTGGTCACGGTATTTTTTCATCTTTGGGCTATTCCATATTTCTGTTATAGAATGAGTTTTTAAATCACCTACCGTGGTTTGGGAAAACATATCCGCACAACAAAGAACTACACTTCCGTCCCAATAAACGACCATCCATTTCCATAGTTGTGTGCAAGGTGCAACATTGGTCTGATTAAAACGCTTATGTGTATAACGTGTTTTATTTTTGGTAGAAATCTCGTACTCCTTTATAAAGGTGTCTTTATCGAGCTTTCCTGCCCAGTTAGAAATAATATTGTCGTCGATTGAATTCAATACTATAGAGCAATCATGGGAAGCTATGATTTTAAATAACTCCTGCTCCATCGTTTCTTCAACTGTTTTAAGGGTTTTAATTCGAATATTGACGGGAACAGGTCGCGCCATCTTGCTGTTCGCTTTAAGAAAGGCAACAATATTTTCGCATACTACATCAAAGCTCATCTTTTTGACGTCTTCAAAAGTCTGCCTGTCAAGTTCATCAAGGCTGATATCAACTCCTACATTATTTTCAAGAAGTATGGGAACAATTTTTTCATTGAGAAAAAAACCGTTAGTAAGAACCTCGACCTTGTGAATCTTCGGAAAGCGCTTAAGATATTCAATTCGTTCTTGCATATGCTTATCCATCAGAGGCTCACCAAAAGTTCCAAATGTAACAACACCGCCACGAGACCCAAAATCGTTAATGATCTTGCGATAAACATCCATGCTCATCGCCCCAACATTAGTAAGGTCTGGGTTTGGACACCATACACATTTCGCGTTGCAACGATTAGTGATATCTAATAATAAAGCTCCCGGCCACTGCTCGAGCCTATTAGCTAAAGGACGAACCGAGCCGTCGAATAGAGGAGAATCATAAACCTTACGGCGAAAATAATCCATTGCAGGAAAATAAGGAATAGACTTGATCCATTTCTTAATTAAGCTCTCGTCTACAGGGCTGGGGTTACTTTTTGTGTCCAGGGTGGCTGAGGCTAAATCTTCAGCACGCTCAGCTTCTTTTTCCAGAGTAGGAGTTGGATTCATGAAAATTTCCTAGGTTTCTAATACCTAACGGATATTTTATCTGATTTCTTGATATAGGTGAGGATTATTTGCTCAAGGTTTCTTCATATAATCTAAGCGTACTTTCTGCGGCTTGTCCCCATGAAAATTTTTGTTGAATCGTGGATCTTGCCGATTTTGCCATTTTTTCAGCACTACTGGGATCTTCCAGAACAGAAATAATAGCCTCTGCTAACGCATCTGAATTCTTGACAGGAACTAGTTTTCCAGTCACTCCGTCCACAATATTTTCAGAGATGGCACCTCCCCTTGAAGCAACAACAGGAATGGTTGATGCCATTGCTTCTATTACAGATAAGCCAAAACTTTCTATCCTAGAAGGAAAAACAGCAAGGCTGCTTTCCGAGCAAATGTTTTGAATTTCCGCACTGGTTTTCCAACCAGTAAATTCTACATGGTCGGTTAAATTAAGATTAGCCACACGGGATTTATATTCTTGCAAACGATTGCCCTCGCCCACCAAAATTAATTTCACACCGTTGATTTTTTTAGCAACCGTCTTTAAAGCATGGAACAATTCTGGTAGACCTTTTTCTTCTTCTATCCTACCCCAAAATAAAATTTGTTTGGGAAAAGCTTTATTTCTATCCACATCAAACCAAGAGTCATCTAGTCCAGGAGGAATCACTTTCACCTTTTCTATAAATTTTTCTCCCAATCCTTTAACAATGAGGTTTCTTGAAAATTGGCTAAAGGCAATGATATGATTTGCCTCGATCATTGCTTGTCGCAAAAGATAGGTGTTAATGCTTTTTAAAAATTTAATTGGACGACCCATTCCCTTTAACATACCGGTGGTCGGGATATTTGGAGCATGTGAAGTAAAAACATAGGCCGCTCTATTCAATCTTGCAATCAGTCCAAAGTGATAGGCTTCTTCCGCATTACCATGAACTACATCGAATTTTTCTTCCTGTATCAATGACCTTAATTCTTTTGCATAGGAAAGAAAATTAAAATTAATCGTGGCAAAATTGTAATGGAATGCCCAATGCACTTTATAAGGGGTTTCAAAATTAAAATTTTCACCAGGAAACTTCGAATACAAAACGTGTACTTCATGACCCTTGGCAGAAAATGCACAGGCTAGATGGTGCACCGCAAGCTGACCTCCACCTTTAAACGCAGACCATGGTGAAGAATTAATTGTTAAACAAATCTTCAGAGCGAAATCTCCAGAGATAATAACTAAAAAATGAATAAGTCATATTACTCAATAAACCCTTATGATAACATTCGGCTTTTTCTGACTAACCTCAATCTAATGAATTTTTTAAACTTTTATTTAATGTTTCCAGTTGACTTGTAAACTCAATTTAATAATCAAATTTTTAAAAACATTATTTTACCATTTTAAGATAGTAGGATGAGTTTAAACGTTAATTACCAACTATGATCAGGTGCTCAACAAATCACCGACCCACATCTACTAATGGTTTTCTAGTTTTTAAACGGTCATGATTTTTTCATGGAATACAAGTTAAAATATTTTGAATTCCTTTTGCATTTTATGAACTTCAAGATAGGATTCAAGTTGTTTATTAACCTTCAAACAATTGTTAAAAGGACATGGCCAAAACATTAGGCGGGTTTATTCTTCTTGGATTTTTATTAACTGTTTTGATCTTTAACACCCATGTGACACTTCTTGGTTCCGGCTTCCTCGTTGGAGATGGAACATATGTGCTTACCTACCATGATCTCGTTAAAGAAGCAAAAGCTCTAACGGTAAAATTTCCA
>PBKP01000050.1 GCA_002721515.1 Nitrospina sp.
TCAACGTCAAAGAAACCCCCGGAGCTGTTCTATTCTGGCTTCTATATCTTTATAAAGTTTAATGTTATCTTCTTGCATTTCATTCTCCGTTTCCGTTAACGTCTTACCTATTTTCCCTAATATACAAGTGAAAAGCAAGCAAGGCTAAGCTACTGATAGGTTAAAACAGAAGGTTGAACCTTTAACTTGGCTTATTTATACTTAACCCTGTTGTCTTTTTCTACCGCCTCTAATCTTTCGGACCATATAAGAGCTAAAGCGCTCATAAAAATTTACCGATAAACTTTAGATAAGGCAAACCAGATAAAATTTCTGATCTCCATTTAGCACTTTAAAAAAGGGTTATACCCTAAACCCATATGGATCCCTTAATCATTTTTCAAATTGTCTCCATAATTTTCTTAGCTTGTCTTTGCCGCCAGCCCTTTCTGAATTTCCCCTTGGACGATGATTTTGCAATTTACACCTACCGTGCTCGGTTCGCTGAGAAAGGTTTCCGTTGGAAAGATGACCTGCAGATTATAGGGATCCCTGTATGGAAAATGATGATCTTTGATAAAGTCTTCTCTACCTATAAAAAAGGCCATATAAGTATTCGCAATTTACAAACTTTTTTCCATGGAGCAGCCTGTGTTTCAATTTACTGGTTAGTTTTAGTTGTTACACAAAACCCATGGGCTGCATTTACAGGGGGACTTCTATATTCCTTTTACGGAACATCACCAGACCTTACAGCAGGCTCTTTTAACTTCGAACAATTTTATATTCCTTTTATTTTTTCAGGACTAACTTTCCTTTTAAATGGATCAGTTTTTTTTGCGGGAATTTGCTTTGGCTTCGCTGCGATAGCAAAGTGCACCATGATTATTTATCCTGGAACCTTGATACCTTTAGTATGGGTCTACTATGGCGGAAAATCCGCATTGATCTTTATCTTTGCGACCGCCAGCATAATCATAGTTTCTAATTTAGTAGAGTGGAAACTTGGATTTTGGGACGCCAAATCTCTCCAACAAATAAAAACCCGCATGGCAACTACTCTGCGAATTACTAAAACCAAAATTCTACATTTCAGTATTTCACTGGAAATAGCATTACTCATAAAGCAAGCTTTACCTATTTGGGTTTGGGGTATAACAGCACTTACATACTTTGTTACTAAAGCAGAAACCCTCTGGCTGGCTACTTTTACTTTAATAACTCTGAGCACTATCATTTTACAACGTGCGTTTTCTAGGTACCACTATCTTCCCTGGTTCGCACTACTCTGTGCAGGCTGTGGCTTGGGAGCGGATTGGATTATATACCAAGAAAATGTGCTATCAAGAATAGTTGCAGCAGCTTTTTTTATCACTCTTATCTGGAACATAAAATCTATTCTTTTTTATTACCTAAAACCAACTCTTAATGAAACCCTGGTGCAATATGAAAAATATGATCAGTACCTATATATTCCACGTTTGGGAAAAATCCTTAAACGACTAATGAGAATGCGTCGAGAGTCTAACGAAAGAATTTTTGTTTGGGGAACCTTCTCTCAGCTATATCATTTGACCAATTGTCCATCCGCAGATAACTTTCTCCACTATACAATAGGCCCATGGAATACAAGGGATCTAGAAGGATTTTACGACGGGATCATAGGAGGGTTAATAAAACATAAACCAAAATACATCATCAAAACATTTCCAGATTTTAATATGGACAAGTTAGAAGAAATTACTGGTTTGCAATATGAGCTTTTAAGAGTGGTCTTGGCAAGATTTCCTGTTTATCGTTTAAAGAGTTCAACTCCTACAATTAAAAACTCAATCTCATTATCGTGGCAAAGCAAAATGAAACAGATGGAGAAACTAACAGAGGGCGATTGGCATGCCCCAGGGTTAAGTCGGCAAGATTTGGAAAGAGGGGAGTTGAAAAAAGCATTCAAGGAATGTCGAAATTTACTACGCTTGAACCCTGAGGACAAGGAAGGAAATGTTTTCTTAGGGGAAATCTATTCTGCTCTTAATTTGCCTCATCAAGCTGAAAAAGCTTTTGAAAAAGCGATTCAATTAGCACCCAAGTGGCCAGAATTAAGATCCCAGCTTGCCAAAATAAAAATTAAATTGAATAAATTTGATGAAGCAGTTCAACTATATGAAGAAGAAATCAAATATTTTGGAACAAACCACAAAAAACCTATGTTGGTCGGAGTTCAACTCAAACAAAAGAAAAAATACAAAGAAGCCTTTGAAAGTTTTGATAGTATCAGAAAGCAATATCCTGAATGTTACGATTCCTGGGAACTATGTATTGAATGCTTGACAGAAACAAAAAACCTTGATGGGTTAAAAAACTTATTGCGTGAATCTCAGAGTATCAAGTCACAAAGAAATAGAGATTGGATATATACTTTGATTGTCAAAGCCCTTGCCGAAGCGGACACTACAAATAGACCAATACATGAGACGTTAAATCTGTATTTAGAAAAAAATCCAGAAAATGGTATTTTAAAATACGCCGAGGCCTCTGCTTTGGAAAATGCGGGACATCCATCCAATGCTTTTGTCTTATTCAAAGAAATCACAAATTCTTCCGAACAGTTTTTAGATATTCAAGGTAATGCNTTTTTTAGAATGGCTAGGTTGGCCCCACTGGAAGAAAAAGAAAAACTATTAAAAAAATGCATAAAATTAAATCCTTCTCATACTGGAGCCCAATCTATGCTGAGTGAAATTCAAGAAACGCATGGCTTAACTAATAATTCCAAAATTAATACGGATGCAAACACTGAACCGTCAAATCGCATTTGCCCCGAAAATCCTGTTGTGAGTGTCATTGTCCCTAATTGGAATGGAATCCGTTTTGTCGGCATGTGTCTTGATTCTTTGGACAAACTCCACTTTAAAAACTTTGAAGTCATTGTTGTTGATAATGGTTCCACGGATGGCTCTCGTGAACTAATCGAAGAAAAATATTCATGGGTAAGATTACTAAAACTTCCCGAAAATATGGGTTTCGCTATTGCCTGTAATGAAGGTATTAAAACCTCAAACGCCAGATATGTAGTCTTGCTTAACAACGATATAGAAGTCACCCCTGATTGGCTGACAGAGCTTTATGAAGGAATGGAAAGACACCCTGAGTGTGGGATGGGAACCACAAAAATGATGTTCTTGGATAACCGGGATGTTTTCTATAACACAGGTGACCTTTTTCATTCTTGGTCAGCAGGGGGCGGACGGGGACAAGGAGAAAAAGATATTGGTCAATACGACCAGGAAAATTTTGTTTTTGGAGCTTGCGCTGGAGCAGGAATTTATCGAAAAGAGCTTTTTAACCAAATTGGGCTTTTTGACGAGGACTTCTTTATTTTTGCAGAAGATGTCGACTTAAATATGCGTAGCCAGTTACAAGGGTTCCAAGCCGTCTACCTTCCAAAATCAAAAGTTTATCATATAGGTACCGCAACAGTAGGTCTCTATAGCGACCGCTACGTTTACTTATGTAAGCGAAATGATATCTGGGTTTTTATTAAAAATTATTCCCTTAAAATGTATTTTAAATATCTCCGTTCTATTTGGAAGCATCAGTTTGCAGACATAAAGTATTTTACCTATAGAGGTCAAGGACATGTATTGTTTAAAAGCAAATGGGATGCTCTAAAATTATTACCTAAAATGCTTTTTAGACGATTTCAAATACAACGTAGCCGAATTGCCTCCGACTTTGAAATTGAAAAACATATAATTACCGATTAAAAACTCATGAAAAAAGCAATACTTTTATTTAATCCAAGACCCGACCCTTATTACAAACCGGTCGACCTTCCTATTTCCCTTATATGTGTTTCCCGCTTTCTTGATAAGGATGGTTACCCCATAAATATCATCGCTGAAAATCTATATCCCGATCCTTATGAGGAAATTCGAGAGTCTGCCAAAGACGCCTTAGTTTTAGGGGTATCTGCAATGACGGGGCTGCAAATTCAAGGAGGGCTAAAGGCAAGCCAAATTGCCAAAGAGGCAAATAAAAATATAAAAATCATTTGGGGCGGATGGCACCCATCAGTTCATCCCTACCAGGTCTTGGAAAGCCCCTATATTGATATTGTCATAAAAGGGCAGGGAGCCCGAGCCTTACATGATGTAGTTAAACGAATTGAAGCTGGTAAAAACTACCAAAATATCCCGGGGGTAATTTGGAAAGAAAACGGAGAGATTTTTACCAATGCCGATAGAAGCCTTGAGCCGATTGATGACTGGCCACCTCTCCCCTATCACCTCGTTGACATAGAAAAGTGTCTTATGGTTACCGAATTTGGGAGTCGAACTATCAATTATGTCTCTAGTTATGGTTGTCCCTACCGATGTGCCTTCTGTAGTGAGGTGACGGTAAATAATAGAAGCTGGGTGGGGTTAAATCCAGAAGCTGTTCTGGATGACCTAGAAAGATTGCAGTTCAACTATAAAGTCAATGGGGTCAACTTATACGACAGCTTATTTTTCGTAAATGTTAAAAGAGCAAAAGCCATTCTAAGAGGAATTATCGATAGAGGNNTGACTTTAAGGTTGGGCAATCTTGACGGTAGGGCTAAGCAATTAGCAGAAGCCGACGATGAACTTTGGGAATTATTAAGAGATTCTAACACCTACAGCATTTTGTGTGGCGCTGAATCAGGAGATCAAGAATCTTTGGATGTCATCGATAAAGATATGGATGTCGAAGACAATTATAAGTTTGCTGAAAAATGCCGGAAGTATGGTGTAAAAGTGATCTTCTCAACACTGGTTGGAATACCCATGTTAAATCATACGCATCAAGAGTTAACCAAGAAAACCAGTGGCCAAATTGATGCCACGATTNAAATGTTAGATAAATTNCTTTCTTTCGATAGCCGCAATCGNGGNCAGATGTTTATCTACATGCCCTATCCCGGTACACCGCTTTACGACACTGCAGTAAAACTAGGCTTTCAAGAACCCAAAGAGCTAGATGGCTGGGCGCATATGAAGCTCTACGAGAAACAAACACCATGGGTCACCAACAAACAAGCACAATTAGTTTCCATGATATCGAGTTATATTTTTATGTTTCTTGATTCAGACACTATAGTCTGGGCAAAAGGAAGAATTAAAAACCCTATTAAAAAATTACTTTTTGTTTGGGCCTACGAAATCTTTGCACAAATTGCTAGATTCAGGTGGAAACACAAGATATTTGGGTTTCCGTTGGACTACCAATTATTTTTATTTGCAAAGAGAAACAATAAAACTATTTAAAAAAAACTCGTCTTTGATCATTATTGCCAACGCAAAGCAAAATAATTGGATAATTTTGCACCTCTGATCGCTTTTTAAAAATAGCCTATGGCAAACACAACGTTCAACGATATTTGGAAGCGGGCACAACATATTTCTTCTCCATACATGCCGAAAGAGCATGCTGAAATCCTTTACCGTACAGCATTTCAAAACCCAGGCACAATTGTTGAAATTGGCTCTTGGCATGGCAGAAGTTCCATCATCTTAGGTAATGCAATAAAGAGCTCAGGAGTGGGGCATTTATATTGCTTCGACCATTGGAACCTGATTGAGGGCGCAGAGTGTATCATGGATCAGGACATATGGAAATCCTGGAACGATCATATTGCAGATTGGCAACTACAAAAAGTCGTCACTCCATTCCGCGCCTATTCCCAAAAATCTGCCAAGCAATGGCCGTCTGATAAAACAATCGATCTTTTATTTATTGATGGATGGCATGAGTATTTCGAGTCCGGGCCATTGGTCATACCTCCCGAAGATATCCAAAAATATGGGATCAAAGGTTGGCTTAAAAATGGGGAAATTATTCCCCCTGAAGATCACCAGCCAATCTTTGACCGTGGAGCAAAAGTAGATTTTGATATGTGGGCTCCAAAAATCAGAAGAGGTGGAGTTTTGATTCTGCATGACCTGCATTCAGATTTTCCTGGGGTCCTTAAAGTCTGGCAAGAAGAAATAGAATCTTCAAAAGAATGGACAATTAAACAAAGTGATAACCAAATCGGTATCGCAGAAAAATTATAAAAGTTTTATGTTTTTTCAGCTTCAAGGTTGATTGTAATATCCTAGTTTTTGTGATTAAATGCGGCCAGACTGAATAGGATCACGATTTTCTAACAGCCATCCTTCCGTTTCACCAAAGGCTATTATGACCTCGGTTTTTCCAATAAATTTTAATACCACATATAGAAAACAAGGCGAAGGAGATGAAGAGCTATCACCTCCTTCAGGATTATGCTTCACTCGTGAAGGGAACATTCTCTTAGCCGATGATTTTAATCATCGCATACAGGTCTACGACCCCAATTTCAACCTGATCACAAGTTTTGGTGAAAAGGGGAAAAACATCGGGCAACTTCAATATCCTAAAGGTATTGCTGTAGATAAAGAAGGCAATATTTTTGTTGCCGATAGCTGGAATCATCGAGTACAAAAATTTGATTCGCAAGGCAAACCACTGCAATCTTTTGGTACCTGCGGAGATAAAAAAGGAGAATTGAATGAACCTTACGATATACTCCTGGATTCTTCTGGTATTTTAATTGTGGTTGAAAGATACAATCACCGGATTCAATTCTTCGACAAAAATGGAAAATCGCTGGGTTGGGTAGGGCAAAGAGGAACTACTCTTGAAGAAAAACTCGCAGACCTTTATGAAACCCCATTAAACCTAATAGCTCCCCCCTTATTTGAATTTCCAACATCAATTGCCCAAGATAGTTGCGGCAATTTTTTTATTACAGACAGTGGTAATCACCGTATCCAGAAATTCAATAACCAATGGAAGAAAATTTTAACTTTTGGTGGACCAGGTAATGAACCTGGGCAATTTCAATACCCACTCTGTATTACAACCGCAATTAACGATTTACTTTATATCGCTGATCTAAACAATAACAAAATCCAGATATTTACATGCTTCGGTCATTATTTAAGTTCGATTGATGGAACTGATATGCCACTAGAGGCCCCTTGCCTTACACTAGTCGATAACGCTGGCAACTTATTTATCGGCTCAACCTTTGACACGAAAATTGATAAGTATCAAGTTTCAACAGAGGAAGAAAATATTCTGTCTGAAAATCTTTCAAAACAGGATCCTGTCTGCCCTGAATTTGTTAATTATTATTCGCTTGTGCAGGAAAAACATAAAAACGAGGCTAAAGCATTTGCTGCATTAGAAAAAGCTTTGGAGTTGTTGGGTCATTCTAATAATAATTTAAGCCCTCAATCTCCAATTCGTTTAGGGCGGTTGGCTTTTAGCGGCAGCAAAATCACCGAATCGAGTTTGAGTCTTGCCATCTCATTCCTGGAGAAACAACTAGATGAATCTAGAAAAGAAATGTTATCCATGTTTGAGGTGTGGCAGGAAAAAGCCAAACAATTTGACGAGGAACGGATAAAGGAGCATGGTTTAATCCAAAAGGACCCTCAAGGGCTTCGCGATTTTAATCACGACCTTTATAGCTTTGAGCAGGAATATAATAAATTTTTCCGGGAAACACGTTCTAAATTTAATACCTTTAGAAAAACATCACAACAGCTCTACGATTTTATTTTTCATTTTTCCGAAAGCGAAGCCAGTGATAGCCAGAAGGAAAACCTTACTAAATGTATGGCCCGCCAATGGGAGGCATCAATAAATATTATTAAGAACTATTTTGACCAAAAGGAAAAATCAGAAGAGTCTATGGTTAAAATATTAGGGGATGAAGGCAGTGATCAGCTTCCCGCCTTTCTTATTAAGTATTATCACAACTGCCGGACAATCGACCTGCTTTTACAATTACAATTTCCTCTAAGAGCTCACTGTCAAATTATAAAAATTCTTTCACGGCAAGCGGTCAATGACGAAAAGATAGAGGGACTCGTTAGCAAACTAACTTCCAAATCTGTTTTCGCTGAAAATGCTATAAAAATAATGATCCGTTTCCATGAAAAGTGGGAAATACTTGAAAACCTAGAACCACAGTTTCTTGAAACAATGGATGCTGCCCTTCCTTATTTGTCGAATGAAGATATCAACATCCTTGAACCCGGTATCGATGATTTTTTGCCTATTGCTTTTGATTCTGAAAACCTAGACATAGAAAAAATTTCTCAATGTATTCAAGCACAAGGCGCTGAGATTAAGTATAAAAATGGAATCTTGTCATGGGGTCCTATTCAATATAAAACCGATTCTCTTACCAATAAAAAAGATGACCTGATTTCCAAGGTCTTGGCCATACTGGAAGCACAATCAGTTTTTCAAGATAAAACTGAAGAGTTACTGATACAACTCGATAATTTGGGCCAACAAAGGAGGGATCTCGATGCGCAACTGAGACAAGTGGGGACAGAAGATAAGACAACTCCTATCATAATCTATAACAATATCGCCATTACAGATTTCCAGTTAAATCTGATGCGAAGGATGATTAAAGGTATCGAAATTAATGAAAACCTAAACCTGCATCGGCTTATTATAGGAACTGCAATTGTCAAGATATTAAGCCCAACCCAGGAAGACTCAAAGTTGTTCGATGCACTTAAAGATTATTTTGAGAAAATAGAAAAACAGATCCAAGAAATTTCTATAGAGAGAAAATCCAAAAATTTTGAATTACTGGGCTACAGAGAAAAACAAAAACAACTAGCCTCCTCTTTTCAAGTTTCCGACATTGATGAATCTATAAAAGTAGAAGCTAATATTACTGAGTACCAGGCTAAAATTGAACGGTTGGAATTAAAATTTAAAAGAATAGCAAAAATAAAAAGCTTGCTGAATTTGATTCTTAATTTTGCAGAGGCAAACCCTTCTAAACCACAGACTCCATTAAAACAAGTTTTTTCTTTTGGCAAAGCGGGGCCAGAAATTGGATTACCTTTAACCCCGCAAGGCCTTACTTATAACAACAAAGGAGATCTTTTAGTTGCCGACTATGAAGGACACTGCATCTATTGTTATACCTCAGATGGGAAATATAAGTTTCATTTTGGTTCATGGGGAAACACTGCAACTAGCTTTAAATATCCGGCAAACCTGGCAACGGATAGTCAAAACAATATTTATGTGATTGACGAGGGCAACGGAGTCATTAAAAAGTTTGATCAAATGGGAAACTTTATTCTCCAATTCCAAGAAGGGGTTCTTGGTTGTGTTTTTTCTCTTTCTATCGACTCACAAGACCGTGTTCATGTTGCAGATCCAGACAACAACCGAATTACAGTTTTTGATTCAACGGGTAAAGAAATCTCTCAATCATTTACTACCGAGCAATCCAAGAACCTCAACGGGCCTTGTGGGGTTTTTTGTTTGAAAGATGGAGGAACCCTAGTCGGTGACCGGTCAGAATCCTTATTGAAACATTTTGATGCCGAGGGCAAATTAATCAAAAAAATAAATAAGGAAGACCTAGGTTTCGATGATATTTATTTTCTTGCTTGCGACCCACAACATGGAATCTACGGCTCTGATTTTTGGCACAGCCAAATTATCCACCTAAACAGCGATCTCGATGTAGTGGATGTTTATCGCAATCAAGGGATTAGAACCGGAGAACTCGGTAAAACAGGAGGGCTTTCAATCCATAACGGCCGCCTGGCTGCAGCCAGCTTTGACGGTCGTAGAGTGCAGATCTTCGACTTACCTACTTAGTAAAAACTCTCTAACCATTTTTCAGTGAATGTTTTTTATGGGGTAACGCCTCGACTTTACATTTTTCAAGTTTTCTTCGTTCACATCATGCAAAAAACCTTTGTCTGAGAAATGATCATCAAACCTCAAAGCAGAATCCTCCAAGAATTTACCTGCCCGGTAGTTTTTAGCAATCTCAGTCATTAAAAAAGGTTCCGACATTTTTTTAAAAGTTTTCGCACTCTCATGAATTTTTTCTTTACTCCAGCGTGGCCCATCATTGGCGATGAGCACTGTCGCAACGCGTTCAGCATCCTCAAAGCAATATATATTTGGAAAAACTGACAAAAAGGTTTTGGTGTCACGGGGTTTTAAAGAATTGCCCTTGCCATATAGGTTCGAGCCAATGACCCCATTAGGCTTTAGGATTGAACGAAGCTCTTTATAGAACTCATGGGTTTTTAAATGATAGGGAATAGAACCACTTTTAAAAGCATCAAGAATAATCCAGTCATACTGATCCTGCCCTTTTCGATTTTTAACAAAAATTCTCCCATCTTCTTGAATAATTCGATAGCGATCCGACTCCTGAAGAAAAAAATATTTTTTAGAAACTTCAATTACCTTCTCATCAATTTCTACAACATCAATTTTTAAATCTGGAAGCCAGCTGCTGAGAAAATTGGTGACCGAACCGCCGCCTAATCCAATCATCAAGAGCCGGCGTGGATTTGGACAGAAAAGCAAGGAAGCCATCATCATATTTGAATAAACCAAGGCCAATTGCTTTTTCTTACGAATATCTACACGACTTTGCAGAAAATAATCGCCGTTACCCTTGAACCAAAGCTCCCTGTACTTTCCATTTCGAATGACATAAATGTCATTATAGGCACTGCGTTCCCGTGCAAGGATTTTCATTTTGGGTTCTTTCGCCTTTTTTTCCAAAAAACTAAACATATTTAAACTTTCTTATTTTTTTGAAAAATGTTGTGTCTTTATGCCAAAAATCTATTCCTACCCATGGCGAGTATGATATTATAAATTATGGTTTTTTTATCAGCTCTGCCCAAAGCGCAAAGCTATTTTACTACAAGGGTTTACGGTCACTCAACGCCTTATCATAAAGGAAACTAGTCAATGCCGCAAAATGTTTTAAAGCACAAAGTAGGTTTAGAGACCCATGGACTTAAAAACTTAAAAAAAATACACTGGAATCTCTCCACTCCTCAATTATACGAACATATCATCTCCAAAAAGGAAGGCATATTATCTCACTTAGGACCAGTATGCGTAACCACTGGGGAACACACTGGGCGGTCCCCGAACGATAAGTTCATCGTTAAAGAGCCCTCAAGCCAGGAAAATATCTGGTGGGGAAAAGTAAACCGCCCTTTTTCTGTAGAACAATTTGAAGCCCTCTATTCGCGTGTATTGGCTTATTTGCAGGGTAAGGAAGTATATGTCCAGGATTGTTGTGCAGGTTGCGATACCAAGCATCAGACCCATATACGTGTGATCACCGAACATGCATGGCACAACTTGTTCGCACGCAATATGTTTATTCAGATTAAGGACATGGCAAAACTGGAAAACCACGACCCAGCATTTACCATTATGCACGTGCCTGATTTTAAGGCTGTGCCGGCCATTGATGGAACCAACTCGGAAGTTTTCGTTATTGTTGATTTTGGCAAGCAGCTAGTCCTAATCGGGGGCACCAGTTATGCCGGAGAAATCAAGAAATCCGTTTTCTCTATTTTGAATTATCTTCTGCCACAAAAACAATCCGTACTATCCATGCACTGCTCCGCTAATATTGGTAAGGAAGGGGACTCTGCAATATTTTTTGGCCTTTCTGGAACCGGCAAAACAACCCTATCTGCAGATCCAAAAAGAAAACTGATTGGGGATGACGAGCATGGATGGAGTGATCGCGGAGTCTTTAATTTTGAAGGCGGCTGTTATGCAAAAGTAATACGTCTTTCAAAAAAATCGGAACCGGAAATTTTTGAGTGCACGCGTCGCTTCGGTACCCTATTGGAAAATGTTGCCGTAAGTCCAACGGCAAGGAGGCTTGATCTTGATGATTCCAGTCTTACAGAAAACACGCGCGCAAGCTACCCAATCAGCCATATAGACAATGCCGTTCGTGAAGGAATGGGGGGTCATCCTGATAACGTAATCATGCTTACCTGCGATGCCTATGGTGTCATGCCTCCTGTATCCAGGCTAACACCCGAACAAGCCATGTACCATTTCATTTCAGGGTACACGGCAAAGGTAGCAGGCACAGAGAAAGGTATGAGCAGGGAACCCACAGCCATATTCAGCACATGTTTTGGTGCTCCCTTCATGTCGCTGCACCCTTCCGTTTATGCGGACATGCTTGGTGAAAAAATTGCAAAACATCAAGTTCGTTGCTGGCTTGTCAATACCGGTTGGACAGGAGGTGCCTATGGTGTTGGAAAAAGAATAGAAATCAAATATACCCGTGCCATGATCAATGCCATATTGGACGGACAACTTGTTAACGGCGAAACCAAAGAAGATCCGGTATTCGGAGTCCACGTTCCTGTTGCAGTTAAGGGTGTACCAAAAGAATACCTTTTCCCCAGAAATACATGGAAAAATCCAGAAGCCTATGATGAAAAAGCCAATGAATTGGCAAACCAGTTTATTGAAAACTTTAAAGAGTATGAGAGTAACGTTGACAAAAAAATTCTCGATGCGAGCCCAAGACCTGTCACCAAAAGAAGCAGCACTTCTGGAAAAATTCATGAGCTAAGAAAATAGCGGATTCCAAATTCTGATTTTCTATATACCCGCTCTTGGAGTCCAGGAGCGGGTATATTTTTTACTCAATAATTTTTTCTTTCACATCATCTAATCTATATAAAAAATGGAAGCTTCCCCTATTATTGCTTTGACCCTGGGAGATCCTGCAGGGATCGGACCCGAAATTATTGTAAAAGTTTTTCAAGATGAGACCCTGTTTGCTGACACTAGGGTCCTGGTCATTGGTGATTTACAAATACTTAAAAAGAAAGCAAAACAAATTGCACCAGAAATTAGAGTGCATTCTGTTTCTGCGGCTAAAGAAGGTTTGTATCAACCTGGCACGATAGACATCATTGACCTAAATAACGTTTCTGAAAAACTACTCATAGGACAAGCGTCCGCGGTAGGCGGTAAAGCCAGTTATGAAGCGATTCATAAGGCGGTTACATTGGCTCTAAACAATGAGGTAGACGCTATCACAACATGTCCTATCAATAAAAAAAGTTTACATCTGGCCGGTCACCTTTTTCCAGGACATACCGAATTATTGGGACAACTTACAAATTCAAAAGAGCCCAGCCTGATGATGGAAAGTAATTCTATGCGGGTGGTTTTAGTGACCACTCACCTTCCATTGGATCAGGTTAAATCCCAAATTTCTAAAGAAAAAGTTTTGCAATCCATTCATACAACTCATGACTGGCTAAAAAAATATGTTACTGAAATTCCCCGGATTGCCGTGGTAGGACTCAATCCACATTGTGGAGACGGGGGTATCTTTGGCGAAGAAGAAACAGAGTTTATTTTTCCTGCTTTGAAAACAGCCGAGAAAGAAGGGATCCAGGTAAGTGGCCCCTACCCTGCAGATGCACTATTCGCAAGATCCGTATCAGAAAAATACGATGCTATTATCTGCATGTACCATGATCAAGGCATGATCCCGGTTAAAATGAACGGCATGGGAGTCAATATCACACTGGGCCTGCCTATCTTAAGAACCTCTGTAGACCATGGCACCGCCTTTGATATTGTAGATCAAAATATAGCCTCTGCTGAAAACCTGAAACTGGCGTTGAAGACTGCGGGTAGATTGTCGCAATTCACCCTCTCCATGCAATGAGAAAAAGGCCTCTTGGGCAAAACTTTCTTGTCGATACCGCAATAGCAGATAGTATTATCGAGCTGGCAGATTTAAAAAAAGAAGATGATATCCTGGAGATAGGACCTGGGAAGGCGGTACTCACGCAAAGATTACTTCCTTTAGCGCGTTCCTTAACGGCTATAGAATTAGACCCAAAGTTATGCAGGGAACTTGAAAATCGTTTTAAAAATGAAACCTGTTCATTTAAAATTATTGAAGGGGATGCGGCAAAATTCGACTATTCTTCTATCAAGCCAGGGTTTAAGGTCGTATCCAATCTCCCTTATTATGCTGCAACTCATATAATGAAAAAGTTGATCCACTTTGGCAGCAGAATTCAGTCCATGACCCTGATGATGCAAAAAGAAGTGGTCGACCGGCTTACCGCCGAAGCAGGAAATAAAGAATACGGCTCCTTATCGGTTTACGTGCAGTATCATTGCCAGGTTGAAAGACTATTGGAAATACCCAACACTGCTTTTACACCTAGGCCGAAAATAGATTCAACCCTGTTTTCATTAAAACCTCGACCACAACCCAAAGTGGAGGTGCAGGATCCGCAACTTTTTTTTAAAATAGTCAATGCAGCTTTTTTTCATAAAAGAAAAATGCTGAAGAATAATTTGAAAGCCTGGAAAAATAATTTTAAAAACGAACATGGTCAAATATGTCTTGCGGGCATTGACCTTTCAAGGCGTGGGGAAACCCTGACGATGTCTGACTTTGCAAACTTAGCTAACTACATTTATTCTTCAAATGAGTAAAACAGGAAAAATAATACTCATCGGTGCAGGCCCTGGGGATGTGAGCCTTTTAACCCTGCAAGGAAAAACCTGGCTACAGAAGGCTGATGTCATCCTATACGATCACCTGGTCAATGAAGACCTGCTGCGTTTCACGCAAAAAGAAACCGAGGTCTTTTATGTGGGCAAAAAAGAGGGAGTGGCCAGCCTGGAGCAGGAAAAAATCAACTCACTGCTGATTGAAAAAGCCAGAGAAGGAAAAGTTGTCGTAAGGCTCAAGGGTGGAGATCCGTTTATTTTTGGACGCGGTGGCGAGGAGATTCAGGTCGCGAAAAATTCCAATATCCCTTTTCTAGTGGTACCCGGTATCACATCCGTAACCGGGGTGGCAGCTTATGCCGGGATACCTTTGACACACCGGCATCTCTCCTCCACCCTTTCGATTATTACAGGAAGTAACGAAAAAAATAAGGGTGACATTCATATCGATTGGGAAAAAATAGCTTCCCGCTCAGGCACCCTAGTATTTCTCATGGGTGCCCGCAAGCTTCCTTTGATCGTAGAAAAGCTTATGAAGTTCGGTAAAAGTCCAGACACACCGATTGCGGTAATCCAATGGGGAACCACCGCAAGACAAAAAACCTGGAAAGGAACCTTATCCACCATTGTAGAAAAAGCTTCGGAAGAAATAATTTCTCCGCCTGCACTAACCATCATAGGCGAAGTCGTCAACCTGAAACCTGACATAGAGTGGTATGAGCACTTACCTTTATTTGGAAAAAGTATCGTGGTAACAAGAAAAGGGGATCAGGCAGAAAGCATGATTGAAAGGTTACGCGAACTGGGAGCCGAACCTGTTTTCTTTCCTGTCATCGAAACCATTGCACCGGATGACTGGGCACCCCTCGATGATGCATTAAACCATATCTCCCGTTACGATGGTTTAATCTTTACCAGTGTAAATGGAGTAAGATTCTTTTTTCAAAGACTCAAAGAAACCCGACAGGACATTCGTAATTTAAAAGACCTGCGAGTCTACACCATTGGACCTAAAACAGCTGAGGCGGTAAGCGATCTTGGAGTTTGCGTGGACATCGTTCCTGAAGATTTTGTTGCTGAGTCGCTTCTTGAAAGTATAGGTAAAGAAAAAATCAACGGCCAACGTTTTTTGATTCCTCGTGCCGCAGTTGCACGGGAGATACTCCCACAAAAACTTAGGGAAATGGGGGCCAAGGTAGACATTGCTCCTGCTTACCAGACGGTCTTGCCGAAACAAAAATCTGATGCATTTTTAAGAAGACTGCAATCCGGAGAAATCGATGTCCTGACCTTCACCTCCTCATCCACCGTCACGAATTTTCTCACGTTGACCGGCGAAAATCTGCTTGAAGAAATAAAGAAAACCCGTATCGCCTGCATAGGTCCAATCACGGCCGAAACAGCAAAGAAAGCTGGCCTCAACGTCGATATCATGCCCCGGGAATATACCGTCGCAGCCCTTATTGAAGCGATTGAAGACCACTACAAATCTTAATTTTCTTCTTTTTGACCGTAAGTTCCCGTATAATTTAAGGACTAAATCAATCCATACCATCAGGATGAGGACGATAAAATGTCAATAAGATCTATTCGAGTCAGTCACATCGTTTTATCTACTGAAGAACTCGCAAATGTTTTGCTGGATCATCTGAAGGATGATGAATATAAAGACAACCAGGATATGCTTTTTAAAATGTTTGCGAAGATGGCAAAAAAGTACAGCGCCTGTGGCACAAGAAATAAAGGCGGCGATTTAGGTTTTATCGAATTTAATACTGCGGCACCTGAGCTTGAAAAAGCAGCGATGGAGGCACCCGTAGGAGAAATACGCGGCCCGGTAAAAAGTAAATTCGGATACCATATCTTTGTTGTCACCGAAGAAGAAAAAATGACAGACATGGGAATCGATGGTCTAACCGTAACGGGTTTTGGTGCTGGAGACGGCACTCTTTAACCTCCTTTCTCCCGACTTTCGATGCAACTCAAAGGTATTCACCATATCGCTCTCAATGTAAAAGACCTGGACCGAGCGGAAAATTTTTATACTGAAGTTTTAGGGTTTCAAGTCACCCACCGCTTTTCAAAAGGACTACGCCATTTAATGATGGAAACAGGAAATGCGGCAGTAGCACTTTTTGAAACACCCGACCTTAAAGTCCAGGAAGCAATAAACGTTTTAAGCGAGGAAGGTTATTTACACCTGGCATTTGCAGCTGATCCTGCGGACTTTAAAAAAATCATTGAAGAGATGCAAACCAAAAATATTGGTATTAGGGGCCCAGTAAAACGAGGTGATGGAGAGTCCATCTATTTTAATGACCCTGATGATAACCATCTTGAAATCCATTGCGATAATCTATAATGATAGAACCGATACTTGAAAAGGCCCTGCAAGGGGAACGCATTGAACCTTCCGAAGCAGTCAAGCTGTTTGCCACAACAGATATCCTCCTGCTCGGAAACGTGGCATCGAGGTTGACCCGAAAAAAACTCAAGGAAAATAAAACCGTAACCTATATCGTCGACCGAAATATCAATTACACCAATATCTGCGTTACCGATTGTTCCTTCTGCGCTTTTTATAGAAAGGAACCGGATAAGGATGCCTATGTTCTCCCCTTTGAGACCATTGGAAAAAAAATCGAGGAAACTTTAAAAGTTGGCGGACGACAAATACTGCTGCAGGGTGGACACAACAATAATTTAAAAATAGATTATTTTGAAGACCTGTTTAAAAACATAAAAGCCAAGTACGATATCCATCTACACGCCCTTTCTCCTTCTGAAATTCTTCATACCAGTCGGATCTCTAAAATATCCTTGAATGAAACTTTAAAAAGGATGAAAGCTGCGGGGCTCAATTCCATACCCGGTGGTGGGGCAGAAATTCTTGTGGATCGTGTACGACAAATCATAAGTCCGAAAAAATGCAACAGCGATGAGTGGCTGGAAGTGATGGAAAAGGCTCACGAAATGAATATCCCCACCACCGCGACCATGATGTTTGGGCACGTTGAGACCCTGGAAGAACGTATCGAACACCTCGAACGACTGCGCCAACTGCAGGATAAAACCGGAGGCTTTACGGCTTTCATTGCCTGGGGGTTTCAGCCGGGGAACACTGAACTGCAAGGCCAAACTGGAATAAAAACAGCTGTGAGTGGTTTCGAATACTTAAAGACCTTAGCCATCAGCAGAATTTTCCTCGATAACTTCAATAACCTGCAATCGTCCTGGGTAACACAGGGACCCAAAATTGGCCAGGTCTCCCTTTATTACGGTGCCAATGATATGGGAAGCACAATGATGGAAGAAAACGTGGTCGCTGCCGCAGGCACCGTCTACTGTATGGATGAAGAAGAAATAAAAAGGCTAATCATCGATGGCGGCTTCACTCCGCAGCGCCGCAATATGCAATACCAGCCGGTCGATTGAATCAATAATTTATATTTTAGAAAAACCCGCTCTACCCTATAATTATTTTCAATGAAAAATCCTCTCATTCCTGAAGACTCTCCTTTCCTGGCTCATGATACGCGCAAAAGTCGATGGGCGATCCCCTATCACTTTGAATGCCTGAATGCGAGACTCGAAATATTACTCACCCAAAATCAGAAATTTATTAAAGAAAAAAAAATTCTAGATGTCGGATCCCATATGGGAACCTTCGCCTATGCATCCCTAAAATCAGGTGCGGCTTTTATTCATGGAATAGATTCAGAAGAAAAAATGATTTTGCTTGGCAAAAAGTTATTTCAGGAGATGGATGTTGCAAAGGAAACTTATTCCATGCAAGTCTGCGATGCCCTGCAATATTTAGAAAGCGTAGAAGAGCAATATTTTGATACGGTGCTCTGCCTGGGAATGTTGTACTACACAACAGAACCTTATCGATTGCTTAAGCTCATGTTGCGCGCAGCGAGAGAAACCGTAATACTCGATACTTTTACAGCCAGCTACGCTGCTATCCAGGGAAAAGATGCGCCCCAGGTTTATAAAACTATAACTGATGAAACTTTAAAGCTACCGATACTGCTGACAGCATTAACGCAACCTGAAAAAAAAGATTACACCCTGCCACATTCTTTTGAATATAAAAACAAAAACCTCGGCATGATCACACTGCCGAGTGAAGAGCTTCTGGAAATCTGGTTTCAATCCCTAGGCGCTGACTTTAAAAAACTGGATTGGTCTTCCTACAAAACACGAGCTTGCACCTACCACGATCTGCTCACCCCTGATCAAAAAAAATCTTCCCACTGGGCCGATGTCTACACAAGCGGTGTCCGCGTTTCTTACGTTTTACAAAAGAGTTTCAGATTTTAAAATCTTTTTTAAAAAAATCCTCCCGATCTCAATGTTCCAAGAAAGGGAGGAGTTCCTCAATTAATTGTTTGAACCTGTATACTGTTTCACGTACGAATTAATGACAAACCATTTGATAGAGTCGATCCTTTCGATTAATTCTTCATCATCACATTTTTCTTTCTCATCAACGGCCCCCTCAAACAAAACTTCTGCAAAACCGGGGTCATTGAGTCCCAGTCTGATTGCGGGTGTAAATCCCGCTATAGGAGCTCTTAATCTCAACAAGGCTACATCAGGATCAGGGCCTGTTGTTTCAGGAGATGCCTTCTGGGTGAAGTACGTCAAAACGTTCACTGCAAAATTCCATTGTTCAACCTTGTTTAAGGAACCATGATTTTTTGTCTCGTTTAGAAAAAACAGAACAAACCTGCTAGGCCCCTCGGTTAAACCGTAAATGAGTTTCTGTGCAAGCTCTCTATTGAGAAGAGCAAGTCCAAGCCCGAAGTAAAACGAGTAAGACAAAAGGTTTCTTTGCCAAAACTCTGGGGTTCCGGGGAATTCACCTTCTTCATCCTCACAGTAGCTTGGTATCAATCTGAAAAAACCATCTGCCAGTTTTTCATAATAATCAGGATACAAATCCAGATCATTACCCCATTGTCTTATAAGATCAGGGGTATAAATTGGACATTCCGGGTGACAGATTAATAAGTTTTGATCTTGCTGGGGTTTGTTTTGAAGATAATTCATTTTCAAGCTCCTTTATATCTCCCGAATGATATTTACGAGGCAGGTTCGGGAGTAGAGCCTGTCACGCTTTAGCAGTACTTGTAGTCCGCCCCGCAAGTTGTTGGTTAAATCGGCGGTAAATCTGGGCATAAAAAAACCCGACTCAGCTTTTGCTAAGACGGGAACATGTTCTCGTTTTAGCTGAATTTATTAAACGCCCGCAAGCTGATGCAAATCGGCGTTACTAGACTTAGTATAGTACAATTAAAATTTTAATCAAGCCCTATTACTCTCGTTCAAGACAACTATGTTAACTGTTATCAGAAACTATCTAACGAGTAACCATGGGTTTTCTCGAACAAGATTAAAGAAAATTAATTATTTTTTGGGCTTGTTTTAGTAGAAATTTTTTAAAGAAATATATATATTCAATAGAAGTTTTTTATTAAATAAAAGGTCTTGTTTAATGAAAGCAATCCCAATCCTAATTGTTTTCTTTCTGATGTCGCTGCTCATCAGCGAATCTGCTTTCGCTGTTTCGAGAACTGACTTTTTCCAGGGCAGTCTTAATTACAAGTCTTCAAAACCCATCATCCATACGGTCAAGGAAAATGAAAGCCTTTGGCAAATCGCCAGGAAGTTTGATGTCGACTTTACAAAGCTGGCAAAAATCAATGGCCTAAACAACCCGGACCTTATTTTTCCTGGAACCAAGTTGATTATTAAAGTTCAGGATGATGGTTCTATACTGGTAATGGAAAAAGAAGAAAAAGTAGCTGGTCCATTACCTTTCAATTACACACCCAAACAAATCATCGCCCATGTCTCTCTTCCTAGTAAGGACGATCCATTTGCTCCGGAAAATCCGTCCGTCTCTTATGAAGTGAAGGAACCCGTTTTAAAACCTGTCCAACAAACGGTAAAAGAGATACTGGTATTTAAAACTTTTGAAAAGTTCGTTCAATGGCTTTCCTCAAGTCTC
>PBKP01000051.1 GCA_002721515.1 Nitrospina sp.
CACAAGGGCCTTTGAATGCTAGGGTTGCTGAGTTGGAAGGCCAGTTATCTGTCGCCACTGCAGCACAAGGGCCTTTGAATGCTAGGGTTGCTGAGTTGGAAGGCCAGTTATCTGCCGCCACTGCAGCACAAGGGCCTTTGAATGCCAGGGTTGCTGAGTTGGAAGGCAAGTTATCTGCCGCCACTGCTACACTAAGTCGACAACAAGGGTCAGAGAAACACCCATCGATGTCCAGTCGTGAGCTGGATAACTTGTACGAGGAAATGAAGCGATGCGATGAAAGGGAGGGTCAGCGTGACCCAGAAATGTGTTTGATGCAGCTCCCATCCTTAGTATCTTATAGGTATGAATCTATCAAAAACATGTGCGCGCAGGACGGCGCTAGCACAGAATGTGATGGGAACCTCAAGTCCATCGAAATGACTTATTTGATAGGCAGTTGGGTGAAACAGAAGAGAGAGATGAGGGAAAATCGAACCAAAGAGCGGGTGCGAGAAATGCAGAGGAGAGCCGCAGAACGAAAACGAAATGATCCGGACGGCTCGAAAGCTTATATGAGATGGTTGAAAAGAAACTGTACGTTAGGCATCAAGACACCAACAGATGGATCGAAATGCACCAAGACGGGACGCGGTGCACGGGAGTGCAGATGTAAATTGTGGAACGAGGATAGTCAAAAAGGCAAAATACCAATGCTTAATCAAGGCCCGTAAAATCAGACGTGAAATAGAGGTGTCAAAGTTAATGGAAAATGGACCCAAGGCTCGCATTGTGTCACTAAGGAAACAAGAGCGAGGGTGTACAAATTGAGGAAGAGGGATGAGGAGAAACATCGGCGTGACAATCAGGAGTGAAACTTTTCCTTACGTCCACCCCAGCTCTCACCCATCTATACCAGTTCCTGACGTATTGCCCGATGCGTCTAACTGTTGCACCTTGCTCATAAAGCTGGGTCTTACGTTCAAGAAAATTTGCTAGAGTCTTTAAAGCCTAATCTATCTTGGATCATAAGGTCTCTCATTACTCTACTTGCATATTCTTCTGCCTTTTTCTTTGACTTAGACCCTGTACATTCTTTTATTCTCTTATCCTTATAAACGGTGTCTATCCAATAGACTTGTTTTCTTTTGTAGAGCATTTAAAAGTCTAACTTTTATTGATCACGAATGTCCAACCTGTTGCAACGCGGCAATTCTCTCATCCAATGGCGGGTGACTAGCGAACAAAGCCTGAACCTTTCCCGCATTGAAAGCAAGGGCTGCCATTTCTTCTGGTAACTTAGGATTTTCATGAGAAGCCTTAAGCTGTTGCAATGCATTGATCATATTCTCGCGACCCGCAATCGCAGCCCCGCCCTTATCAGCACGGAACTCCCTCCGTCGGGAAAACCACATGACGATCATCATAGCGAGAACACTAAATACCATCTGGGCCACCATGGAAACAATCCAAAAAGCCGGACCGTGACCACGCTCAACTTTAAATACGAGACGGTCCACGAGGAATCCAACCACACGGGAAAGAAAAATTACAAATGTGTTGACCACTCCCTGAATCAGGGCGAGGGTCACCATATCACCGTTAGCGACATGGCTGATTTCATGTCCAAGAACAGCTTCAACTTCTTTGCGGTTCATATTATCGTATAACCCAGTGCTGATGGCGACCAGAGCATCGTTTTTATTCCACCCGGTCGCGAAAGCGTTAGGTGCCGGACTTTCAAATATACCCACCTCAGGCTTTTCTATACCTGCCCAGTTAGCCTGCCTGCCCACAGTGGAAACCAGCCACTGCTCCATTTCATTGCGGGGTTCAGTGATCACCCGCACTCGCATGGCCATTTTAGCCATCTGCTTGGACATGAACAGAGATACAAATGATCCTATAAAACCAAAGAGGGATGAGTATATGATGAGCGCAGTGATATTAAGGTCCACCCCGTTTTGTTGTAGGAGGCTTTCAAATCCCAATAGTCGAAACGTCAGGCTGATGAGAAATATTACCGCGATGTTTGTTCCTAAAAATAAAGCTATCCGAATCATTTTTTCCTCTTAAAAAAATTCAATTTCATGTGATATCTATTCATTCACAAATAGGTTTCAGGTTCAACAAATTCTTTTTCAAGCGCCTTTGCCACAGCAGGGTGGGTAACGGAACCGAGACAGACGTTAAGCCCCCCTCTCAATGCTGGGTCATCGGACATGGCTTTTTTATAACCCTCGTTGGCTAGTTTCAACGCGTAAGGAAATGTAGCATTGGTGAGTGCGAACGTAGATGTACGCGCCAATGCCCCAGGCATATTGGCAACACAATAATGAATGACTCCTTCCACTTCAAAAATCGGATCGCTGTGTGTGGTTGGACGCGACGTTTCCAGCATTCCCCCTTGATCGATTCCCACATCGACAATCACCGCCCCCTTTTGCATTTCTTTTAACATATCGCGAGTGATTAAACGCGGTGCCCGTGCACCCGGAATGAGTACTGCGCCAATAACCAGGTCTGCGGTGCGTAATGATTCGATTAGGTTGAATTTATTCGACATCAAGGTTTTAAGTCGGCTTCCGTGAATGTCATCGAGATAGCGCAACCTTGGCAAACTCACATCAAGCAATGTTACAGATGCCCCCGTTCCTATTGCCATTTTTGCTGCATTGGCGCCCACGATACCGCCACCAACGATAACCACATGTCCCGGGTCAACACCGGGTACACCACCCAGCAAAATACCTCGCCCTCCATTTTCTCTCTCTAAATATTTAGCACCTTCATGTACAGCCATCCTTCCTGCCACTTCACTCATGGGTATGAGTAAGGGTAAAGATTTATCTTTCAGTTGCACCGTTTCGTATGCGATACTAATTACTTTTTGATCAAGTAGGGCCTGGGTTAGCTCAGGTGCTGGAGCAAGGTGCAAATAGGTGTATAAGATTTGTCCTTCGCGTAGCAGAGGGTATTCTTCGGCAATCGGTTCTTTAACTTTAACAATCATTTCAGCGTTGGAAAACAGTTCGTTTCTGGAAACAATCTCAGCACCCTGATGCAGGTAATCTTTATCATCAATGCCGCTTCCCTCCCCCGCCTCATGTTCCACAAGAACTTTATGCCCACTAGTTACCAGATCATGCACACCGGCCGGGGTCATGGAAACTCTATATTCATCGGGTTTAATCTCTTTTGGGATTCCAACAATCATTTTTTCCTCTTCAATAAATTCAAGTTCATGTATCTATTATAAACGAGTGCCCCATTTGATCTTTCATATAAAATCCATTACAGTAGTTTATATAAAACAATAACATTTTGAGTATTCTTTAATGGAAGAAGTTAGTTTTGAACAAATAATAACGGCAAATCTAGTCGATAACGGCAAACTTTTAGATCTCGAAGACAAAAATATTGGCATAGAGGAACTTCGTCTTTTAACTGCAAGTAAAGAATTGACTGAAGTGGAACAACTTTATCTTAGCCAAAATCAGCTTTGTGGAGAAGCCATAGAAGTTCTCTGCCAAACGAAATGTTTACCTAACCTTACTTCTCTTTACCTCAACCACAATATCATTGGCGATAAAGAAGCGAAGTCTCTTGCCCAGGCTGATCTTTTAAAAAATTTAAAATGTAT
The DNA here is from genome assembly GCA_002721515.1 of Nitrospina sp. Taxonomy (GTDB): domain Bacteria; phylum Nitrospinota; class Nitrospinia; order Nitrospinales; family VA-1; genus UBA8687. The sequence continues at coordinate 3,623 of PBKP01000051.1, forward strand.
CATGCTGGAAGCGAACAACATCGGCCCAAAAGGCGCAGCTGCCCTAGCCGGATCTCCAAACCTAAAAAATATGGAAATCATTTTTCTGGATTCAAACCCTATTGAAGCCGAAGGCGCAAAGGCGATTGCCGCATCTGACCAGTGGTCAAATTTAAAAGCACTTCATCTGGACAGTACTGGAATTGGTGATGAGGGAACCGAGGCGCTTGCTCAAAGCAAATATCTAACGAATCTGGAAAAATTATATTTATGCTCTAACAAAATGGGTAATGCCGGTGCTATTGCTATCGCTAACTCACCCTACCTTAAGAACCTGACTGCTTTAAGCATCTGGCGAAATGAAATAAGAGATGAAGGGGGACAAGCTATCGCAGAATCAGAAACTTTTTCGAATCTAGACCGTCTTTACATGAGTTTAAATTATATAGAACGTCCAACTCGAAAAGTAATTAGAGGTTCTGATCTTGCAAAACGTTTGACCACTCTGGTAATGGACTGAATTGTTATGACAAAAGAAAATAAAGACGACTACGAATACAGTCACACCAAGTTTTTTAATATCTTTTTCCACGTAGGAGTGATATTCAACGTCCTTCTAGTTATCTGGATGGTTCTCGTCTTTGCGGAAATCATTTAAAAAAAATGTACAGGTCTTTCTTCCAGGTTCGTCAATCAACAGTTAAATTGGAAGAAGAAGTAGGCTTTATAAGAAAATCAGAGTTTTTCCACTGCAAGCGTTTTTTAGAAATCAGATAATCTCCAGCGACATTTCTAAACCGGCGCCATTCTCGACCCATATAAATTTCATTTGGTCGAAAACTGGCCTTATAGTTTAAAGACATATTCTCAGCAATATAATAGCCAAGATAAAAATACTTCATGCCATACTGGTCAGCGTACTCCAGTTGTTTTAAAATACTGTAGGTACCGAGGCTCATTCTTTTATCCGGAACATCATAAAAAGTATAAATTGCTGAAAAAGATTTTGAAGTTTTATCGCCCAAGGCCACACCAACAAGGCTACCATTTAAATAATATTCAAACTCTATAGCAAATGGTGTATTCACATAAAACGACATACGAAAGTTTTGTTCATCTTCTACATCGTCCTGCAAAGAATTAAATCTCTCCTTATGTTTTAGGTAAAGCTGAAACTTTTCTTCTGTGTAGACAGGATCCCCTATTTTCATTTTAATATTTTCACAGGAAGTCAGCGCGCGTTTCTGATTTCTTGTCATTTTAAATTCATTAATACGTACGCGGATGGGAATACACAGGTAACAATTCTGACAACGAGGCCGAAAATAATAATCGCCGAAATGTCTCATACCATGCGCTAAAAGATATTCAAATTCAACTTCCGAAACATCTTCTAACAGATACTCTTCAAATAGTGACTGACGATCCTGAAAGTAACCACACTGAAAGGATCGAGAGTCTATAAAATGCGCAAACATATTCTCCGGGACCTTAGATTAGTTATACAAATATGAAATTGGGTTTCACTTTATTTTATTTTATAATATATTACCCTAAGATTACAAAGGCTTAGTAATTTTAGGTAAATAAAGAAAATTATTCGGATAATTTCTTGAAGATCTCTATAATCGTTCCCACCTTAAATGAATCACGATGTTTGAATGAAACTTTGGTAAAAATACAGCAGCTTTCGCCTCATGAATTGATAGTGGCCGACGGAGGCAGCCATGACGATACCCTAAAGATTGCCGCAAAATTTACTCAACATATTATAAAAGGACCCGCAGGGCGTGCACTGCAGATGAATGCTGGAGCTCAGGTTGCCACAGGTGATCTACTACTTTTTCTTCATGCCGACAGCCATATCAAACCCGATAGTTACCAAAAAATGTTAGACGCAATGAAAAACCCAAAATTAATTGGTGGGGCCTTCTCGCTTCTAATTCAATCCAACAAATGGACTTTACAAATAATTAACCAATTTGCAAATCTGCGCGCAAAATATCTGGGCAGAGCATATGGAGATCAAGCTTTTTTTGTAAAAAAACATGTTTTCAAAAAAATGAAAGGATATACAGAGTTTCCTATATGTGAAGACCTTGATTTCTATAAACGACTGAAATTTTTTGGTCCGGTAGTACTACTTAAAGAAGCAGTCCACACTTCTCCTCGCAGATGGACAAATGAAGGCATCTGGTTTACCACCATTAAGAATATTTTGATTTCAATTTTATTTGAATTGGGTTTTCCTCCTCGCATTCTAACAAAATGGTATGAAGCCATTCGTTAATCAATCAGAGAAAATTTACCGATCGAAAAAAGCCTAAAGTTTTTTTATTTTGCTTTATCTGTATTAATTAGCTAAAACTACAACTTCGTTTCTAATTAAAGTAGCATAGCGTCTCTTCCTTGCAGCCGTGGGATTGGCTGTTGCATCGTAATGTTGTAGCTCATATAATTAGTTATAATCTATATACACTCATAACAAGGTTTATTTAAAAAATGGGTAATAAAAAAAAGTCTCGTTCTAAGGGCAATAGAATTAATAAAAAACGTTTTTCTAAAATAGCTCTAGTGGTTTTTGTATGTGTAGTGGTGGCAGGTGTTTATGTAGGCACCAAACCTTCAGTAAAAGTTCCACCTGTCGCGCCAGCAACAGGGCCTTTAATTGAAACTCGGCCTATCCTAACAGATGCAATTTTTACAGGAAGGGTAGCAAAAGCTTATCGAATTGCCGCAGAGATACCCAAAGTGTTAGACAGTTTGTTTTGTTACTGTTATTGTAAAAAAAATCATAATCATAAAACATTGTTGACTTGCTACACAAACAAGCATGGATCAAAATGTGATATCTGCTTAAACGAGGTTTTTTATGCTTATGAGTTGTATAATCAAGGTAAAACCCTTGATGAAATTGTGATCGCAGTAGACAAAAAATTCTACCGCCCCTATCGCCGAACTTAAACAGCTATAAAAATATCTTTAGGTCAGTTTAAATATGGAAAACGTGTCTCAAGACAAGCCCGTTAGCATCTACATCCCTTATACTTTTCTAGTAGCAGCTCTGTTGTCAGTATTTGTTATATCGCTCAATAAAGTAGAGCTTAAACCCTTCGAAACCGAATATCCTGCCGAGGCTTTTATATCTCCAAACTTTGAACTACCAAGCCTATTAGGTGGCAAAGTAAAGCTCTCTGACTACCGCGGTAAAGTAGTCTTTATAAATTTCTGGGCCACGTGGTGTGGAACCTGCGAAGTTGAAATGCCTTCAATGGAAAAATTATATCGAAAATTTAAAGACCATGGATTTGAAATGCTTACCATAAGTGTTGATAAAGACCAGACACTTATTGAACCATTTATGAAGAAATTTAACCTAACCTTTCCTGTACTATTAGACCCGGATAGTATCGTTGCCAAAAGGGTTTATAAAACCACAGGTGTTCCGGAAACATTTATTGTCGACCGAAATGGTTTGATCCGGCATAAGGCCGTTGGTCCTAGAGACTGGGCTAACGATGAAACACTAGAAGCTTTTACCCAATTGGTAATGGGGTCATGAAACAATTTTTAATCATTTTCATTTTATTCATCTTTACTTACATCGCCCCAAATGCCTTTGCGCATGTAGGGCATAATAAGGAAGAATCAAAAATCCCGGCTCTGGAAAAATCATCCGACTCTATTTACATTACCGAGGAAGAAGAATCAGATCCTCTTGAAAACTCGGAATTATTTTCACCTGGTGATTTGTTTATGAAAGGCGAAATTGTAACTGAAACAAATGAGCCAATGAATATGGAAGGGAGTCACAGTGAAAATGATGACCACGCCATGCCAAAGGTTGAATCTTCAAAACATAAAGCTGTAGAAACTTCAAGCAAGGGTTACTCTGCAGCATTAGGTATTACTGTTTTCGCAAGCCTTATTTTTGCTGGACTTACATTTTTAAGACCTGGAGAATGATTTCATGGCAAGCGGACTTACAAAATTGTTGGAAGACCGACTCGGCCTAAATTTACTCGAATACGATATCCCCGAACACGCAAACTCTCTAAAATATTCCCTTGGGGGAATGACCTTATCATCCTTTGCCGTCCTTTTAATAAGTGGGATCTTGCTTGCGCAATTTTTTATTCCCGACCCTGAGCGCGCTAATCGCAGCCTACATTATTTAGTCGATCAAGTTTATCTGGGATGGTACCTGCGTGGTATTCACTTCTGGGCTGCAGAAGTATTGACAGTAACCATGACATTGCATGCAATCCGTGTATTCTTCACCGCATCTTATAAAAACCCAAGGGAAATCAACTGGCTTATTGGGATTGGAATAATGGTAATAATGGTTACCCTGCTATTTACCGGAACAGTTTTAAAATGGGATCAGGAAGCTTATGAAGCCTTAGCACATTTTCTTTGGGTTGCTGAGCAAATTGGACCTTTTGGCTTACCGCTCACAGAAGCTTTTGCTCAGGGTGTTCCTTTGTTAAGCAGAATATACATGGCACATATTTCTTTGCTGCCTATCATAGTAATTTTAATGATTGGACTACATTTATTCTATGTCAAATACCATAAGCTATCGCAATTACCGAATGCTACAAAGCCCGCTAAAAATATCCCTTTTACTAAACATATGGCGTATTTAAGAAGAGCGGGTGCCGGAATATTCCTATTAATTTGCCTTCTTGCACTTACAATCGCGCCACCCCTGGGAGAAGAACCCATACTTGGTTTAGAAGTCACAAAACCTCCGTGGCAGTTTGTTTGGATCTATGCCTTGGAAAATGTATGGGTACCTTTTTTAATTGTTGCACCTCCAATAATTATAGGATTTTTGGTAGCTATTCCCATTGTTGATCAAAACAAGGAAAAATATTGGAAAAAACGCCCCCTAGCTATCGCCGTTCTTATAGGTTTTATCCTAATATTTGCAGCCCTTATAATTTGGGGTACTGTTACCACAATGACCCATTCCATGTAACGGGGCAAAAATACACAAAACCTTTCAATTCTTATGACAAAAAATAGTTATCAAGAATTTTCAAATTTCTAGTTTTATTATATTTGGATTATGCAAATACAAATTGAAATTCTGACCAAAAAAGATTGCGAATTATGCGACGATGCTAAAAAAATTGTCGAGAGAGTTTTACCTGACTTCCCTGCAATTCTGAAAATGGTTGATATTGAGTCCAGTGCAGACCTTTTTGAAATATACAAAGAAAAAATACCTGTAGTCATCATCAATGGAAAAGAAAATTTCGTTTACAAAGTTAACGAAACCACTTTAAGAAAAAAACTTGAGAAAATTATTTATTAATTTTCCTTGCCGAAATGGAGAGTAAAGATGGTAGATAAAATCGCATTAAATGAACAGGAGTTACAAGAAAAATTAAAGGACATGGCACCAGAATGGAAAGTTGGTGAAAACGAAAAAGGGGTGCCTTTTATTCAACGGGTGCATCATGCTTCAAAATTTATGGAAGGAATTGATTTTGTCAGTAAAGTCGCAGAGGCCGCGGAAAAAAATAACCATCACCCTGACATCATCATAAACTACAAGCGAATCTCTATCCGTTATTGGACACATACAGTCAGTGGCGTTACCCTAGCAGATGTTCAGATGGCGCAAAAAATCAATCCCTTATTTTAATAATCTTAAATCTCCCCATGCATAACATCATCGAGAGTCTGACGTTTCCGGGTTAGTGTACATATATCGCCATCGACAATTACTTCAGGAATTAAGGGTTGTGAATTGTAATTGGAAGACATAACGTGCCCATAAGCTCCCGCTCCACCTATTACAATAAAGTCTCCTGGTTTCGGCATTGGTAGTTTTCGTGGAACCGGCTCTTCATCTTTCTGCGTTAATACATCTCCAGATTCACAAACGGGTCCGGCAATAATAAGATCCTGTTCAGGTCCTAATTTTTCTGCATCAAACCAGATAGGATGAAAAGAACCATATGCCATTGGCCGGATTAAATGGCAAAAACCAACGTTTGTTAAAACATAATCTATTCGGTTACCTTCTTCGTCAAAGGTATGATTGAGAGATCGCACTTCACCTATCAAATATCCACATCCTGCCACAAAGCGTCTGCCTGGTTCGATTTCACAAACCACCTCTCTACCAAAATGTTCTTTTAAAACCCTAGCTCTATCATCGATGATGGCTTTATAACCAGTGATATCTTCCTGAGGTTGATCTGGATCATATTGATAAGGTAAACCACCTCCAAAATTAATAGTTTCTACATCTGGGAACTCTTTTGCAAAGTCAACCAGTTTACCGGTAATGCGTTTAAGGTGTTCCATATCCCCACCCGAACCAATGTGCATATGAACGCCGGAAAGAACGAGGCCATATTCTTCTAGCAACTTCTTCACCTCATCCAAATTTTGGTGCCAAATACCATGTTTACTATAAGGTCCACCTGTATTGGTTTTTTTAGAGTGCCCTGCGCCCTCACCCGGATTTATACGAATAGAAATTTTTGAGGAACCTGTTTTCTGCTTTTTTAAGGCTTTACCATATTCTTCGACCATTCCCAAGGTGCCACAATTGCAATAAATATTATTCTCTAAACAGTAATTCACATCATCGGCATTAAAAAATACATCGCTGGTGAAGCAAATATCTTCAACTTTATAACCGGCTCTAAGTGCGCGTTGAACTTCATAAACACTTACCGCATCAATTTTCACCCCATTTGCTAACATCTCTTGCAAAATTCTTACATTTGAGGAGGCCTTCATCGCATATCGGGTTACAGGGGAGAGTTGCTTTATCTCTTGGATTGCATTACGTAATGTTTCCAAACTGTAAACGTAGACAGGTGTACCATATGATCTAGCAATTTCCTGTACTTCGACTTTTTCAATTTTCATTTTTTCTCGGTTCTGTTGTATTGACTTAACTAAAGTGCACAAACTTATAACACAGTTTAGTAAAACAAAAAAAACTCTTTGTTTTGAATTGACATTTAAAAGCTTTAAGGTAATTTGTTTAAATTCAATTACTAATTTATTAAGTTAAAATAGGACCACCTAAATGCCAAAGTGGACCATTGAAGAAGCCCGCGAACATTATAATATCGGAGGCTGGGGTGCTGGCTATTTCGATATCAATTCGAAGGGAAATATTGTAGTACGCCCCAATCGAAAAAACAAACATGATATAGATCTAAAGAACCTAGTCGATGACATCCAATCGAAAGGTTATTCTCTTCCTCTACTCATTCGCTTTTCAGATATTCTAAAAGCAAGTATTGCAAACCTAGCTAATTCGTTTCAGCGGTCTATCGAAGAATATGAATATAATGGCAAGTACCACGGTGTCTATCCAATAAAGGTAAATCAGCAAAGACAGGTTGTCGAAGAAATTGTCAAATTTGGTCAACCTTATAATATAGGGCTGGAAGCCGGGTCCAAACCAGAATTACACGCTATCCTTGCCATCCTCGATAACCCCGAAGCTCTACTTGTCTGCAATGGGTATAAAGACGAAGCATTTATCCGACTCGCATTAATGAGTCAGAAATTAGGTAAAAAAGTTTTTATTGTGGTGGAAAAATTGGATGAACTGACTCTTATAGAAAAAGTTGCCAAGGAACTAATGGTGCAACCTAATATTGGTTTACGTATTAAACTATTGAGTACTGGTCAAGGGCGTTGGTCCTCTTCAGCAGGAGAACACTCGAAATTCGGATTAAACTCAATTGAGTTAATGGAAGCTTTACATATAGCCAAAAACAAAAAAATTCTCGACTGTATCAAATTAATACATTTTCATTTAGGAAGCCAGATCACCAATATTCGCCGAATTAAAAACAGCTTGCAAGAAGTAGGACGATTTTATTCTGAACTAATGAAATTTGGTTGCAATATTGAGTTTATCGATGTCGGCGGTGGTTTAGGAGTCGATTACGATGGTTCTCGTTCCACTTTTGCCTCCAGCACTAATTATTCGGTACAAGAATACGCTAACGATGTCGTTTATCACCTTTTAGAAATTTGCAATAAGGAAAACCTACCGCACCCCAATATTATTTCCGAATCAGGTCGAGCTATGACTGCACATCATTCTATTCTGGTGGTTAATGTTCTTGATGTCACAAGCTTTCCAGAATGGAGCAATACTATCGAAATCAAAGACGATGCTCCCGAAGTCGTAAAAGAAATATTCCATATACTTGACTCCACTTCCAACAAAAACTTGAATGAATCATGGCATGATGCAGTGCATTTAAAAGATGAAGCACAAAATCAATTCCTTCTAGGGCTTATTTCTTTAGAACACAGAGCTCTAGCTGAAAGAATCTTCTGGGGAATTTGCTGGAAAATTGAAAAACTAAGTAATCGACTAAAACTCATGTCAGAGGAAATCCGCAGTCTAAAAACCAGACTCGCAGACAAATACTTTTGTAATTTTTCCATTTTTCAATCAGTTCCTGATTCCTGGGCTATTGACCAGGTTTTTCCCGTAGTACCTATTTATCGATTGAATGAAGAACCAAACCGCAAAGCCACAATCGAGGATATCACCTGTGACTCAGACGGCAGAATAGATAATTTCATAGGCACTCATCGTGGAACAGAAAGTACTCTTCGTGTGCACGAACTGGAACAAAACGAAAATTACCCACTTTGTATTTTTCTAACCGGTGCGTACCAAGAGATCCTAGGTGATCTACATAATTTATTTGGTGATACAAATACCGTGCACGTTTCTCTTAACGAGGATGGGACATTAAAATATGAACAGATTATTGAAGGTGAAGATGTTACTGATGTCCTTGAATATGTTCAGTTTTCAGCAGACGAACTGGCAGGGCGTATTGATGGGTTTCTAATTAGTTGTGTTCAGCGAGGCACCATCTCACAAAAAGAGGCAGATGATTTTTTAAATTTATACAAAGAAGGGCTAGGAGGTTATACCTATTTGGTAGATCCCGATAAGCATAATTGAAAATTATCAATTTTTATCTTCCTGCATTTGCAAGCTTCTTATTTTTTTTATCCGTTCACTGTTACTTGGATGAGTGGAAAAGTAGTTTACTTTTGCAGCCTTATTTCCTGATTTTTTTTGAAGCATATTTAAAAGTTCAAGATAATATTTTGTTGAAAACCCAGCTTTGTTTAAATATTCGACCCCTATTTTATCCGCCTCCAGTTCTTGAGGGCGAGAAAATCCATTCACCACTGCTGGCTTAATTACATATTCGCTATAACCCGCACCCGGGACAAACATATTCAATACAGAAAATCCAATCGATGTCAGAATGGAAACCCCTAATTTTGTATAATAATGACCAGATTTTAAATGAGCAATCTCATGAGCTGCTACAGCTATCCGTTGTTCTTTGGTTAATTCATGAAGAAAATTTGCAGTAATATTCACTTTATTTCCAGTAGTCACCCAAGCGTTTGAAAAATTAGCATAATGCACCACAGCAACAAATTCTTCTTCAGGAAAGTTTGCTAAGGCAATAGTATCAACAGCTGTTTTCCACAAAGAAAGATCATAAACGCATCCCGCACAATTTTTTTCACGCGTGGATTGACAAGCGACTAATAGGAAGATTATATAAAAAAGTATGAAGGTTTTTTTCATTGATGAAACCAGCAAAATTAAAGAGGTTACAATTCTCCTTTTTGTAAAATATCGACCATCTCCTGATGCACTAGCCCATTACTGACAAGAATTTCATTATCATAAATATTTGTCGGAGTACCATCAAATTTACTAGCCTTACCACCCGCTTCCAGAACGATAAGAAGTCCCGCAGCAACATCCCATGGATGTAGCATCCTTTCCCAGAATCCTTCAAAGCGTCCCATTGCTGTATAAACCAGATCCATAGCCGCAGAACCAGGACGCCGTACTGCCTGGCAGGCTTTCATAAAATTGCAAAAATGATCAAGATTATCTTTTTCTGACTTCACTACCCGAGGCGCAAAACCTGTAACCAATAAACTTTTTTTCAGAGTGGGAATCGTGGATACTTGGATAGGTTTACCATTAAGTATTGCGCCTTGACCTTTTTCAGCGACGAACAACTCATCGAGGCAAGGATTATAGACGACACCTACCTTCACATCGTCCTTTTGCTCGAAGGCAATAGAGACACAATAACACGGATAACCATGCGAATAATTTAAGGTGCCGTCTAGTGGATCAATGATCCACTTGCTAGTTGAATCACTGCCTTCGGTATTTCCTGATTCTTCCGCAAGAATGTCGTGGTCTGGGAAAGTTTTCTTGATGCGGGCGATGATTACTTCTTCGGCAAGGTGATCGACTTCCGTAACCGGGTCATGAAAATCCTTGAAAGAAACTTTGCCAATATCATCTGCGCGCTCGCTAAGAATTTTACCGGCCTGCAGCGCGGCTTCTACCGCAACGATGACTTCCTGGCTCATTCAAGCCACCCGCCGCCTATAACACAGTCTTCCTGGTAGAAAACAGCTGACTGCCCAGGAGCTACCGATAATTGAGGTTGATCAAATTCCACACGAACACGTGAGGCATCTATCTTTTTAATGGTGGCGGGGACACTCTGATGACGGTAACGAATTTGAACTTCAGCACGAGTTGACTCTTCGACATCTAGGGACCAAGTCACTTGACCAACAGTACAGTTTGCACGTTCTAATTCTTTTTTAGTTCCCACGGTTATCCGATTATTGGTTGGGTCAATATGCGTTACAAAATAGGGCTCTTTAAGCCCTCCCAAGTTCAAACCTTTACGTTGACCAATTGTAAATGCGGGATACCCCTGATGCTTGCCTAACAATTCTCCTTTTGAATTTACAATGTCTCCCTGTTTGAACGCATCACCGTTTAATTGCTTAGCAATAAATTTGGGGTAATCGTTATCAGGAATAAAACATATTTCATGCGACTCGGCTTTCTCTGC